>DATKQI010000225.1:0-8644 GCA_035532755.1 Acetobacteraceae bacterium
GACGCCTCCGGTCTTCTGCACGCCGGTCTTGAGGAAGGTGACGATGTCGTCGATCGACCAGGTGCCGATGCCCCAGCGCGCATCGGCCGAGATGTTCGGCGCCAGCCAGGCGCCGAGCTTCCCGCCGGCGAGGCTGCTGCCCTCCTCGGTGGCGCCGAGAACGTTGCGCGGCGAATGGCACGCGCCGCAATGTCCCGGACCCTGGACGAGATAGGCTCCGCGGTTCCACGCCTCCGAACGCTGCGGGTCGGGTCGCAAGATGCCGGGATGGAAGTAGAGTTCGCGCCACGCGAGCATCGTCCAGCGCATATCGAACGGAAACATCAGGGTGTTCTCTGCCCGCGGCGTGTGGACGGGCGGCAGCGAGAACAGATAGGCCTTGATCGCCAGGACGTCGCTGCGCGTCATGCGGGTGAACGACGGAAAGGGCATGACCGGATAGAGGTATTCGCCATGCCGGCCGATCCCATCGGTCACCGCGCGGTAGAAATCCTGGTCGCTCCAACCGCCGATACCGGTTTCGCTATCCGGCGTGATGTTGGGCGAGGGCACGGTACCGAACGGGGTGCTGATCGGTGGTCCACCCGCGAAGGGCGTGCCGCCGGGTCTTGTGTGACACCCCTCGCAATCGGCGAGGCGCGAGATGTAGCGACCCTGCGCGATCAGGCCCGCGTCCTGCGCCGCCGCGGCGGGACCGATGGCAGGAAGCCATGCCAGGAGGACGCCGAGGAGCACCCAGCGCGCGCGCCGTTTGATCGGCCCGGGTCGTGGCGGACGAGCGACTGACAACGGGCCTTGCCTCTGCAACACGGGTGAAGACTGTGCGGGGAGGGCGGCCGGGCGGGACAGGCCCGGAAACTACCCAGGCTCCAGGAGGATCCCCGCCGGTCGGGGGGAGGGGTAGTTTCCGAGCCTGCCTTTCTGGCCCTGGCCCGCTAGAATTCGCTCCGATGACCGTGGAACGCCGATCCGGCGCGCTCCCGCACCCCGTCGGCGCAAAGGAGTTCGCCATGTTATGGACCGCCTCCACCCTTAACGGCTACGCGATCGAAGCGACCGACGGCCAGATCGGAACCGTCAGCGACCTGTTGTTCGACGACCGCGGCTGGATCGTGCGCTGGATCGTTGTCGAAACCGGCAGCTGGCTCTCGGGCCGCAAGGTTCTGTTGCCGCTGTCGGCGCTGGGCCAGACCGATTCCGCTCGGCACCATTTCCCGGTTACCTTGACGATGCAGCAGGTCAGGGACAGCCCGGCGCTCGACGCCGATCAGCCCGTGTCGCGCCAGGCCGAGGCGCAACTCTATAATTTCTACGGCTGGAACCCCTACTGGGGCAGCGGTTCGCTCTCCACCGATAATTTCATGGCGATGCCGTCCGGCCTGCCGCTTCGCCCAGCGGAACCCGGCCCGCGCGAGGCTGGTGCCGCCGGGCCCGAGCCCGCCGAGGGCGATCCGCATCTGCGCAGCGTGAGCGCCATCACCGGATACCATATCGAGGCCACCGACGGCGAAATCGGCCATGTCGAGGGGTTCCTTGTGGAGGCTACGGACTGGAGCATCCGGTATATCATCATCGACACAAGGAACTGGTGGCCGGGAGAGAAGATCCTGATCTCGCCGCTTTCGGTCACCACAATCGACTGGCCGGCTAGCCTGCTCCACCTCGATCTCACGCGCGAGAAGGTACGGGGCGGTCCGCGTTACGACCCGGCCATGGCGGTTGACGACAGCTATGACGAAGCATTCCTGACCTATTACGGTATCAAATTCGTCGCCCGATAAGGCCGCGACTGGCGGCCCTCAGCGGAGCGTTGATCCACATGTCAGGCGGCACGCGTCTGGTCTATCTCGCTGCTGCCGTCTCGGCGTTGGGCGGCCTGTTGTTCGGCTACGATATCGGCGTCATCTCCGGGGCGATCCTGTTCATCAAGACGGCCTTCTCGCTCTCGCCGGGCCTGGAGGAGATCGTCGTCAGCTCGGTTCTGCTGGGCTCGCTCATCGGCGCCGCCGGCGGCGGTGTGCTTGCGGACCGGCTCGGGCGCCGGAAGTTGCTGATTGTCACAGCGATCGTGTTCGCTCTCGGTGCCATCGGGGCGGCGCTGGCACCGGGCACGGCCTTGTTGATCTCCGCCCGGGTGGTGGCGGGCGCGGCCATCGGCGCCGCCTCGTTTGCCGCCCCGCTCTATATCTCCGAGATCGCCCCGACTCGGATCCGCGGCACGCTGGTTTCGATCAACCAGGTCGCCCTGACGAGCGGGATCGTCGTCTCCTACCTCGTGGACTACACCTTTGCCGGAAGCAGTGGCTGGCGGTGGATGTTTGCGCTGGCGGCGGTTCCGGCGGCGGCCTTCGGCATCGGACTGCTGTTCATTCCGGACAGCCCGCGATGGCTGGCAAGCCGCGGACACAAGAGCCAGGCCCGCGCCGTGCTGGAGCGGCTCCGGCCCCCGGACCAGGTGGCAGGCGAGCTTGCCAGGATCGAGCACAGCCTTGCGCAGCAGCAGATGCACTGGTCGGAACTTCTCGGCCCTGTGCTGCGTCCAGCAATGATTGTAGGTGTCGGACTGGCGATCGCACAGCAAATCACGGGCATCAATACAGTCATCTATTACGCACCGACAATCTTCAAGTTCGCCGGGCTTTCGTCGGCTCCGGCCGCGATCCTGGCGAGCGTCGGGGTCGGCGTGGTGAACGTTGCGCTGACCGTGGTGGCGATGGGCCTGATCGATCGGGTCGGGCGCCGGCCGCTCCTGCTCGGCAGCCTTGCGGGCATGGCGCTCAGCTTGGCGGTGCTGGGGCTGGCGTTCGCGCTCCCGCAGGTGTCGGGCAGCCTGGGATGGATCGCGGTGGCGAGCCTCATGGCCTATGTCGGATCGTTCGCCATCGGGCTGGGCCCGGTCTTTTGGCTGATGCTGTCCGAGATCTACCCGCTGGGCGTCCGCGGCCGGGCGATGAGCGTCGGTACGTTCGCCAACTGGAGCGCGAATCTGATCGTGGCGGTCTCGTTCCTGACGCTCACGCAGGTGCTGGGCCGGCCGACCACGTTTTGGCTGTATGGCGGGGTCAGTGTGGGAGCGTGGCTGTTCGCGTTTTTCCTGGTACCGGAAACCAAGGGAAGAACCCTGGAACAGATCGAAGCGCACTGGCGCACGGGAAAGCCAGCGCGGGCATTGTGACGTTGGGATATGGGGGATGTCGCGGGCCTCGTTCCACTTGAGTTATCGCCCGGTGTTCGCAGATTTCTGGCCGGCGATCGGAGCGCGATTGTAGATCGTTCAGCAGCGTCGGCCGCCGGGCAGGCCAGGGTCGTCGCCATCTCCGGGGAGCACCTCGCCATGGCTCAAGGAATCCGGCACCCGAACGCGTTGCCGCCCCCGTGATGCAGCGTCGCGATCTGATCGCCGGCGCGGCAGTGTTGCCGGCTGTTGCTCTGTTGCAGCGACTGGTGACGGCGGCCGCCATGGGTGCTGTACCGGCGGTGACGCCCGCCGCACTGGCCCCTGGCACGCCGTTCGATCCCACCACGGTGCACGCTCGCGCCCGTGCGTTGTCCGAGCAGCCTTATCAGGCGCCGGGTGGGCATCTGCCGGATTCACTGAAGAAGCTCACCTACAGTCAATACCGTTCGATCCGGTTCAAGCCGACGATGGCGCTTTGGCACGGGCAGGGGCTGAACTTCGAGGCCGAGTTCTTCCATCGTGGCTTCCTCTATACCGATCGGGTGGAGATCCACGAGGTAGCCGACGGCCAGTCCCGGCCGCTCGCCTACAGCCGCGACCTGTTTACCTTCGGGAAGGTACCCGCGCCGGCACCCGGCGATCTGGGCTTCGCCGGCTTCCGCATTCACTTCCCGCTCAATCGCCCGGACTATTTCGACGAGGTTTGCGCGTTCCTGGGTGCGAGCTATTTCCGCGCGGTTGCGAAGGGCCAGGTCTATGGCCTGTCAGCCCGCGGACTGGCGATCAGGACCGCGGATCCTGCCGGCGAGGAATTCCCCGTCTTCCGCGCCTTCTGGCTGGAACGCCCGATGCCCGGCGCGGACGCCCTGGTGATCTGGGCACTGCTCGACAGCCCGAGCACGACCGGCGCGTTCCGTTTTGCCATCCATCCGGGCAAGGACACCGTGTTCGACACCGCGATGTCGCTGTATCCACGCGTCGCGTTGAAGGAAGTCGGCATCGCGCCGCTCACCAGCATGTTCTACTTCGGCCCCAACGATCGCGGCCGCGCCGACGACTACCGTCCGGCGGCGCATGATTCGGACGGGCTGCGCATGCTGACCGGCCGCGGCGTGCCGCTCTGGCGCCCGCTTGCCAACCCGATCAAGCTGCAATTCAGCGCGTTCGCCGATACGAGCCCCCTCGGCTTCGGGCTGATGCAGCGCCAGCGCGCCTTCGCCGACTACCAGGACCTGGAGGCGCATTACGAGAAGCGCCCGAGCCTATGGGTGGAACCGACGAGCGGCTGGCGGCCGGGCGACGTGGACCTGGTGGAGATCCCGAGCAGCAGCGAAGCCGACGACAACATCGTCGCGTTCTGGCGGCCGAAGCTGCCACTGCCGGCGAAGGCCCGGTTCGACGCCGGCTACCGTCTTCACTGGTGCTGGTCGGCCCCGGTTGTCGAGACGGTCGCCAAGGTGGTGCAGACCCGGATTGGCGCCGGGCACGACAAGGCGACGCGGCTGTTCATTATCGACTTCGCCGGCGATCGGCTGAAGACCGTCCCGACCGACGCGAAGCTGGTCGCCCGGGTGACCGCGAGACCCGGCCATATCCTGCATCCGATCGCCGAGCCGATCGACCGGACGGGGCGGTGGCGCATCAGCTTCGAACTGGCGCCCGGCAACGCGACTCTGGTTGAGCTGACCGCACGGCTGATGGGGGCGGACGCGCCGATCTCCGAGGTGTGGCTGTATCGATGGACACTCTGACCGCACTGCCGGACGGTCCGGTCGCCGGCCTCGCATCCGGCTTCCGCCCGTTGCCCGAGGAGGCGCCGCTGGACATGCCGGTGCAGTCGTTGCGGCAGGCGCCGCCACGCCGGCGGCCTGTTTCCTCGCCCCGCGGCATGGTGCTGCGCAGGGTCCTGGTGATCGGCGGAGCGGTGGCGATGACCGCGGAGGCCGCGCACGAGATGTACCTGGTGCTGCAGGTCGGCGGCCTGACCACGCTGGAAATCCTGGTGCTGGTGCTGTTCGTCGTGCTGTTCGCCTGGATCGCGCTCTCCTTCACAAGCGCGCTGGCCGGCTTCGTCTCCCTGCTGTGCGGCGGCGGTCGCCGGCTGCTCGATCCGCCGGGAAGTCCCCTGCCGGCGCTGCGCACGCGCACCGCGCTGCTGATGCCGACCTATAACGAGCAGCCAGCGCGGGTCATGGCTGCGCTACAGGCGATCGACGAGGCGCTGCGCGCGGCCGGCGCTGGCGCGCACTTCGACAGCTTCATCCTGAGCGACACCACCGATCCCGACATCTGGATCGCCGAGGAGGCGGCGTTCCTGGCGCTGCGGCAACGCACCGACGATGACGCGCACATCTTCTATCGTCGGCGGGCGCAGAACACCGAACGCAAGGCCGGCAACATCGCCGACTGGGTGCGCCGGTTCGGCGCCGCCTATCCGCAGATGCTGGTGCTGGACGCCGACAGCGTGATGACCGCCGCAGCCATCATCAGGCTGACGGCGGCGATGGAGCGGCACCCGGATGTCGGCGTGATCCAGACCCTGCCGATCATCGTCAACGGCAGCACCCTGTTCGCGCGGATGCAGCAGTTCGCCGGGCGGGTCTATGGCCCGCTGATCGCTCACGGCATCGCCTGGTGGCACGGCGCGGACGGCAACTACTGGGGCCACAACGCCATCATCCGCACGCGCGCTTTCGCCGCGCAGGCCGGTTTGCCGCGGCTCACCGGCCGCAAGCCCTTCGGCGGCCACATCTTGAGCCATGATTTCGTCGAGGCGGCGCTGATGCGGCGCGCCGGCTGGGCCGTGCACATGGTGCCCGGGCTGGCGGGCAGCTACGAGGAGAGCCCGCCCTCGCTCGCCGACCTCGCGGTGCGCGACCGGCGCTGGTGCCAGGGCAATCTGCAGCACGCCGCGGTGCTGCCGGCGCGCGGCCTTTACTGGCTCAGCCGGCTGCATCTGCTGACCGGCATCGGCGCCTACCTCACCGCACCGATGTGGCTGCTATTCTTGTTGGCGGGCATCCTGATCTCCCTGCAGGAACGCTTCGTGCGACCGGACTATTTCGGCACCCAGCCGTCCTTGTTCCCGCACTGGCCGGCGATCGATCCGGTGCGGTCGAAATGGGTGTTCGCCGGCACCATGGCCGTCCTGCTCGCGCCCAAGCTGCTGGGCTATGTCGCCCTGCTGGCGCGTCGCGCCGACCGGCGGGGTTGCGGTGGCGCCCTGCGCGCGCTGGCGAGCCTGTTGATCGAGGTCGTCCTGGCCGGGCTGATCGCCCCGGTGGCGATGGTCACCCAGTCGATCGACGTGGCCGCAATCCTGCTCGGCCGGGATGCCGGCTGGCAGCCGCAGCGGCGCGACGACGACAGCCTGCCGTGGCCGGACGTCGCACGCCGCTACCGGGGCGTCACGATCTTCGGAGCGGCGCTCGGTCTGGCCGCCTATCTGGTCTCGCCGTTCCTGTTCTTCTGGATGTCGCCGGTCGTGCTTGGCCTCGTGTTGGCCATTCCGCTGGCCGCGGTCACCGCGCGGCAGGATCTTGGCGTGGCGCTGCGCCGGCTCGGCCTGCTGCGTATCCCGGAGGAGGCGGCTCCCCCCGCCGAGCTGGCCCGCGCCGTGGCGCTGTACGCCGCACTGCGGCAGGCGGAGGATGGCGCCCTGGCGGGCGTGCACCGGCTGCGGCACGACCCGTGCCTGCTGGACGCCCACCGCCGCATGCTTCCCCCCGGTCGTCGGCCGCAGCTGGATCCGATCGACGTGACGCAGGTAGTCGGGCTGGCGAAGCTCGCCGAAGCCAGGACCTTGGATCAGGCACTCGCCGCATTGACGATGCCGGAGCAGGCGGCCGTGCTCGCGCATGCGGGGGGCTTGGCGCGGCTGATGGCGCTTCGGGGGAGTCCCGACCAAACCGCCGGACGCGAGGGACGGCGGGAGGTTCGCGCGTGAACCGTCGGTTTCGGCTCAGTTCGTCACGGAATTACCCCTTGTGTTGACTATGGCTGCACGCTGTGCCTGCACGGGCGGGCGCGCCTGCAACCAAGGGGAGCCCGGCGCCGCGGGTGCGGACAAACCCGCCACGACCATCCCATCGGGCCTTCGGCGACAGACCCCAAGACGGCGTGAGGTTGGCGGCGGCGGATCATCTGCCCGGCCAGTGCGCCGGCACCCGGATGGTTTACCGGGCGGCGAGGATCAGCCTCAGGGTCGCCGCGCCCGCGCCGAGGCAGACGAGCAGCCGGCGCGCGTGGCGGACCACGCGTCTCGGCAGACCGATCCGCCGGAAGCGTAGCGCCGTCATCCGCCCGGTTTCGAGGCGGAGCTTGTCGCGGCCCGGCTGGCGGCGCCGAACTGGCTGGAGGCGCACGAGAGATACGTGCTCAATCCACTGTCTCACGACCCGCTGACGCAGCTCCCCGCCGCCGATGTCGAGGCGGCAATCCACGCTGTGGAGGCGCTCGTCCGTGCCAGCGGCAACGCCCGTGGCGCGGCGCCGAGCCGGTGACCAATATACCGCGCTGGCGGCGTTCGCAGGCGCCGGGACCGTCGGCGTTCGGGCGCGTGCGATGCATGACATCTGCACCAGAAATTGCGCCCGAACAGCGGCCGCGCTGCACGAACCGTGCATGAATCCGGGCGGCCGAGTAGACCCGGATGCACGCGCTGGTCGTGCAGATCACCGTCCACGATGCGGTCTGCAAGCGCTTCATGAGCATTCCCGGCGTCGGTCCGGTGACCGCTTTGGCGTCCAAGACCGCGGTCGATGCGCCGGAGCGGTTCGTCCGATCGCGCGACGTCGGCGCGCATTTCGGTCTTGCGCCGAAGCGCGAGCAGTCCGGCACGTCGATCGATTTTGACGGCCACATCTCGCGCCAGGGGGACAAGGAGATGCGCACATTGCTCTATGAGGCGGCGAGCTGTCTGCTGACCCGCAGCAAGGCGTGGACCAGCCTCAAGACGTGGGGGATGAAGCTCGCCCGGCATCGCGGCCACAAGCGGGCGGTCACCGCGGTGGCGCGCAAGCTCGCTGTCATCATGCACGCGATGTGGCGTGACGGCACCGATTTCCGCTTCGCGGCCGTGCAGCCGGAGGCGGCGGCGACGGCGCTGGTGCCGGCATGACGACGGCACGCTGAGAGCAACGGGACAACACGAGATCCGCCTGCGGGCGGAGCTGCGACCGGTGGGTCTGATGAGGCTGGAGAGCGCGATATCTTGCCTGCTGTCGGGCGGTCCAACGACCGCCGGAACGCGTGGGACTGAATGCGCCACGCCACCTTCCCGACGCCGACATGTACCCCTGCGGCCATCGCAACCGCTGCAGGATCAGAACACGCACGAGTGCATGGACCACCAGGCGCAGACGATCGCAGGAAAGCGTGGCGGAATGCCGCCTATCGTAGTAGAAAGAGCAATAGAGGATGTGCGATACTATGTCACGAAAGCACAACCTGAGTGTCCGTCCGGGA
>DATKQI010000226.1:0-5227 GCA_035532755.1 Acetobacteraceae bacterium
AGCACCAGAACGAGCCAAATCAAACCCAGACCCATCCCAACACCCAAACCATCCCAACCCATCCCTCTCAGAACAGATCAAGACCCAAGGAACGCCACCAACGTATCCCTTCCAATTCCAGATACACAAATTCAAAGAACAAACAAACCCGTCAGCCCTGTAACCCAGTGCTGCCCGAGTCTGATACACCGAACGGTGCGGGAGAGTGAAGATAGCGGAAACACCGCCCGTCTGCAACCCCCGACATCGCCGGCGTGACGGGGGTTTAGAGGAGGCAGAGCGGGGCGTCAACCATCTTTCGGCAGGTTCTTCACCCGTTGCGCCAGCGCCGAAACCACGCCACGAAACGCGGGATTCCGGCCTCCAGGGGTGTTGCTGGCGCGAATCCCGTCAACTCGGCGATCCGGGTGATGTCGGCGAAGGTCTCCACCACATCCGCCGGCGGGCGGGCCGCGAAGCGGATGTCGGCCCGGTGGCCCAATTCCCGCTCCAGCAGCGCCACCAGGGCGGAAACCGGCTCGCTGCGGTGGTTGCCGATGTTCAACACACGCATCGGCGGCACATTCTCGGGTGGGCGATCCAGCACGCCCAGCACACCGGTGACGATATCGTCGATATAGGTGAAATCTCGCCGCAATGTCCCGCCATCGTACAGGGTGATTGGTTCGCCCTTCATGATCGCATTGGCAAAACTGTAATATGCCATGTCCGGGCGACCCCATGGGCCATAGACCGTGAAGAAACGCAAAGCAGTCTGACGAATACCGAAAAGATGAGCATACGAATAACTCATCAATTCGTCAGCCAATTTGCTGGCTGCATATAAGGATTGAGGGGTATCCACCCGATCCTGTTCTGCAAACGGCAAGGCGGAATTCGCCCCATAAACGGAAGAAGAAGAAGCAAATACAAGGTGTTCCAGGTGTGGAAGGGCGCGGGCGGCTTCGAGCACGACCAGATGGCCCATCATGTTTGCCGAGACATAGGCGTGAGGGTCGGTCAATGAATGCCGCACGCCGGCTTGTGCGGCGAGATGGACGATCCGGGTGATCCCACTTTCCCGGGCAGCCAATGCTGCCATCGAAGAACGATCAGCAATATCAATCTGATGGAAGCAGAAATTGCGACGTTCTATCAGTTGTGACAGCCGTGCCTGCTTCAAGCGCACGTCGTAATACGGGTTCAGATCGTCCACGCCGATAATCTGCTCGCCACGGCCGAGCAGGGCGGTGGCAATATGGAAGCCGATGAAGCCGGCGGCGCCCGTCAGCAGGATTGGCACGGATTCACACCTGATATTACAAAAATTCCGATGCCTTCCAAAAACTGTACTATTTCATCCGGGCCGCGCGACCAGCCGGTCTTCGAGCAGTTCCAGGACGGCGTGGCCGAGGGCGATGTGGCATTCCTGCACCCGCGCGGTCTCGGCATCGGGCACCAGCAGCACGTGGTCGCAGAGGGCGGCGGCGGGTTCTCCCGTGCCGCCAAGCAGGCCGACGGTGACCACGCCCATGGTGCGGGCGACCTGAAGCGCGCGCAGCACGTTGGCGGAGCGGCCGGAGGTGGTGATGGCGAACAGCACATCCCCGCGGCGGCCGAGGCCGCGCAGCGGGCGGGCGAACACCTCCTCGAAGCCGTAGTCGTTGCCGCCGGCGGTCAGCGCCGAGGTGTCCAGCGTGAGCGCGAGGGCGGGCCAGGAATCGCGCTCCACCGCGCCGCGCAGGCGGATCAGCAGTTCGGTGGCCAGATGCTGGCTGTCGGCCGCCGAGCCGCCGTTGCCGCAGAACATCAGCTTGCCGCCGCCGCGGATCGCGCGTTCGCAGGCATCGACCACCGCGACCACGGGGGTGGCGAGTTCGGTGGCGATGCGCTGCTTCAGTGCGGCGGAGCGCCGCATCATCGCGGTGAATCGGGCGGAATCCGACATGGGAGGAGAGAGGCGCATCCCGCCCCGCCGGTCAAGCGCCGGCGGGGCGGGTTGTTTCAGTGCGCCACCCAGCCGCCGTCGATCGACAGGGCCGTGCCGGTGATGGTTTCTGCGCCGTCCGAGCAGAGGAACACGGTCAGCGCGCCGATCTGCTCCGGGGTGGAGAATTTGTGCATCGGCTGGGTTTCGGCGAGCATCTTCTTCTTTTCCTCCTCGACGGTGCTGCCGTTCTGCTTGGCGCGGTCTTCAAGCTGCTTCTGCACCAGCGGCGTCAGCACCCAGCCGGGGCAGATCGCGTTGGCGGTGATGCC
This sequence comes from Acetobacteraceae bacterium, assembly GCA_035532755.1. Taxonomy (GTDB): domain Bacteria; phylum Pseudomonadota; class Alphaproteobacteria; order Acetobacterales; family Acetobacteraceae; genus DATKQI01. Next base: position 2,239 of record DATKQI010000226.1, read on the forward strand.
GAAATTGGCGAGCTCCACGGCCGCCACCTTGGTCATGCCGACGATGCCGTGCTTGGCGGCGACGTAGGCGACCTTGTGCTCGCTCGCGACCAGCCCATGCGCGGAGGCGGTGTTGATGATCCGCCCCCAGCCCTTCTTCTTCATGCCCGGAATCGCCGCCTTCGTGGCGTGGAACGCCGACGAGAGGTTGATCGCGATGATCGCGTTCCATTTGTCGGCCGGGAAATCCTCGAAGGCGGCGGTGAACTGGATGCCGGCGTTGTTCACCAGGATGTCGAGCGAACCCAGCTCGCTCTGCGCGGCGGCGACCATCGCGGCGATCTCGTCCGGCTTGCCCATGTCCGCGCCGGAATAGGCCACCTTCACCCCGAACTCGGCGGCGAGGTCCTTGCGGGTCTTGTCGATCTCCGCCGCGTCGCCGAAGCCGTTGAGCATGATCGCCGCCCCTTCCGCGGCCAGCGCGCGCGCCATGCCGAGGCCGATCCCGCTGGTCGATCCGGTGACCAGCGCCACTTTGCCCTTCAAAGCCATCATCATCTCCTCGATATGCGTTCAGCCGATCCGAATCAGGCCAGATAGTCGTGCAGCACCCTGCCGTAGGGCAATGTGAGGTCGGCGAGCATGTGCCGGCCGTACAGAATCTTGTGCACCGGCAAATCCGCCACCCGGCAGTTCGCGTGCGGCACCAGATGCAGCCGCGCCGGGCCGCCCCAGGCGCCCTTCAGCGTGATGTTCTCCAGATGGTAGCCGACGAGTTGGGCGATTTTCGGCGATCCGTCCACGTCGGGGATGAACTTGAGGTTGATGTTGAGCATCCGCATCCCCTCCAGCACCTTCGCGTGGTCCAGCGCCTCGTCCTTGAAAGGCATCGTGCCCATCGCCACGCGTTCCTCGTCGTAATGCAGCGTGCCGGTGAGGGTGGCGTGGATCGCCTTCAGGCTGGGGCTGCCGAGCTTCTTCGGGAAACCCCAGATCTCGCGCCCACCCGTGGTGGGCGATTCGTCATCCAGGTACATCTGCGCGCTGAACAGGCAGGGCGTTCCCTGGAAGCGGGCGGCAATGCCGCAGCCGCTTTCCTGATAGTCCCCGAAGCCGGACGAATCGGGCATCTTCATCCATTCGAAGAAGACGTGGTTGCCGTCCGGCTCCAGCGGCTCGGGCAGGATCGCGCGGATCGCATCCGGATCGGATTCGTAGTGGATGACGAGATATTCACGGTTGATGAAGCGATACGGGCCCTTCGGATAGCTCGGGCTGCACAGCGGCATCGAGGATGCCGCCAGGATCTCGTCACGGGTCATGCGGGTGCTCTTCTGTGGAAGGGAGGATATAGAAACATGAGGGCGGGTGTTGCCCGTGAAAAGACCGTCATGAACGCGGCATTCCCGGCGCGGGAACGAAACGGCGCTTGAACCGCGGCGGTGGGCGGCTCAGTTATGGCGCATCTTCGATCAGCAATCCCGATCAACCGCGAATGGACCAAGCCCATGGATGTCGGCCCCCTGCCCCCGCCATCGCCGACGGCGCCGTGGCGCCCGCCCGGTTGCGACCGGATCGCGCTCGTGCTGCAAGGCGGCGGGGCGCTCGGCGCCTACCAGGCCGGGGTGTACCAGGCGCTGCACGAGGCCGGGCTGGAGCCGGACTGGGTGAGCGGGGTCTCCATCGGCGGGATCAACGCCGCCCTCATCGCCGGCAATCCGCCCGAGCGGCGACTGGAACGGCTGGAGGCGTTCTGGGAGACCATCACCACCCGGCGCACGGCATGGCCGCTGCCGGAGGGGGACGAGCCGCGACGGTTCGGCAACGCGCTTTCGGCGTTCGGTTCGATGATGCTGGGGCAGCCGGGGTTTTTCCGGCCGAACCTGCCAAGCCCATGGCTGAGCCTGCGCGGCGCGCCCACCGCGACCAGCTTCTACGACACCGCGCCCTTGCGGCAGACGCTGGGCGAGCTGGTCGATTTCGAGCTGATCAACGGTGGGCAGACACGCTTCGCGGTGGGTGCCGTGAACGTGCAGAGCGGCAATTTCTATTTCTTCGACAATGCGGAGACCGAGATCATCCCCGAGCATGTGATGGCGAGCGGTGCGCTGCCGCCGGCACTGCCGATGGTGCAGATCGGCACCGATTGCTACTGGGATGGCGGGCTTGTCTCCAACACGCCGCTGCAGCACGTGCTGGACAATGTGGGCAGCGCCAACACCCTGGTGTTCCAGGTCGATCTGTTCAGCGCGCGCGGCCCGCTGCCGCGCGACATGTTCGACGTGATGGCGCGGCAGAAGGACATCCAGTATTCGAGCCGCACGCGGCTGACGACCGACCGCTACATGCAGCAGTACTGCGACCATATGCGCATGCGCGGGCTGCTGGCGAAGATACCGGAGGAGCGGCTTTCCGACGAGGAGAAGGCGCTGAAGCAGCGGCTGGCCGACATGCCGGAGCTGACCATCCTGCACCTGATCTACCAGCAGGCCGCGTATGAGGGCGATGCCAAGGATTACGAGTTCAGCAAACGCTCGATGCGCGAGCATTGGCAGAGCGGCTATCGCGATACGAAGCGCACGCTGCGGCACAAGGAATGGCTGAGCATGCCCAGCGAGGCGGTGGGCATCGTGATGCACGATGTGCACCGGGTGGACGACTGACGCGTTACGGCGCCCCGCTTTCCCCCCGGAAACGGAGTATATCGGGGCATGCGGCCCGTTCTCCTGCTATCCGCCCCTCTGCTGTCCGCCCTGTTGCTGGCGGCGCATCCGTGCCTCGCGGCGCCGCGGACCATCGTGCTCGATCCCGCCAACACGCGGGTCGGCTTTCGCGCCTATGTGCTTTCGGTGCTGCCGATCGACGGGCAGTTCCACCGGTTCGACGGCCGGCTGACCTACGACCGCGCCGACCCCGCGCGTTGCGCGGTGACGGTGCGGCTGGAGAGCGCGAGCCTTGTTCTGCCCGACGCGGCCATCACGCGCGATGTGCTGGCGCCGCATTTCCTGAA
>DATKQI010000227.1:0-4946 GCA_035532755.1 Acetobacteraceae bacterium
CGTTGCGGGTGCCCGGCTCCGGGAGGCAACAGTCGCACATTGCCGGGGCAGCGCGCGGCTTCGGCGCGCCGGTGACCTCGATCGCCGCGACGATGCGTGCCTGGAGCAGCGCGCGCGGGGCCGTTGGCGGCCGGCCGATGCGCCCCCGGGCCGGCGCGATGACCTCATGGGGTGATGTCGCAGCCGTTCACCGGCCCCCGCCGCCGCGGGCGGGAGAGCGGCGGGTTTCGGCGTGCGCGGCTTGGTTCCGGCGTGGCGTGCCACGACAGACGATGGTGAGCACTATTCGTTCGCTGTAGCTCTCTGATTTTGTACGCTGTAGCGGGCAGGAACTCCCGCTGATACGCGCCACGCGGCGCACGCTGACCGGCGCGAAGAGCCGAGAAGGGCCGGGTCCATCGAGCCCCACCCCCGTGCTGTGTGGTTCTGGACTGTAGCAGGTGTAGAACCCATGTCCGTCGTCGGCACGGCGCAGGGCCTGGCCGCCCAAGCTGACAGCCAGCGCGGCTTGCGCGACCGGCGACCGGTTACAGCGATGTGCGTCGCTCCATCCCACGGTCCGGCCAACCCTGCGCGGGCGCACCCGAGGGCCGCTTGTTTCCACATCCCCGCCGATCGCCTACCTTGGCGCGAGACCAAACCCGGCCGGGGCGGTCGAGCGCGCACCTTGCCCGCGAACGTCCGGGCTGCGCGTGACGAGCGAGCCACGTCGACCGAACCGAAGGAGTGCGGCATGAAGGAGCTCATTATATTCGGGACCGGCGCGATCGCGGAGCTCGCGGCGTTCTATTTCACCGAGGATGCCGGTCGCCGGGTCGCCGCTTTCACCGTCGACGCCGCCTATCGCGAGCACGAGACCTGGCTGGACCGGCCGCTGGTCGCGTTCGAGGAAGTGGAACGCCTGTTCCCGCCCGACGCGTTCGATCTCTTCGTCGCCGTGAGCTACACCGGGCTCAACAAGCTGCGCCGCGCGCGCGTCGACGCGGCGGAGGCGAAAGGCTATAGCTTGGTCCACTACGTCAGCAGCCGCGTCACCCGCTTTTCGACCTTCGCCCCACAGCCGAACCAGTTCATCCTGGAAGACAACACCATCCAGCCTTTCGCGCGTGTCGGACGCAACGTCACGTTGTGGTCCGGCAACCACATCGGCCACCACAGCGAGATCGCCGAGGATGTCTTCATCGCCTCGCATGTTGTGGTCTCCGGCGGCGTGAGAATCGGGCCGCGTTGCTTTGTCGGCGTGAATGTGACGATCCGCGACCACGTCACGATCGGCGCCGACTGCGTGCTGGGCGCCGGGGCGCTGGTGCTGCAGGACATCCCGGACGGGTCGGTGCTGTCACCGGGCGCGACTGAGATATCCAAGGTCCCGAGCCATCGGCTGCGACGGATATGATCCCTCAGCCTGCCGACACCGCAGCTCCGGAAAGCCACCGGTCGCTCCCGGCCGGGGACAGCCACAGATGAGCCGTATCGCTTATGTCTGCCCGGTGACGCGCCAGCCGCTGCAGCCCGGCGCCGACGGTCTGGTCCGCGCCGACGGAGCGGTTTTCCGCTTCCTGGCCGGGGCGGAGGAGGCGGAACACGGCGTGCCCGATTTCCTCGATCGCTCAACCATGGGCGAGCACCAGCGCGCCAGCCTGGCGATGTATGACACCGACGCGGCGCCGGAGATCTACCGCAACTTCCTCGACTGGCTCTTCGCTACCTTCGATGTGCAAGAAGAGTCGTGGCGTCGCTCCATGACGGCGCGGCTGCGACTCGCAGCGGGCGATGCCGTGTTGGTGACCGGCTGCGGTCTGGGCGACGACACCCCGTCGCTGCTCGATGCCGTCGGCCCTTCGGGCGAAGTGTGGATGCAGGACCTGTCGGCGAAAATGATCCGCCAGGCGGTGGCGCGATGGGGGCGGGAGCGGCCGCAGGCGGCGGCACAGCTCCAATTCTCGGTGGGCGACGCGCTGCGCCTGCCGTTCGCGGACGGCGCCTTCGACGCCGCCTTCCATTTCGGCGGCATCAACCTGTACGATAACGTCGATGCCGGCATCGCGGAGATGGCGCGCGTCGTGCGGCCAGGCGGGCGTGTCGTGGTCGGCGACGAAGGCATCGCGCCCTGGTTGCGCGAGACCGACTACGGCCGCATGGTCGTTACCAACAACCCGCTTTGGGCACATTCAGCACCGATCGCGCTGCTACCGGAAACGGCCACCGACGTCACGCTGGACTGGGTGCTGGGCCAGTGCTTCTGGGTGATCGGATTCAGCGTCGGAACCGGCCTGCCCACCATCAACCCGCATGTGCCGCACAAGGGACGGCGTGGCGGCACCATGTGGACGCGCTATCGCGGCCAGCTCGAATCCGTTACCCCGGAAACCCGAACCCTGGTGCAGCAGGCCGCCGCCACTGCCGGGCTCTCGGTGCATGAGTGGCTGGAACAGGCACTGCGCGCCCGGCTCGCCGTGGATCAGTCTTCCTCCAGCACGGCCAACCCGAACCCGGTGCGGCCATAGCCGGCTCCATTATAGAGCATCCAGCGTCGACCCGCATGGTCGAAGACGGCTGGATAGGAGCGGCTGCCCAACTCCCATTCTGTCTCCGGCGTAACGAAACAGATGGCGTCGTCGGCGCGCGTCCAGCGGATCCCGTCCGGCGAATGCGCGTAGCCGAGGCGATAGGCGTGAAGGCGCCGACAGTACCACATGTGCCAGCCCGCCGAGTCCTGCACGACCGAGGGGCGTGACAGCGCCCATTCCTCCGGCGTCGCCTGGATCAGCGCCGGGGCAGCATCGCGCCGCCAGGTGCCACCGCCATCCGCGGAGCAGGCGCGGCGGATGACATGATCCACCGCGCGCCCATCATGCGGCGGGCAGCGATGGGTGCCGTACCAGATCGACCAACCGCCCAGGCCGGGCAGCAGCCAGGGATAGCCAAGGCTGAGCGGATCCACGTCGTTGCGATCAAGGGCCGGCGCAAACGAGACGCGCGTCATCCGCTGCGCGCCCGGCGCGGCGCCGGCGCGACCGATAGCGGTGCGGAACGGCACCGAGACGCCAAGACTCCAGCCAAGATACCAGCAATCGATGCCGCCCTCCGGCGTCCATCCCACCCAGGAAACCGAGGTCCCGGCATCGTCGAACGCGCCGGTCGGGCCCGACTCGAGCCAGGGCCCCTCAGGCGCATTCTCCCGCGTGAAGCCGGCGACATCGAGCGACAGGTCGAGCGAGAAGATGGTGGAACGACCCGCCCGGTCACGCGGTGAAAAAAAGACGCGCAGCCTGCCATCGGGCAGCGCCAACGGTGTCGGGTAGCTCGCATGCGTCATATGGGCCGGCGCCTCGCCGGCCGCGACATGCACGTGTCCGAGGCTCCGCCAGCGCTGGCGCGGTCGCATCACCACGTCCGGGCGCATCCGCCCCTCATGCCGAAAATCCGTTCACGCTTGCATGGCCGGATGCAGGCTGGCCGGCGGGTGGCGTACCAGCAACGTGAACTCCCACAGGCCGTAGTCCTGCAGCAGGGCGACATGCCGTCCGTACCGCGCGATCATCGCCGCCAGCGTTGCCGGCGGATCGGCATAATGCAGGTCGGCGCGCCGGCGTTCCGGGTCCGAGTTCAGGCTCAGCATGTTGAACCCGAAACCGGAGCGGGCGTTCCGCGCCAACGTCCCGATGGTCGCCTCCACATAGCCCACCCAAGCCGCGGGGTCGGCGCCCCGGATCACGTTGAAAATGCCGCTCGCGAGAGCGTAGTCCGCGGGTTCCGGCGGCACGGCTCCCAGATGGAAGATGCGATCCGGGCCTTCTCCGTGCAGCTTGCGTGCGGCCTGCACCATCGTGGGCGCGACGTCGAGGCCCATGTAGCGGCCGCGATGCCCATGGGCGCGGAGGAAAGGCAGGAAGTCACCGTAGCCGCAGCCGAGGTCGAGCACCGAAGCGTCCGGATCGGCCTTCAGCAGCCGCAGGAACTGATGGTGGCGCAGCCGTTGGCCGTCTTCATCCTTCCAGTCCACGCCCTTCGCGGTGTTGCCGTGAGCGGCGACGGTTCCTTCATAATGTGCGCGGACTGCGGCGAGAATCGGATCACTGCCCATCCCCGCCCCCCAACCGCGCAGCACGGCGTGCGCGCCAGGCATCGACGTTGGGCGCCGGCTGGTAATCAAGGCCCAGGCGACGGCGCAGCTTCGCATCCAACCCCGGCTTGCCGGTGAAGGTCACCTGCTGTGCCAGCAACGGGATGCCGAACAGCGTATTCACCGCCCGCCGCGGCTGGCTGCCCCGGTTCACCCCGCCGGCGTGGAAACACATGGCGTCGAACACCACCACGCTGCCCGCGGGCGCCACCGCCTGATGCGCCCAGCGCGCGACATAGGCGGCGCTCGGGAGCGTCTCATGCCGGTGCGAGCCGGGAAGGAAGCGCGTGGCGCCGCTTTCGGCGGTGAAATCGTCGAGCGCCGCGAGCGCGCCCAAGGCCAGCGGCTTACTGGCAATCCAGGACTGGTAGGGAAGATCGCGGTGCCAGCTCTGCTGGTGGTGCTCGGCCGCCGCGGGCGGCATGACGATGCCGTTCTGCTGCATCACCAGCGCGGCCGGCCCCAGCAGGGCGTCGATGATCGCGTCGAGCCGCGGCAAGCGGAGCAGGTCCAGGAAGACCGGCTCCTCCTCCAGCAACGCCCGTGCCTGGCCGGCGTCGCCGATTGTATCCAGACGCGCGCTGCCGCCGAAGCGATCCGTCTGGGCCGCAAGCAGCCGGTCGAGCGCCGTGCACAGCGCGGCCAGCGGCGTGGCGGAAATGACTTGTTCCAGCACGGTGAAGCCGTTTCTGGACAGCTCTTCGAGCGCCCGGGCCAGAGGGTCATCCCCGGCATCGGCAGTCGCGGTCGCACCGTAGCTTTTGAGGGTCATCTCGGCACCAGCCTATCCCATCGAAGCACCCGGCCGCCAGCGGCGGCA
>DATKQI010000228.1:0-8222 GCA_035532755.1 Acetobacteraceae bacterium
CGACCGTGGCGACGAACATGTTCTCGCGGAACTTCTCCCAGTGGCCGGAGGCTTCCCACAGCGCGCGATCGACCAGTTGCGGGGTCCGCACTTCCTGGTAGCCGCCCGCCTCCAGCCTCCGGCGCATGTAGGCCTCGATGGTCCGCCACAGCCGCCAGCCCTTGTCGTGCCAGAAGACGCTGCCCGCCGCCTCCTCCTGCAGGTGGAACAGGTCCATCGCCTTGCCGATGCGCCGGTGGTCGCGCTTCTCGGCCTCGGCCAGCATGGTCAGGTACGCATCCAGCTCCTTCTGGTCGCGCCAGGCGGTGCCGTAGATGCGGCTCAGCATCGGGTTGCGATGGTCGCCCCGCCAGTAGGCGCCGGCCACGCGGGTGAGCTTGAAGGCGGTGCCGACATCGCCGGTGCCGCGCATGTGCGGGCCGCGGCACAGGTCGATCCAGTCGCCCTGCCTGTACAGGGTGATGGTCTCGCTCTCCGGCAGGTCGCGGATCAGCTCCGCCTTGTAGGCCTCGCCGCGGGCGGTGAAGAAGCCGATCGCCTTCGCCCGGTCCCACACCTGCCGCTCGAACGGGGCGTTGGCGGCGATGATCTCGCGCATCTTCGCCTCGATCGCGGCGAAATCCTCCGGGGTGAACGGGGCGTTGCGGGCGAAATCGTAGTAGAATCCGTTCTCGATCGACGGCCCGATCGTCACCTGCGTGCCGGGGTAGAGCGCCTGCACCGCCTCGGCCAGCACATGCGCCGCATCGTGGCGGATCATCTCCAGCGCCTCGGGGTCCTTGCGGGTGACGAACACCACCGATGCATCGGCCGCGATCTCGCGCGACAGATCGACGAGCTTTCCGTCCAGCTTCATCGCGAGCGCGGCGCGGGCGAGGCCGGGGCCGATGGATGCCGCCAACGTGGTGCCCGTCACCGGCGCGTCGAAGCGGCGCACGGAACCGTCGGGCAGGGTGATGGCAGGCATGCATGGGTCTCCGGAAGGAAGCGGGGGTTCCCTATGACCTCAAGGCAGGCTGGCCGCAACCCTCTCCGCCGGCAGATCGGCCAAGTCCGCCTCGCGCAGCACGGCAACGGGCGCACCGCCGGGGCCGCGCGGGGCGGTGCGGGCAGGGTCGCTGTCGGCGGAGAACAGCACGAGGCTCGGGCAGCCCATGGCGGCGGCGAGATGCATCGGCCCGGTGTCGTTGCCCACCGCCAGCCGGGCATGGGCGGCGATGGCGGCGATGTCGGCGATGCGGGTGCGGCCGATGAGGTCGATCGCTTCCGGGCAGAGGGCGTGGATGGCGGCGGCGAGCGGGGCCTCGGCCCGGCTGCCGACGATCACCGGCGTATCGCCGCGCGCGGCGAGAATGGCGGCGAGCCGCCCGTAATGCTCCGCCGGCCAGCGCTTCTCCGGCCGGTGCGGGGCGGCGCCGGGCACCAGCAGGGCGAAGCGGGCGGGCAGGGCGAACCGGGAGATGTCTCCTTGCAGCCAGGACAGATCGGGCAGCGGAAAATCCACGATTCCGGCCATCGCGAGTTGTTCGCGCTGGCGTTCGAAGGTGTGCATGGAATCCCGCCGCGGATTGGCGTGCGGATGGGAACAGCCGCGCGCGATGCCCGACCAGGGAGGCCGCCCGGCCAGGGTGAAGTAGCGGGAGGATCGGCCGGAAGTCTGCAAGTCGTACACGAAATCGAATCCGCGCAGCCGGCGCGACAGGCGCCACAGCGCCGGCAGGTTCCACCAGGGCGGGCGGGCATCCACCGCCACGGCGTCAAACCAGGGGCTCGCGCGGGCAAGCTCGGCGAAGGGGGCGGTCGTCAGCAGGGTGATCCGCGCATCGGGGTGGCGCGCGCGGATCGCCGCGAACGGGCCGAAGGAGAGCACGAAATCGCCTAGCGCGCCGAGGCGGATGACCAGGATGTGCCGCATGCGCCGCACATGCCCGCCCCGCGCCATTGGCGCAAGACGATCTCTCAGCCGGCCCGGGGTTCCGGCGGCATCCCCAGCACTTCCCGATACACCGCGAATGTCGCCTGCTGCATCGCCGCGATGGTGAAATCCGCCGCCACCGCCGTGCGCGCCTGCGCCCCCAGCGCCGCACGGTCGGCTTCCGGCAGGTCGAGCACGTAGGCGAGCGTGACGGCGAGCGCGTCCGCATCGCCCGGCGGCACCCGCCAGCCGGTCGCGCCGGGGTCGATCGTCTCCATCGCGCCGCCATGGTCGGTGGCGATCACCGGGCGGCCCATCGCCTGCGCCTCCACCACCACGCGGCCGAAGCCTTCCGGTTCGATGGAGGCATTCACCACCACGTCACTCAGCATCAGCGCCGCCGGCATGTCGTCGCAATGGCCGACGATGCGCAGTTGGCCCGCCACGCCGAGCGCGGCCGCGCGGGCGAGCAGCTGCTTCGTGTAGCGCGCCCGCCCCTGGTCCGCCCCCACCAGCACGCAGACCACCTCCGGCCGGGCAAGCCGCGCCAGCGCCTCGATCAGCACGCCCTGGCCCTTCCAGCGCGTCAGCCTGCCGGGCAGCAGGATGGTCGGCCGGCCATCGGGCAGGCGCCACGCCTGGGTCAGCCGCGCGAGGCGGTCGGGGGCCACCGTGTCGGGGTCGAACTGCGACAGGTCCGCCCCGCGCGGGATCACCCGCACCCGCCCCGGATCGACGGCATGGCGCGCGATCAGCGTGCGGGCGACGAAATGGCTGATGGCGATGACGATCTCCCCCTTCGCCATCACCGCGTTGTACTGGTGCTTCAGCGGCACCTGCTCGCCATAGACGTTGTGGAAGGTGGTGATGAAATGCACGCCCGCCCGCCGCGCGGCGAGCCAGGCGGACCAGGCCGGGGCGCGGGAGCGGGCATGGACGATATCGACGCCCTGCGCGCGGATCAGGGCGGCGAGCCGGCCGGCGTTGCGCCAGATGCGCAGCGGGTTCTTGGTGGCGAGCGGCAGGGTGAAGTGCCGCCCGCCCGCGCGGGCCACCGCCGGGACCAGCCGGCCGCCGGAACTGGCCACCAGCGGCATCCAGCCGGCGCGGCCGAGCGCCTGGGCGATCTCGATGGTGCCGCGCTCCACCCCGCCCGTCTCCAGGCCCGGCAGCACTTGCAGCACCACCGGCGGGCGGGCATTGGGGATGTCACGCATGGCCGGCGCTATATCACGCGTCCGGTGCAAGTCCAGAATGGAGACGGCATGGAAAGCGGCAGGCTGGATCGGGGGGATGGCGTGGAACTCGCCTGGCGGCGCCAGCCGGGGCGCGGGCCTGTGGTGGTGTTCCTGCCCGGCTTCGCCTCCGACATGACAGGCAGCAAGGCAGAGACGCTGGCCGCGTTCTGCGCGGCGCACGGCCAGGCGATGCTGCGGCTCGACTACTCCGGCCACGGCGCGAGCGGCGGGCGGTTCGAGGACGGCACGATCGGGCGCTGGACGGCGGATGCGCTGGCGGTGATCGATGCGCTGACGGAGGGGCAGGTGCTGGTGGTCGGCTCCTCCATGGGCGGATGGATCGCGCTGAACGTGGCGCTCGCCCGGCCGGCGCGCATCGCCGCACTGGTGGGGATCGCGGCAGCGCCCGATTTTACCGAAGCGCTGATCTGGCCGGCGCTCGATCCGGCGCAGCGGGCGGAGCTGACGAGCCGCGGCGTACTGCCACTACCCAGCGAATACGGCTCGCCCACGCCGATCACGCGCGCGCTGATCGAGGACGGACGGCATCATCTGCGCCTGTCCGCGCCGATCCCGCTGCACTGCCCGGTGCGCCTGCTGCACGGCCAGCAGGACCGGGACGTGCCGTGGCGGACGGCGCTGACCCTTGCGGAATGGCTGGAGGCGGAGGATGTGCGGGTGGTGCTGGTGAAGGACGGGGACCACCGGCTGTCCCGCCCGGCCGATCTGGCGCTGCTATGCCGGACCGTCGGCGCCCTTCTCGGCGGCGAGGATGGCGGCGAGGCCCTCGCGATAGGTGGGGTGGCGCCAGCGCAGGCCCAGCGCTTCCTGCGTTCGCCGGCTTGAGACCTTCCGGTTCTCGGCCCAGAAGCTCAGCGCCATCGCGGTCATCGCCGGGGCGGCTTGCGCGAATGGGGTGAGGGGCGGGGCGGGAATGCCCAGCAGGCGGGCGGCCTCTACGATCACATCCGCGTTCTCGGCCGGTTCGTCGTCCGCGAGGTTCAGCACGCGCAAACCGGGGGGCAACGTCTGGCCCATCGCGGCCAGCGCCGCGGCGGCGATGTCGTCGCGATGGATGCGGCCGAAGGCGTGGCCGGGCTTGCCGATCCGCCGCGCCCGCCCGGCCCGAAGATCGGCGAAGGGTGCGCGGCCCGGGCCGTAGATGCCGGCCAGGCGGAACAGATCGACCGCGATGCGGTCGGCGAAACCGGCCCAGGCCTGTTCGGCCGCAAGCCGCCGCCGCCCGCGTTCACCCGACGGAGCCGGGGGCGTCGCCTCGTCCACCCACCCGCCGCCGCGATCGCCATAGACGCCGGTGGTGGAGAGGTAGCCGATCCACCGCAGTGCCGGAGCCGCCGCGACGGCGGGGGCGAAGCGGGCCAGCACGGGGTCGCCCCCCGCATCGGGCGCGGCGGTGGCCAGGATATGCGTGGCCGGTGCGATGGCCGGATCGGCTTCGCCGAACGGCACCACGGTCACACCCGGAACCGGGCCGCGCCCGGCGGGCGTGCGGGAGGTGGCGGTGACGGCGAAGCCGGCTTCGGCCGCGGCGCGCGCGATGGCGGCCCCGGTGTAGCCGAGGCCGAAAACGAGCAGGCTTCTAGAAGTCGAGGTCGGCATAATGCGCGGGCGGGAGCACGCCCGGTACGCGGTCGGCCAGGATGGCGCGGAAGCTGGGGCGGGATTTCATGCGCGCGTACCACTCCTTGGCCGGGGCCGACAGCGCCCAGTCCACGTCACCCGCGAAATCAAGCGCCGAGAGATGCGCCGCGGCGGCGAAATCGGCGAGCGAGAGGGTGGCGCCGGCCAGCCATTTCCGCGTTTCGGCAAGGTAGCCGAGGTACTGCAGATGCCCCTTGATGTTCGCATACCCCGCCCGCAGCGCCGCCGCATCCGGCTCGCCCCGGCCGGACAGGCGCTTGAGGAACTTCTCGCCCAGCAGGTTGCGCGACACTTCCACGGCGAACTTGCCGTCGAACCACGCGACCAGCCGCCGCACCTCCACCCGCTCGGCCAGGGTGCGGCCGATCAGCGTGGTGTCCGGATAGGCTTCGTCCAGGTATTCGCAGATCGCGCCGGAGTCGGGGATGATCAGCCCGTTCTCCTCCTTCAGCGTCGGCACCGTGCAGGCGGGGTTGAGGTCGAGATATTCGGGCCGGCGTTCCCACACCTTCTCCAGCCGCAACTCGAACGGCAGGCGCTTCTCGGAAAGCACCAGGCGGACTTTGCGGGAAAAGGGGGAGAGGGGGAGATGATACAGAATGCGCATGCCGCAGCGTTATGGCATCGCCCGCGCGGCAGGCCAAGGCTGCCTCGCGCATCGTTTCAGCGCCGATGGAGCGACCAGTAGAGCGGCGCGCGCCCCGCCCGCAGCGCCTTCGCCTCGTAGCGCGTGGGCGGCCAGCCGGCAGGGCGCTCGCGGGCCGGGGCCGGGGCGTCGAACAGGTCCTGCGCGGCCAGCACCTCGGCAACCCAGGCCTGGTACGTCGGGTCGTCGGAGGCGATGCGCCATTCGCCGCCGGGCCGCAGCACGCGCGCGACGGCCGGCAGCAGCGCGGGGTGCACGAAGCGGCGCTTCGCATGGCGGGATTTCGGCCACGGGTCCGGGAACAGCAGGAAGATGCGCGCGAGCGAGGCGGCGGGCAGCAGGGCCAGCAGCCGGCGGGCATCGGCCGGCCACAGGCGCAGGTTGGGCGGGAGCGGCGCGGTGGCCTCGCCCCCTTCCGGCACCAGGCGGGAGAGCAGGGAGCACAACCCGTTCTCGAACACCTCGCAGCCGATCAGCCCCGTCTGCGGGGACACGGCAATCTGCGCGAGCGTGTGCTCCCCGCCGCCGAAACCCACCTCCAGCGCGAGATCATGCGGCGGAACCGGGAAGGCGGAACGCGGATCGGCCGCCTGCGCCGGATCGAGCCGCAGGCGGGGCAGCGTGACATCCAGCAGCAGACGCTGGCGGGGGCGCAGCACATGGCCGCGCCCCCGTCCATACAGGCGATCCGGCGGCGGCTTGACGCCGGGCGGCGTCAACGCCCGAAGGCCGCTTGCAGGGCCGGCACGAGGTCCGTTCGCTCCCAGGTGAAGGTGCCCAGTTCCTCGTCCGGCTCGCGGCCGAAATGGCCGTAGGCCGAGGTGGGGGCATAGATGGGCCGGTTCAGGTGCAGATGCTCGCGGATGCCGCGCGGGGAGAGGTTCATCAGGTCCCGCAGCGTCTTCTCCAGCCGCTTCTCGTCCACATCCTTCCCGGTGCCTTGCAGGTCCACATACACCGACAGCGGATGGGCGATGCCGATGGCATAGCTGATCTGCAACGTGCACTTGTCGGCCAGCCCGGCGGCGACGACGTTCTTCGCGAGGTACCGGCAGGCATAGGCGGCCGAGCGATCGACCTTCGTGGGGTCCTTCCCGCTGAACGCGCCGCCGCCGTGCGGAGCCGCGCCGCCATAGGTATCGACGATGATCTTCCGGCCCGTCAGCCCGCAATCCCCGTCCGGCCCGCCGATGACGAAATTGCCGGTGGGGTTCACGTAGAACTCGCCCTCCGTGCACATCCAGCCCTCGGGGAGGGAGCTTTCGACGATCGGCCAGAGCATCCGCTTGATCTCGGCCTGCTCCAGCCCCGCCTCGTGCTGGGTGGAGACGACGACGGAGGTCGCGCCGACCGGCTTGCCATCGACATAGCGCAGGGTGACCTGGCTTTTCGCATCCGGCAGCAGGCCCGCCACCAGCACGTCCTTGTTGCGGCGCATCTCGCTCACGCGGCGCAGGATCAGGTGGGCGTAGTACAGCGGCGCGGGCATCAGCGCCTCGGTCTCGGTGCAGGCATAGCCGAACATGATGCCCTGGTCGCCGGCGCCCTCATCCTTGTTGCCGGTCGCGTCCACGCCCGCCGCGATGTCGGAGGACTGGGCGTGCAGATGCACATCGACCTTCGCATTGCGCCAGGAGAAACCCTCCTGGTCGTACCCGATGTCGTGCACCGCGAGGCGCGCGAGGTGGGTGAGGTATTCCGGGGTGATGGTGTCCGGTCCGCGGGTTTCGCCGGCCAGCACGATGCGGTTGGTCGTCACCAGCGTTTCGCAGGCGACGCGCGCATAGGGATCGGCGGCCAGGAAGGCATCGAGCACGGTATCGCTGATGCGATCGGCAACCTTGTCGGGGTGGCCCTCGGAAACCGATTCCGAGGTGAACAGATATTCGCCCGTCTCGCGCATGGATTGCTTTCCTCTTGTCGCGACGAGTTTCCGGATGGTCCGGTACCCGCGCCGGCCGGTTGCCGAGGCGCGGCGTGTGTGGCTGAATCCGGCCTATGGGTCAAGCCGCGCATTCCACGCGCGCGGCGGCGAGGAGAGGTTCCGAGGAGAGGTTCATGGAGCACGTGATCGACCACAGCCGCCCGGACCTCGGCGGCAACGCCCGGCACGGCGACATCCACACCTGGTCCCCGCGCCTGTGGCGCTTCATGCTGGAGTGCTACGGCATCGGCTCGGTGCTGGACGTGGGCTGCGGAGAGGGGCATGCGGTGAAGTTCTTCCACCGCCTCGGCCTCGTCGCCCACGGCATCGACGGGCTGCGGCTGAACGTGGAGCGCGCGGTGACGCCGATCGCCCTGCACGACCTGCTGGCCGGCCCCTACGTGATGCCGGTCGATCTGGCCTGGAGCTGCGAGGTGGCGGAGCATATCGAGGCCGACCGCGTGGACCACTACCTGGACACGCTGGCCAACGGCCGGATCATCGCGATGACGCACGCGGTGCCGGGCCAGGACGGGCACCATCACGTCAACTGCCAGCCGGCGGAATACTGGATCGGGAAGCTCGAAAGCCGCGGCTACGCGCTGTCCACCGATTCGGGCGATCTGCGGGAGATCGCCAAGCGGGAGGAGGTGTTCACCTATTTCGCCGCCACCGGCCTGCTGTTCACCCGGAGGTAGGTCATCCGGCTCCGGGCGGCTATCCGCGCATCCCCAGCACGTCCTGCATCCCGTACTGCCCCGGCGGGCGGCCGCGCACCCATAGCGCGGCGCGCACCGCGCCGGTGGCGAAGGCGCGGCGGTCGAAGGCGCGGTGGGT
>DATKQI010000229.1:0-2713 GCA_035532755.1 Acetobacteraceae bacterium
AGCTGGCCCCGGCGGGGGTGATGATCCTGAACTTTGCCATGGTGTTTCCCTCTGCTTCCTCAGCGCTGCGGCGGGCGCGCGCGCACCGCCTTCTCGTTCACCTCGACGCCCCAGCCGGGCTTGCCCGACAGCACGTATTCGCCGTGCGCGATCACCGGGACGCTGTCGTAGAAGTCGTCGCGCCACGGGGCGCTGTCGATGTCGATCTCCATGATGCGGAAATTCGGCACCGCGGCGGAGAAATGCGCACTGATCGCGCTGCACAGATGACCGTAGAAATTATGCGGCGCGACATTCGTCTCGTACACGTCCGCCATCGCCGCGACCTTCAGCGATTCCGCAAGCCCGTTCCAGATCACATCGACGATGGCGACATCCATCGCGTAGTTCTCGAAATAGGGCCGGAACTCTCGCCGCGCGTGCAGGGTCTCGCAGGAGGCGATCGGACAGGGCGCGTCGCGGCGGATCAGCGCCAACGCCGGCGCGTCATGCGTGTCGATCTCCAGCCAGGTCAGATGCGCCGGCGCCACCGCCTCGGCGATGCGACGGAAGCCCTCGGTCTTGAAGTGGAAATTCACGTCCAGCATCATGCCCATCTCGGGCCCGATCGCCGACCGGATCGCCAGCAACTGCTTGGTCAGCCCCGCCATCAGCCGGTTGTCCCAGTTCAGTTCCGGCCAGCCGGCGGTGCGGCCGAACCCGGGCGTGAAGCTTACCGGCTTGCCGTCCACGATCGGCATGATGTTGGTCTTGAGTGCGCGGAAGCCGCGGGATTTCACCTCCTGGGCGTGGCGCGCGAGGTCGTCGTAGCCGGCGATCGGGGGCACGCCCATCAGGGCGGCGCTGCGCACGCGGTAGGTGCCGAAATGCGACCAGTACACCGGGATGCGGTCGCGGATCGGGCCGCCGAACAGCGCGTAGACCGGCACGCCGTAAGCCTTGCCGGTGACGTCCAGCAGCGCGTTCTCGATCGCTGCGATCGCCTGCTGGTTCAGCCCGCCGCGGGACTGGCGGGTGAGCACGTGCAGATGCTGGGTGATCTGCTCGAAGCGGCGCGGGTCCTTGCCGATCAGCGCCGGCGACAGGCCCCTTATCACGTCGGACAGGCCGACCGAGCCGAAGCTCTCGTTGAACTCCGACCAGCCGATGATGCCGTCGCTGGTGGTCACCTTGAGAAAGGAAAACATCCGCCAGCCGGCGTCGGCCTGGAAGGTTTCAATCCGTTCGATCTTCATGCGCTTCCCCGTGTGGATGTTCGCGCTACCAGTGCGAGGGGTTGAAGCACGCTCGGGCGCCGGGGGCAACCTGTCCGCCGACCCGGCACCGCCCGCCCGGCACGCTGCCGCGGCAGGCCAGGCGCTGGCCGCCGGTGATCCGCTCGCCAACCACATCCTCGTAGTCGAAACGACCGGTCCTCACCACCAGCGGCGTAGCGGCGCCGAGCGGCCGGGGTGCAGCGTGCCACGGTCTGCCAGACGGACCGCACGGGCGGGGTTTGGAGGACCGCCAGGTCTCCCGCAGGGCCCGGGATGGAGTAATACCGGCGGCCGATAGTCCTTACTCATCATCGCTCCCGGCCATGACCGTACGCTGTCGCCATAGGTCAGCATTTTTGGCCGCGGGTATAAGTGCGTCGCTCCGCCGCGTTGCCGGCATGGCCGGATGGTTCAAGGTGGTGCCTGTCCCTGCCCGGTGGCGGCTAGCGGCCCGTGGCGATCCGCCGAATATCCGCGTCGCTGTAGCCAACCTCGCGCAGAACCTCCGCGGTGTGTTCCCCAAGCTGCGGCCACAGACGTTGCACCGACGGCGGTGTTGCGGAGAACTCCGCGGCAATCGCTGGCACCGTCACCTTGCCTTCCATCGGATGATCGGCCTGCCCGAAGAAGCCGGTCTCGCGCAGATACGGATCGTCCAGCAGATCGCGCAGCGAGTTCGCCCTGCCGCAAGGAATGTCGGCGGCGGTCAGCACCGCCAGCCAGGCTTCGGTGCTGCGCGACCGCAACCCGTCAGACAACACGGCCAACAGTGCGTCGATATTCCGCGCCCGCGCCGCGATGTTGCTGAAGCGCGGATCGCCGGTCAGTTCCGGCCGGCCGATCGCCTCGAACAAGCGCGCGTATTGCGCGTCGCTGGAGGCGATGACGCTGATGTATCCGTCCTGCGTCGGATATGGCCGCCGGTGCGGTGTCAGCATGCGCGGATAGCCGATCCCGCGCTCCGGTTCGCCGAGGGTCGCACCCCACAGATGCTCCACCAGCAGGAAGCCGAGTGTGGTTTCCAGCATCGGTACGTGCACTTCCTGGCCCTGGCCGGTGCGTTCACGATGCACCAGCGCCATTGCGATCATCGTGGCCAGCATGTGCCCGGTCAACTTGTCCACCAGCACCGTCGGCACGTAGCGCGGCGCGCCGTCGGGGCCGGCATTCAGTGCGGCCAGTCCGCTGACGCCCTGGATCAGGTCGTCGAACGCCGGTGCCTCCTGCTTCGTGCTGCCCTTGCGGAAACCCGAGGCGCTGGCGTGCACGATGCGTGGATTGCGTGCGGCGATGCTGGCGTAGTCCAGGCCGAGCCGCCGCGCCGCCCCGGGGCGCATGTTGTGCACGAAGACGTCGGCGGTTTCGAGCAGCCGCAGCAGTGCCTGCCTGTGTTCGTGCTGCTTCAGGTCCAGCACGATGCTGCGCTTGCTACGGTTCAGGTTGGCGAAATAGCTGCC
>DATKQI010000230.1:0-25688 GCA_035532755.1 Acetobacteraceae bacterium
CGAGGATCTGCTGAACCGCCCGCAGATTCCTCTGGATCGCGAGGGCATGGCGCGGCTGGTCCAGGGGCGGCGGGTGCTCGTCACCGGCGCGGGCGGCACCATCGGCAGCGAACTGGCCCGGCAGGTGGCGGCCCTTGGGCCGGAGAGCGTCGTGCTGCTCGACAACGGCGAATACGCGCTGTGGCAGATCGACCTCGAACTGGCGGAGTCGCACCCGCATGTGATGCGACGGGCGGTGATCGCGGATATCCGTGACGAGGCGCGGCTGCGCACGATCTTCGAGGAGGTGCGACCAGAACTCGTATTCCACGCCGCGGCGCTGAAGCACGTGCCAATGGTCGAGGCGAACCCGCTGGAAGGGCTGCTGACCAACGCCGGCGGCACCCGCCATGTGGCCGATGCGGCGCGCGCCGCCGGGGCGAAGGCGATGGTGCTGATCTCCACCGACAAGGCGGTGAACCCGACTTCCGTGATGGGCGCCTCCAAGCGGCTCGCCGAGATGTATTGCCAGGCGCTGGACATCGCCGCGCGGGGGGCCGCGGGCGGAATGCGCTGCGTCACCGTGCGCTTCGGCAACGTGCTCGGCTCCACCGGCTCGGTGGTGCCGCTGTT
Organism: Acetobacteraceae bacterium; assembly: GCA_035532755.1. GTDB lineage: Bacteria > Pseudomonadota > Alphaproteobacteria > Acetobacterales > Acetobacteraceae > DATKQI01. The sequence continues at coordinate 613 of DATKQI010000230.1, forward strand.
CCGCCGCCAGCTCGAACGCGGCGGCCCGCTCACCGTCACCCACCCGGACATGCAGCGTTATTTCATGACGGTGCGGGAGGCGGTGGGGCTCGTGTTGCAGGCATCGGTGGTGGGCGCGGATTCGGCTGCCTCGGTTGGAGATGGGGGCATCTTCGTGCTGGACATGGGCGAGCCGGTGAAGATCGTCGATCTGGCCCGACAGATGATCCGCCTTGCCGGCCTGCGCCCGGACCGGGATGTGGAAATCCGCTTCACAGGCCTGCGCCCCGGCGAGAAGCTGTATGAGGAGCTGTTCCACGGCAGCGAACCGCCGGTGCCCACCGGCTTCCCCGGCCTGCTGATGGCCGCCCCGCGCACCGCGGACCCCGCGATCGTCGGCCGCACGATCGAGGAGATCGCGGCCGCCTGCCGGCGTGGCCAGGGCGCGGCGGCACTCGCCCAGCTCGGCCGGATCGTGCCGGAGTTCGTGCCGGACGCGGCTTCCGCCACCAATCCCGCGCGTGCGTGACGGCGCCCGGCTTGTGCTGTCTGCCGGTTGCGTGATCTTAATTCCCCGCCATTGCGAGAAAGCTGCGCCATGACCGCTTCCGGTCCCGCCCGCCCTGTTCCGTTCCTCGACCTGAAGGCTCAGCAGGCGCGCATCCGCGCCGATCTGCGGCGGCGGATCGATGCGGTGCTCGATCACTGCCAGTTCATCCTGGGGCCGGAAGTGGCGGAGCTGGAGGCGGAGCTGGCGCGGTTCTGCGGGGCGGCGCATTGCGTCGCCGTCAGCTCCGGCACCGATGCGCTCCAGATCGCGATGATGGCGGAAGGCATCGGCCGGGGCGATGCCGTGTTCCTGCCGGCCTTCACCTATACCGCGACGGCGGAGGTGCCGCTGGTGCTGGGGGCGAGCCCGGTGTTCGTCGATGTCGATCCCGCGACCTTCCAGATCGATCTCGCAAGCCTCGAAGCGCGCATCGCGGCGGTGAAGGCGGCGGGGATGCTGCGGCCGCGGGCGATCGTGGGCGTGGACCTGTTCGGCCAGCCGGCGGATTGGCCGGGCCTGCGCGCGATCGCGGAACGGGAGGGGATGTTCACGCTGGACGATTGCGCCCAGAGCTTCGGGGCCAGCCTGCACGGCGTGCGGCTCGGCACCATGGCGGATGCGACGGCGACCAGCTTCTTCCCCAGCAAGGCGCTCGGCGCCTATGGCGACAGCGGCGCGCTGTTCACCGAATCGGCAGACCGCGCCGCGCTGTTCCGCAGCCTGCGCACCCATGGCGAGGGCACCACCCGCTACGAGGTGATGCGCGTGGGGATGAACGGGCGGCTGGACAGCTTGCAGGCGGCCGTACTGCTCGCCAAGCTCGCGGTGTTCGAGGATGAGCTGGCGGCACGCGAGCGGCTGGCGTGCTTCTATGATTCGCACCTGCCGAATGCGGTGCAGACGCCGGCGCGCGTGCCGCACAGCGCCAGCGCCTGGGCGATCTACGCGGTGCTGTTGCCGGATGAAGCGGCGCGCGAGCGGGTGCAGGCGGCCTTCCGTGCGGCGGGCATCGGCAGCGCGATCTACTATCCCCGCCCGCTGCACCGGCAGCCCGCCTATCAGGCGCATCACGACGGCACGGCGCTGCCGGTGTCCGATGCGCTGGGCGCGCGCATCCTGGCGCTGCCGATCCATCCGGATCTCACCGAGGCGGACGCGGCCCAGGTGTGCGCGGTGATGCGCGCGGCCCTCGCCGCGGCTGCCGCCTGAGCGGCCGCCATGCCGCGCGGCGATCTGTTCCCGGAGATCGCGCCCTACGAAACCGGCTACCTGCCGTTGTCCGACGGGCACGTGATGTACTGGGAGCAGGTGGGCAACCCCGCCGGAAGGCCGGTGCTGTTCCTCCACGGCGGCCCCGGCGCGGGGGCGGGCGCCGTGCATCGCCGCTTCTTCGATCCCACGCACTGGCGCGTGGTGATCTTCGACCAGCGCGGCGCCGGCCGCTCCCGCCCGCTCGGCAGCCTGGTGCAGAACACGACCCGCGCACTGGTCCACGACATCGAAACGCTGCGCACGCATCTGGCGGTCGATCGCTGGCTGCTGTTCGGCGGATCGTGGGGTTCCACGCTCGCGCTCGCCTATGCGCAGGCTGTGCCGCAGCACGTGGCCGGCTGCGTGCTGCGCGGCGTGTTCCTCGGCCGGTCGGTCGAGATCGACTGGTTCATGCACGGCCTCGCCATGGTGTTCCCCGATGCCCACGCCCAGTTCGCGAGCTTCGTGCCCGAGGCGGAGCGGGGCGATCTGCTGGGTGCCTACCTGCGGCGGCTGAACGACCCCGATCCGGCGGTTCATGGCCCCGCGGCGCGCGCGTGGTCGGTATACGAAGGCTCCTGCAGCACGCTGCTGCCGAGCCCGGACACCGTCGCCTCTTTTGCGCAGGACCGCACCGCGCTGGGGCTGGCGCGGATCGAGGCGCATTATTTCGCCCATGGCCTGTTCCTGCCACCTGAAGGGCTGTTGGGCGGAATGCGCCGGATCGGCCATATCCCGGCGGAAATCGTGCAGGGGCGGTACGACATGATCTGCCCCGCCCGCAGCGCGTTCGACCTCGCCGCCGCCTGGCCCGCGGCGCGATTGTGCGTGATTCCCGATGCCGGCCATTCGGCGCTGGAAGCCGGCGTGCGCGCTGCCCTGCTGGCCGCCCTGGAGCGGTTCCGCCAGCGGTTCTGACCTTTCGCGGCCGCCCCCGATTTGAACCTTGCGCCACTCTGCGCCATGGTGCCCCCCGACAAAGGCGGCAGACGGGGGGAGACATCCGGGTGTTGAGGCGCCAGGTTCTGCTGGGTGCGGGGGGCATGCTGGCCCACCGCACGGTTTCGGCCGTGCGGCTGAACCCGGCCTGGCCGCGCGCGCTGACCATGGGAACGGCCCGCCCGGGCGGCATCTATGCCGTGTACGGTCCCGCCTGGGGCGCCATCGCGCAACGCGCGACCGGTGTGAACGTCGCCTATCGCGCGACCGAGGGGGCGCAGGAAAACATCATCCTGATCGACGATGCCCAGGTCGATCTGGGCATGACCACCCTCGGCGTCGCCCGCGAGGCCTGGACCGGCACGGGGCGCTGGACCCAGGGCGTGCGGTTCCACAACATCCGCGCCCTGTTCCCCATGTACGAGACTGCGTTCCACGGTGTCGCCCGCCCGGCATCGGCGATCGCCGACGCGTCCGCGCTGGCGGGGCGCGTGCTGGGCGTGGGACCGCGGGGCGGCACGGCCGGGGCCTATGTGCCGACCATGCTGCGGGTGCTCGGCATCCATCCGTCCGCCATCCGCTATGGCTCGGTGGCCGATCAGGTGGGCGCGGTGGTGGCCGGCCGGCTGGACGCCTGCCTGTTCGCCGCCGGCGTGCCGGTGCCGGCCTTCGCCGCCGCGCAGAACCGCGGCGCGACGCGCCTGTTCGGCTTCTCCCCGCCGCAGATCGGGCGGCTGGTGTCCGCCCTGCCGGGCTTGTCCACCAGCGTGATCGATCGCGGCACCTACCAGGGGCTGGCGCACGATCTGAAGGTGGCCGTGATGTTCAATTTCGCGATCGGCCGCGCCTCCCTGCCCGACGATCTGGTGCAGACGATGACGCGGGCGGTGATGACCAAGGCCGGGCGGCTGTGCATCGCCACGCCGGCTGCTGTCGGCACCATCGCCGCGAATGCCGCGCGTGATCGCTTCCTGCCGTTCCATCCCGGCGCCGCGCGCTATTTCCGGCAGGCCGGCGTCGCCATCCCGCCGCGGCTGGTGGCGGGCTGAGCTGATCTTCAACGCCTTCTTGTGCATCGCAGACGTGATGGCCGCCAGTGCCGCGCTCTCTTCCGGCACGCCGGGGGATGGACTATCCGGGCCCCGGGCCATTTGAGGAATGCGATGTCTGTGCAGCGGAAACTGGCGGATCTGGCCACATTCAGCGCGCGCCACGCCTGGCTGGTGGTGCTGGGCGGGGTGCTGCTCGGCGCGCTTGCGCTGTTCGGCGCCTCGCGCGGGCTCGGCATCACCACCAACACCGATGCGATGTTCTCCGCCTCGCTGCCCTGGCGGCGCCAGGCGATCGCGTTCGACAAGGCCTTCCCGCAGTTCCACGATCTGCTGGTGGCCGTGGTCAGCGGCGCCACGCCGGAGGAGGCGGATGCGACGGCGCGTGCCATCGCCGCCGCCGCCGCGGCCGATCCGGCGCATTTCAGCTCGGTCCAGCGTCCGGGTGCGCTGCCGTTCTTCCGCACCGAGGGGCTGCTGTTCCTGTCGCGGCCGCAGCTTCAGTCCCTGCTGAACGGCATCATCGACGCGCAGCCCTTCCTCGGGCAGCTTGCCGCCGATCCGTCGGCACGCGGGCTGTTCTCGGCACTGTCGCTGATGGCGATGGGGGTTGCGCAGGGGCAGGCGGATCTCGCGCCTTACGCCGCCGCCATGAAGGGATTCCACCAGGCGCTGGCGGCGGCGGCGGCGGGCAGGCCGGTGCCGCTGTCCTGGCAGCGCCTGCTCGCCGGGCCGCTCGCCAAACAGGCGGGCAAGTACCGCTTCGTGCTGATCCGGCCGGTGCAGAATTACGGCGCCCTGGAGCCGGGCGGGGCAGCCACCGTGGCGCTGCGCGCCATCGCCGCGAAGGTGCCGTTCGTGCAGCAGGGGCGGGCGCAGATGCGCATCACCGGCTCCATCGCGCTCGCCGACGAGGAATTCGCCACCATCGCCAAGGGCATGGCGGTGGATACCATCGTGAGCGTGGCGCTGATCGCGCTGTGGCTGTTCCTGGCCGTGCGCAGCGTGCGGCTGATCGTGCCGATCCTGGGCACGCTGCTGCTGGGCCTTGCGCTGACGACCGGTTTCGCCGCCGCGGCCGTCGGCACGCTGAACCTCGTCTCGGTCGCATTCGCGGTGCTGTTCGTGGGGATCGCGGTGGATTTCGCGATCCAGTTCTGCGTGCGCTTCCGCGGCGTGCATCGTCGCGAGGGCAGCAGCACCGAATCCGCGCTCGCGGGCACCATGCTGCGGGCCGGCGGGGCGATGCTGCTGGCTGCCTGCGCCGTCGCCGCCGGGTTCTTCGCCTTCGTGCCGACAAGCTTCCGCGGCGTGGCGGAACTCGGGCTGATCGCGGGGGTGGGCATGCTGATCGCCTTCGCCTGCACCGCGATCTTCCTGCCCGCCGCGCTTGCGCTGTGCCGGCCGGCGGAGGAACGGGCGTATGTCGGCTTCGCCTGGGCCGCGCCGGCGGATGCCTGGGTATGGCATCGCCGCCGCCGCATCCTGGCCGCTTTCGCGCTGGTCGCGGTGGCGGGGCTCGTGCTGCTGCCGCGCGTGCGGTTCGATTCCAACCCGCTGCACACCAAGAACCCGAATACCGAGGCGATGCGAACCCTGCGCGACCTGATGAACGCGCCGCAGACCAGCCCCTTCACCATCGACATCCTTGCCCCGGACGCAAAGGCCGCCGCGAGGCTCGCCGGTCGGCTCGGCAAGCTGAAGCTGGTCAGCGGCGTGCTGACGGCCGACAGCTTCGTCCCCGCGCATCAGAAGCAGAAGCTCGCGCTGATCGCCGATGCGGCCAACCTGCTTGCGCCGACGCTGAGCCCCGGAGAGCCCGCCTCGGCGGTGCGGCCGGGCGATCTGCGGCTTGCGATCACGGCCGCGCGCGCGCAGATCGCCGCCGCCCTGCCGAAGCTGCCGCCGGGCAGCGAACTGGCGGCCATCGGGCAGGATCTGAAACGCCTCGCCGGACAGCCCGATGCGGTCCTGATGGAAGCGAACGCGGCGCTGACGCGGTTCCTGCCGGAGCAGCTTGCGAACCTGCGCGCGGCGCTGGCGGCAAAGCCCGTCAGCCTCGCCACGCTGCCGAAGGCGCTCACGGTCGATTGGCTGCTGCCGGACGGGCGGGCGCGCATCCAGGTGCTGCCCACCGCCGCGGCCGACACCTCCGCCGGCCTGCACGCCTTCGTGCGGGAGGTGCAGGCCGTGGCGCCGGATGCGGGCGGGGCGGCCGTCACCATCGTCGCGACCAGCGCGACCATCGTGAACGCCTTCCGCACCGCCGCGATCGCGGCACTGATCGCGATCACCGCGATCCTCGCCATCGCGCTGCGCCGGGCGCTGGACGTCGGCCTCGTGCTCGCGCCGCTGCTGCTCTCGGCGCTGATGACGGTGATCGTGGTGGTAGCGCTACCATTGCCGCTGAACTTCGCCAACATCATCGCGCTGCCGCTGCTGCTGGGCGTCGGTGTGTCGTTCAACGTCTATTTCGTGATGAACTGGCGGGCCGGGCGGCGCGCGTTCCTCGGCTCGCCCACCGCGCGGGCGGTGCTGTTCTCGGCGCTGACCACCGCCACCGCCTTCGGCACGCTCGCCCTTTCGGCGCATCCCGGCACGGCAAGCCTCGGGCTGCTGCTGGTGATCAGCCTTGCCTGCACGCTGGTGGGATCGCTGCTGTTCCTGCCCGCACTGCTCTATGCGATGCCCGCCCCCCCGGAAAACGGCTCCGGAACCTGAGCGGCGGGAATGATCAATCGTTGCCGGTTTCCGCCGGCACCGGCGGCCGACGGACCATCAGCCGCCGCACCCCCGCGCGGGCCGCCGCACCCCACTGGTGCGACAGCCGCATGGCCGGCTGGTCCAGCAGGCGCGTGAGCAGCCGCGCCACCGCCAGCGAAATCGCCACCAGCGTGACGAGCCCGACTGCCGCCGCCCGCCCATAGCCCAGCAGCGGGATCAGCCGCAGCACGATCCAGGAGACGATCGAGGCCAGGATCGGCACATGGCACAGGTACAGCATGAACGACACCCGCCCGAGGAACTGGAGCGGCCGCGTCGTCAGCACCCAGCGCAGCGGCGGCGACAGCAGGGCCGCGCCCACCAGGCAGAACGCCCCCATCCGGTGCATCAGATAGACCGGGTTGGCGATGAAGGGCGCAAGCCAGAGAAACGGGTGCCAGTACAGGCTGTGGTCAACCACATAGGGCGTGCCGCCCAGCAGGAAGCCCGCCACGCCGAGAACACCGCCGAGCACGGCGAAACGCCGCAACGGCCGGGCAGGGCGGGGGTGCAGCGCCTCGAACAGCAGGGCGCCGAGGGCGAAGCCGAGATACTGGCTCTGCCATGTCACCGCCGCCGCGGCCACCGCAACGGCCACGCCCGTCCAGGGCCGGCGGCTGAACCGCCGCAGCACGGCATAGGCGGCGAACAGGCCGAGCGAGCCCCAGAACTCGGTCGGCATCGTCCAGAGCGCGGCATTCCAGTAGTCGATCCGCCGGGCGTAGAGATCGATCAGGGACTGCCAGAACACCAGCCACAGCCGTGGCTGCGCGAAGGACAGCCACGCATACTGCCCGCTCAGCCAGCTCGATTTCGCGATCGCCCCCAGCGGCACGCTGTAGAACAGCCCGGCCGCCGCGATCGGCCAGATCAGCAGGGAGGTGCCGAGCACCGGCAGGCTGAGGCGGATCCACCGCCGCAGCGCCAGCTCCCCCCATGGCGCCGGCCGGGCGGCGGTGGTGGCGGCAAGAACGAAGCCGCTGAGCACGAAGAAGATCGCCACGCCGAGTTCGGGGTTCCAGAAGAAGATCAGCGGGCTGCGCGCGATCCAGGGGCCGCCGGGGAAATGGTGCACATCGGCCGCGCCGCTGAGCATGCCCGGCTCCAGCGCCAGCATGAAATGGCTCAGCACCACCATCAGCGCCGCCAGCCCGCGCAGGCCGTCAAGCTGGGCATAGCGGCCGGGGCGCGCCGGCGCGGTCGGGGGTGTCGTGGCGTTCAAACGATGTGTCCCGCTGCCGGAGGCGATTCTATGGCCTGCCCGGCCCGGCTCCAAGCAGGATTACGGCTTCGACAGGTCCCGTGCCACTTCCGGCGCATGCAGCAGCGCATCGATCTTTGCCGCGTATTCCAGCGCACTGTCCGGCTGGAAGCTCAGATCCGGTACCTGGCGCAACCGCAGCGCGCTCGCGATCTGCCCGCGCAGGAAGGGCGTGGCCCGCTTCAGCGCCGGCAGCAGCACCGCGATGTCGCTGCGCCCCAGGCGGGCGACGAAGACGGTCGCGTGCTTCAGGTCCGGGCTCATCCGCACCTCGGTCACGGTGATCCGGGCATCGGCCAGATCGGGGTCGCGGAAGCCGCCGCGAAGGAACACGCCGGCCAGCACGTGGCGGATTTCCTCCGCCACGCGCAACTGCCGCTGGGTCGGCGCGCCGGCCGGCGGCTTCATCCCGGCACCATCTCGGTCTCGAAGCACTCCACCACGTCGCCCTCGCGCAAATCCTGGAAGCCGGCGAAGGACAGACCGCATTCGTAGCCGCGCGCCACTTCCCGCACGTCGTCCTTGAAGCGCTTCAGCTGCGACAGCTCGCCCTGGTGGATCACCACGCCCTCGCGCAGCAGCCGCACGCCCGCGCCGCGCTTCACCAGCCCTTCGGTGACCATGCAGCCCGCCACCTTGCCGGACTTGGTGATGTCGAACACCTTGCGGATCTCGGCATAGCCCAGGAACTTCTCGCGCGCCTTGGGCGCGATCTTGCCCTTCACCAGCTTCTCGATGTCGTCCGCCACATCGTAGATGATGCTGTAGTAGCGGATATCCACATCGTCCCGCACGGCCAGCTCGCGCGCCTGGGACGTGGCGCGCACGTTGAACGCCACCACCACCGCGCTCGACGCCTTCGCAAGCTGCACGTCGCTTTCGGTGATCTGGCCGACCGCGGCATGCAGCACGCGCACCTTCACCTCCTCGTGCTCCAGCTTCTGCACCGCGGCCTGAAGCGCCTCGGCACTGCCCTGCACGTCGGCCTTGATGAGGATGGCCACTTCCTTCTGCGCGCCGGCCTGGATGCGGGCCAGCATCTGGTCGAGCGTGCCGCGCCCGGCGATCGCGCCGGCCGCCGCCTTGTCGCGGATGCGGCGCTGGCGGAACTCCGCCACCTCGCGCGCCCGCGCCTCGTTCTCGACCACCACGAACGGCTCGCCGGCCAGGGGAACGCTGGACAGGCCCAGGATCTCCACCGGAACCGATGGGCCGGCATCCTTCACCTGGCGGCCCTTGTCGTCGAGCATGGCGCGCACGCGGCCCGATTCGGCGCCGGCCACCACGATGTCGCCCTGGCGCAGCGTGCCCTTCTGCACCAGCATGGTCGCCACCGGGCCGCGCCCGCGATCGAGCCGGCTTTCGATCACCGTGCCCTCCGCCGTGCGGTCCGGGTTCGCCTTCAGATCGAGCACCTCGGCCTGGAGCAGGATCGCCTCGACGAGCTTGTCGAGCCCGGTGCGCTTGGCGGCCGACACCTCCACATCCTGCGTCTCGCCGCCCATGTCCTCGACGACGACTTCGTAGCTCAGCAGCTCCTGGCGCACGCGCTGCGGGTTCGCGTCCGGCTTGTCCATCTTGTTGATGGCGACGATGATCGGCGCGCCCGCCGCCTTCGCGTGGCGGATCGCCTCGATCGTCTGCGGCATCACGCCGTCGTCGGCGGCCACCACCAGCACCACGATGTCGGTCACGCTCGCACCGCGGGCGCGCATGGCGGTGAACGCCTCGTGGCCCGGCGTGTCGATGAAGGTGATGCGTTCGCCGGTGGCGAGCTGCACCTGATAGGCGCCGATATGCTGGGTGATGCCGCCGGCCTCGCCGCCCGCGACATCGGTCGCGCGCAGCGCATCCAGCAGCGAGGTCTTGCCGTGATCGACATGGCCCATCACGGTGACGACCGGCGGGCGGGGCAGCAGTTCGGTATCGGTGTCGGCCGAGCCTTCCAGCCCGATCTCCACGTCGTTTTCCGATACGCGCTTCACCCGGTGGCCGAATTCCTGCACCACCAGCTCGGCGGTGTCGGCGTCCAGCGCCTGCGTGAGCGTCGCCATCACGCCCATCTTCATCAGCGACTTCACCACATCGCCGGTGCGTGCGGCCATGCGGGCGGCCAGCTCCTGCACCGTGATGCTCTCCGGCAGGACGACCTCGCGCACGACTTTCACCTGATCCGATCGCAGAAGTTCCAGTTCCGCCTGCCGGCGCTCGCGCTCGCGCTGCCGGCGCACGGAGGCGAGGCTGCGCACCCGCTCGTCCTCGCCCTCGATCGCGGCCTGCACATCGATGCGGCCGGCGCGGCGGCGATCGTCCACGCCCTTCTTCGGCGCCACCACCGCGGGCTTGCGCGGCGGCAGGGCCGCCCCGCCGGGGCGGCGGGCGCGGCGGGCCTCGTCATCGTCCTCGCCGGGGCGGACGGGCCTCAGGCGCAGCGTTTCGGTCGGCGTGGCCGGGGCGGCCGGCGCGGCGGCGGGGGCCGTGCGGCGCGGCTTGTCGTCGGCCGGGCGCACCACCGGCGCGCGGGCGTCCGCCTCCTCGGCGATCTTGTGGGCCTCGGCATCGGCGGCGAGGCGCGCGGCCTCCTTCTCCTGCTCGGCGGCCTGGCGCACCGCGTCCTCGGCGGCGCGGCGGTCTTCCTCCTCGCGCTTGCGCGCCTCCTCGGCGGCGGAGAGGATCGAGATCTTCTCCTGCTCGCGCCGCTCGGCCTCGCGCTTCGCGTCCTCGCGCTGCTGGTCTGCCAGCGCGCGTTGGCGGGCGGCGAGTTCGGTCGCGGTCAGCGCGCGCGGCGCCGGCCCCACCGGGGCGCGGTTGCCGGCCGAGGCCGGGCGCGGGCCGCCGCCCAGCGGCGCGGGCGGGGCCGGCGGCGGCGTGCCGGGCGCGCGCTTCTTGCGCACCTCGACCTGCACGACCTTCGACCGCCCGTGGCTGAAACTCTGCCGCACCGAGCCCGCATCGACGGTACGCCCGACCTCCGTGCGTCCCGCGGGGCGCAGCGAGAGCCTGCCCTTGCCGCCGTCCTGATCCTTGCTTTCGCTCATGCACCTGTCCGCTTGGTCATATATTCATCGCCCGGCTATTCCATCGCCCGCGGGGCGTCGCCCGCCGGCTTCGATCCGTCATCCGCGCCGGCGAATCCCGCCAGCCGATCCGCCTCGATCACCAGCGCCTCGGCCAGCCGGCCGTGCGCCACCGCAACATGCACCACATGGTCCCGCCCGAACACCGCCCCCAGCCGCGCGCCCGGCAGCGGCGCGATCACCGGGACCACGGCGCCGCGCAGGAACCGGGCCCGTTCGTCGGGGCTGCCGTCAGACGCCTGCACCACCAGGCCGGCGCGCCCGCCCAGCCATTCCTGGGCCTTCTGAAAGCCGCAGACCGCCTGCCCGGCACGCCGCGCAAGCCCCAGAAGCTCGACAATCCGCCGGGCAAGGCCCGCCCCCACCAGCGCCGGAAGATCGGCTGGCACCGCCACCGTTCCACGCGCGGCACGGGCGAAGGCACCACGGGCTCGCGCGGTTTCTATCACATCCCCCCGCGCGCTCAACCAGATTCCCCGCCCGGGCAGACGTGCAGTGAGGTCGGGGACCACGGAACGGTCCGGCGCCACCACGAAGCGGATCATCCGCGCCTTCGGCTGCACGGTGCGCGTGACCACGCAGCGGCGCAACGGGCCGCTGGCCGGCGATTCGTCGTCTTCGGCGCCAGGTTCAGGCTCGGGGCCGGCGCCGAGGGGTGGGGCATCAATCGTGATGCGCCTCCCCGCCCTGGCCGGCGACGGCGGGCCCGGCATCGTCGGCGAACCAGTGCGCGCGGGCGCCCATGATGATTTCGTTGGCCGTCGCCTCGTCCATCGCGTCCGGCCCGACGATCTCGGTGAGTTCGTCGGAGGCGAGGTCCGCAAGATCGTCCAGCGTCTTCACGCCCTTCTCGCCGAGGGCCACCAGCATCGCCGGGGTCAGCGCCTCGATCGCGGCGATCTCGTCGGACACGCCCAGCGTCTGGCGTTTCTCGGTCAGCTCCGCGTCGCGGCGCTCCAGGAAGGCGCCGGCCCGGCGGATCAGCTCGGCCGCCACGCTTTCGTCGAAGCCCTCGATCTCGCTCAGCTCATCGACCGGCGTGAACGCCAGCTCCTCGACAGTGGTGAATCCCTCGGTCACCAGCAGCCCGGCGATCACGTCGTCCACGTCCAGCGCCTCCACGAACAGGCCGGAGCGGCGGCGGAACTCCTCCTGCCGGCGCTCGCTCTCCTCCGCCTCGGTCAGGATGTCGATGTCCCAGCGGGTAAGCTGGCTGGCAAGGCGCACGTTCTGCCCCCGCCGGCCGATCGCCAGCGACAATTGCGTATCCGGCACCACCACTTCAACGCGCCCGGCTTCTTCGTCCATGACCACCTTCGTGACTTCCGCCGGCGCGAGCGCGTTCACCACGAACGTCGCCGCCTGCGGGCTCCAGGGAATGATATCGATCTTCTCGCCTTGCAACTCGCCCACCACCGCCTGCACGCGCGAACCGCGCATGCCCACGCAGGCGCCCACCGGGTCGATCGAGGAATCCCGGCTGATCACCGCCATCTTCGCCCGCGAGCCAGGATCGCGGGAAACCGCCTTGATCTCGATGATCCCGTCGTAGATCTCGGGCACTTCCTGCGCGAACAGCTTGGCGAGGAAGCCCGGATGGGTGCGGGAGAGGAAGATCTGCGGGCCGCGCGGCTCCTCGCGCACATCGTAGATATAGGCGCGCACGCGGTCGCCGTTGCGGAAGCTCTCGCGCGGGATCAGCTCGTCGCGGCGCAGCAGCGCCTCGGACTTGCCGAGATCGACCATCAGGTTGCCGTACTCGGTGCGCTTCACCACGCCGTTGATGATCTCGCCCACCCGGTCCTTGTATTCGTTGTACTGCCGCTTGCGCTCGTATTCGCGCACCCGCTGCACGATCACCTGCTTCGCGGTCTGCGCGGCGATGCGCCCGAAATCGATCGGCGGCAGCGGGTCGATCAGGAAGTCGCCCACGTTCTTCTCGGGCGCGAACTTGCGCGCGATGTGAACCGGGATCTGCGTCTCCTCGTTCTCCGCCGTCTCGACGATCTCCGTCCAGCGGGAGAGGCGCACGTCTCCGGTCTTGCGGTCGATGGTGGCGCGGATGTCCTTCTCGTGCCCGTAGCGCGCGCGGCCGGCCTTCTGGATGGCCTGTTCCATCGCCTCCAGCACTTCCTCGCGATCGATCGACTTCTCGCGGGCCACCGCATCGGCGACCAGCAGAAGCTCGGGGCGGGCAACAGCGGTATCCATGTCGGACCTCATCGGTTGGTCGGATCAGTTCGTCAGGGTCGGCGCCGCGGTCGCGGCGATCAGCGCATCGGTCAGCACCAGCCGCGCGCGGTGGATATCGGCATAGGGCAGCGCCACTTCGCTGCCGTCGTCGAGGCGCATCAGCGCGGCGAACGCGTCGGCACCGACGATGACGCCGGTGAGCCGCTTGCGCCCGCCTTCCAGCGGCACCGCCATCTCGGCGCGGGCCAGATGGCCGGCGAAGCGCACCCAGTCCTTGCGCCGGGTCAGCGGCCGGTCGATCCCGGCGGAGCTGACCTCCAGCGTCCAGGCGCTGGTCATCGGGTTCTCCACGTCCAGCACCGCGCCCATCGCGGTGCTGATCGCCTCGCAATCCTCGATCGAGATGGCGGCACCGCCGGCGCGATCGGCCATGATCTGGACGGTGGGGCGGTTCTTGCCCAGGATCGCCACGCGCACCAGCTCGAACCCCATCTCGGCGAGCCGGGGCAGGAGGATGGCGGCAAGCTGGGCTTCAAGGCCGGTGTGATGTGGTTGATCAGGGTCCAAAACAAAAAAGGCGGCCCGCGAAGGCCACCCCCATCCGAAGGAGATTTTTTTGCCATATAGCGCGCGGCCCGGTCCGCCGCAAGCCGTGGCATCGCGATCATGGGCCCGCCGTGCCGGGTTGCGGCGGCAGCAGGCCGCATCCACACTGCGCGCATCCGGCCGGGCAACTGCCCCGCATTGATGGAGGCGGCGATGCGCCGGCTGCAGTGTCTGGACGGGTTGCGCGGCATCCTCGCCGTCTATGTGATGGCCGGGCATCTGCTGCCGTTCCTGGTGCTGCCGGCCGCTTTCGCCCCGCTGCGCGCGGCGGCTTCGCACGGGCTCGCCGCGGTCGATCTGTTCTTCGCGCTCAGCGGCTTGGTCATCGTCCAATCCCTTGGCGGCTTCGGCGACCGGGCGGGGCCGTTCCTGCTCGCGCGCGCCGCACGGCTGTTCCCCACCTATCTGGTCGTGCTGCTGGCCGCGGGTCTGGTTCTCGCCCTGGGCGATCCGCTTTCCGCGATGCCCTGGCTCTCCGGTCCCGGCGCGGGGCATGGCGCGCGCGCGATCTGGCAGCCGGGCTGGCCGCTGCCCTGGCGCGCGCACCTGCTCGCACATCTGACGATGACCCACGGCCTGCTGCCGCACGCGGTGCTGCCCTATGCCTATGTCTCGATCCTCGGGCCGGCCTGGAGCCTCAGCACCGAATGGCAGTTCTACCTGCTCATCCCGCTGCTTGTGGCGGCGATCGGGGGCAGCCGGCAACACCCGTTCCGGCTGGCCGCCGCCTTCCTCGCGCTCGCCGCTCTCGGCCTCGCGGCGCAGCACGTGCTGCCGGCGCCCTGGCGGTTCAGCCGCGCCTTCCTGCCGAACGCGGCACCATATTTCGCGCTCGGCATCGCCAGCACGCCGCTGTTCCGCCAGCCCCGGTGGGCGGATTTCGCCGGCTATGCACTGGTGCTCGCGGCCGTGCTGGTCTTCGCGCTGGCGCGTGGCGGGGGCGGCAAACTTTTGCCGCCGCTGGCGTGGACGCTGTGTCTCGCCGTCCAGGCCGCACCGGGCCACGTCCTGCTCCGCCCATTCGCGCGATTGCTGCGGGCCGGGCCGGTACTGTGGCTCGGCGCGGTGTCCTATCCGCTCTATCTCGTCAACGAACCCGTCCAGCGGTTGCTGGCGCTGGTGATCGCCCCGCTGTGCGGCGGGAACGGCGCCGTCTTCAGCCTGGCATGGGCGCCGGCCGCGGTGGTGCTGCCGTTGGCCGCGGCGTGGCTGCTGCATCGCCATGTCGAACGCCCCAGCCACCGCTGGGGCCGTGCGGTGGCGGCCCGCCATGCGCTCGCCGCCTCCTTTTGACACCGCCGCCGCCGCTGCGCTCAATAACCGCAGCATCCCGGGATGAAGCCATGGCCGGCCACCGCACCGCGTTCCTGTTCGACCTCGACGGCACGCTGGTGGACAGCGTGTACCAGCACGTGCTCGCCTGGAAGGAGGCGCTGGATGCGGAGGGCATCCACCTCTCGGTCTGGCGCATCCATCGCAAGATCGGCATGAGCGGCGGGCTGTTCACCAACATGCTGCTGCGCGAGACGAACCAGGAGATGACGCCGGAACGGGTGGAACACATGCGCGCCCGGCATGCCGAGACCTATCGCCGCAACGGCCACCAGATCCGTCCGCTGCCTGGCGCGCGTGATCTGCTGGATGCGCTTTCCGCCGCCGACATCCCCTGGGCGATCGCCACCAGCGGCCGGATGGAAACCGCCGCCACCAATCTCGCCGCCCTTGGGGTCGATCCGGCCACGCGCGTCGTCGTCACCCGGGACATGGTGCAGCACGCGAAGCCGGACCCGGACCTGTTCGTGGAAGCCGCCCGCCGGCTGGACGTGCCGATCGAAACCGCGATGGTGGTGGGCGACAGCATCTGGGACATGCTCGCCGCCCAGCGCGCCCGGGCGCTCGGCGTCGGCCTGCTGTCCGGCGGCTACGGCGAGGACGAGCTGGACCGCGCCGGCGCCTACCGCGTGTATGAAGATCCGGCGGATCTGCTGCGTCACCTGGACGAGGTCGGCGGCCGCCGTTGATATCTACGGGTGAACGATGCGGTCGGCGGGGACGATACCGCCGGTCAGCACGGTGGCGATGCATTCGGCCGCCATCACGCCCATGCGGATCAGCGCGCCGGGTGTCACGCCCGCGAGATGCGGGGTGAGGATGGCGCGCGGGTGGCGCCGCAGCGGATTGTCGGCCGCCGGGGGTTCGGCCTCCGTCACGTCGAGCCCGGCGCCGGCGATGTGGCCGGATTCGAGCGCGGCGTGCAGGGCGGCTTCATCGACGATGCCGCCGCGGGCGGTGTTGATCACCAGCGCCCCCGCGGGCAGGGCGGCGAGGGCGGCGGCGTCGATCAGGTGATGCGTCGCCGGGTTCAGCGGGCAATGCAGGGAGAGGATGTCCGCTTGCGGCAGCAGCGTTGCCAGGGTGTCGCAGCGCGTGACGGCGGCGAAGGCGGAAGCGGGGGCGGCAGGGTCGAAGGCGAACGCCGTCATGCCGAAGGCGGCGCCGAGCCGCGCCATGGCCTGCCCGATCGCGCCGAAGCCGATCAGCCCCAGCCGCGCGCCGGCGAGATCGCGTACCGCGGGCGCGCCTTCCCGCCAATGGCCGGCGGCGACGTGGGCGGACAGGCCAGGGAGGTTCTTCGTCAGCGCCAGGATCAGCGCCATCGCATGCTCCGCGACGGCCATGGTGTTCGAGCCGGGGGCGCGGGTGACGAGGATGCCGCGCGCGGCGGCGGCGGCCAGATCGACATCGTCCACCCCCACGCCATGCCGGGCGACGATGCGCAGCCGGGCGGACGCGGCCATTCCCGCCGCATCCACCGGCCCCTGGCGGGAGAGGATGGCATCCGCCCGCACCGCGCCGGCCCGCTCGGCGACGGCGGCGGCGGTGGGGTAGGGCGGCATGTAGTGGATGGCGCAGCCGGCCGCCTCCAGCACCTCCACGGCGGGCGGCGCCAGACGGGGTGCGGTCATCACCACGTTGAAACGGGTCATCGGCGGCTCAATGCTCAAGAATATCAGTCCAGGGCGTCGCGCAACTGCCGCTCGTAATGGCGATAATACTTGTCGGTGACAAGATCGGTCTTCACCACCACTGCCACGTCGGTGGTGTTGAACTGGCTGTCGATCACCGCGCCGTCGCCCACGAAGCCGCCCAGGCGCAGGTAGCCCTTGATCAGCGGCGGCAGTGTCGCGAGCGTGCGGCGGATGTCGATGCGGGCGGGGTCGGTCCGGCGCATGTCGATGAAGCGCAGCGGCACGGCGCGCGGGCGCAGCGCCGGCGGGGCGAGGTGATTGTACCACAGATACGTCAGCTCGCCGGCCAGGGCATCGGGGTCGGTGCCCGGCAGGCTGGCGCAGCCGAACATCAGGTCGATCTGGTGGCGGAACACGTAGGCGGCGATGCCGCGCCAGAGCAGTTGCATCACCGCCCGGTTGCGATAGGCGGCATCGACGCAGGAGCGGCCGAGTTCCAGCACGCGGCCGGGGAATTGCAGCACCGGGGCGATGTCGTACTCGTCGGCCGAATAGAAATGGCCGATGCGCGCGGCGGCCTCGCGCTGGATCAGCCGGTAGGTGCCCACCACGCCCTCCGCGCCGGAGCCGATGTCGTGGTCCACCACCAACAGGTGGTCGGCCACGGTGTCGAAGGCATCGCGGTCACGGAAGCTGGCGGCGGCGGCGGCATCGGGCACCGCGCCCATCTCGTCATAGAAGATGCGGTAGCGCAGCGCCTGCACGGCGTCGATCTCGGCATCGCTCACGGCGACCCGCACGCCGAGGTTTCCGGCGCGCAATTCGCCGAAGCCGGTGTTGCCGGCCGGGGGCGGAACGCGCAGCGGCGTCTCGGCGGTCACCGCGACACCCTGCCCTGCTTGGCGGCCGGGGCGCCCACCGCCTCGGGCTGGTGGGAATGGCCGTTGGTGGTGGCCGGCATGGCGGCATGGCGGCGGCCGAACAGCTCCAGCCGGTAGGACACGAGGTCGAACCCCAGCCGGGTCGCGATCGAGTGGATGAAGGCGTCCTGCGCGGGATCGGTGAATTCGATCACCTTGCCGCTGTCCACGTCGATCAGGTGGTGGTGCTGGCCCTGGCTGGTCGGCTCATACCGCGCCCGCCCGCCGCCGAAATCCCGCCGTTCCAGGATGCCGTTCTCCTCCAGCAGGCGCACCGTGCGATAGACGGTGGCGACCGAGATGCGGTTGTCGAGCGCGGTGGCGCGGCGATACAGCTCCTCCACATCCGGATGGTCGGCGGCATCGGACAGCACGCGGGCGATGACGCGGCGCTGCCCCGTCATCTTCAGGCCCTTCTCGATGCACAGGCGCTCGATGCGCGATTCCATCGGATGCCTTCTGGACCATCTCTCGGCCCCGGTCCATCCCGGGCCGGATGGGGTATGCCGGAGCCGGGGCGTGCCCCGCATGCCGACAACGCCATGCCGACAACAGCGGGTCAGGCCCGCTCCCAGCCCCTACCCTACAGGGAAGCGGAATGTGGACGCAAACCGGCCGTGGCCCTGCCTGCCGAGGCCTGGGATGCGTCTATTTCCGCCCGCGCGGCTTGGTGCCGAGGCCGATCTTCTTGGCCAGCGACGAACGATGGCGGGCATAGCTCGGCGCGACCATCGGATAATCGGGCGGCAGCCCCCAGCGCTCCCGATACTGCTCGGGCGACATGTTGTACGATGTTTTCAGATGCCGCTTCAGCATCTTCAGCTTCTTGCCGTCTTCGAGGCAGATGATGTAGTCCGGGAACACGGATTTCTTGATGGGGACCGCCGGTTGCGGCTTGTCCACCGGTGCCGGTGCCTGCCCGACTCCGGCCAATGTCCGATAGACTTCCTGAATCAACGCCGGCAACGCATCGACAGTGACCGAGTTGTTCGACACATGAGCCGAAACGATCTGGGCGGTCAGTCCCAGAACTCCTGCATTGGCCGACTCATCCGACATTGAAGTCCCTTTCACTTATCAAGATTTGCGCCATATAGAAGAACGCTCCAGTGTTTCGCAATGGATATTTCGCAGTCTTGTAACGAGTAAACTTGCAACGAGTAAAATCATGACCGACAAGAAACCTCCGGATCATGTTCTGGACATCACTGCCGAGACCTGTCCGATGACCTTCGTGCGCACGCGTCTCGCGCTCGACAGGATGGCGCCGGGGCAGACCTTGCTGGTGCTGCTGCGCGGGGCGGAGCCGCAGCGCAACGTCCCCCGCACCGCCGCCGCCCAGGGCCATGCCGTGCTGAGTGAGGCGACCGGCCCGGACGGGATCAGCGAAGTACTGATCCGCCGCGGCTGACCGGGGCTTCCGGCAGCAGCGCCCGCATCACCAGCGCATCCTCGCCGTCGGCATAATACGTCCGCCGCCTGCCGGCCACGACGAAGCCATGGGCGGCATACAACCGGCAGGCCGGCCCGTTTGCCGCCGCCACCTCCAGGAACATCGCCCGCGCCCCGCGCCCTGCCGCCTCGGCCGTCGCCGCCCGCAGCAACGCGCTGCCCACACCCCGCCGCTGCGCCGCCGGATGCACCGCGAGCGTGAGAATCTCCGCCTCGTCCGCCGCCACGCGCGCCAGAACCATCCCCCCGGCTGGATGGAGCAGCCCGAAAACCCCGGGCAATATCAGTTGCTTCGCAATCGCCGCCTGCCCCCATGGCTCCCAGCCCGGCACCTCCGTGATGGCCGCATGCACCGCCGCCAACGCCTCTGCCAGCGCCGGCCCCGCCAGAACCGGCCCCGCCGCCGTCACGGCGCGGGCGCCGGGCGCGGGTTGGCGGCGGGGCGGGCTTCGGGGGGATCGATGTAGAGGGGGTGGGGCGGCAGGGGTGGCAGGGCGCCGGCGAGGCGGCGGGTCGCGGCCAGGGCGATGTGGCGGGGCAGGGGGTGGCGGGCGTCGGTCAGCATCACGTCGGCGCCGCGCGCGGCCAGGTATGCGGCCACGGCGGGTGCTGCGGTGCCGGCGACGGCGACGGGCGTCGCCGCGTCGGGAAGGGCGCCGAGGGCGAATCCGGCGATGCCGCCGGGCCGGTCCAGGAACACCCGCCCCTGCCGGGCGGTGATGGCCACCCACAGCGCGCGCCGCCCGAGGCGCGGCAGGGCTTCGGCCAGGGCTTCGGCCACTGTTACCGCTACCATTGGCCGATCGGCGCCGGCGGCGAGGCCGTGGGCGAGCGCCAGGGCGGCGCGGATGCCAGTGAAGCTGCCGGGCCCGACCGTGGCGGCGATGGCATCCATATCCGCGGCGGACAGCCCGGTTTCGCCCAGCAGATCGGCAACCATCCGCGCAAGCTGGCCGGCCTGGCCTTGCGCGGCGATGGCGGTGCGGGCGGCCAGCACCGTGCCATCGGCGACGATGGCGGCGGCGGGGCGGCCCAGGGCGGCATCAAGCGCGAGCAGTCGGGTCATGCCGGCAGCGTAGCCGTGGCTTCGGCACAGGCAAAGCGGCAGGGTCCGGTTGTCCCTCTATCGAGTTTGTCATGGCCGAGTGGCTTGTCAGCGTGGTGCGGCGCGTGTAGCCCCGCCGGCCATGCGGCGCAGCGATCTCGTGGCGATCGGATTCGGGGCACTTTCGGCGGCGGCGCTGCCGCCGGTGTTCGCCCTGCCGGTGCTGTGGATCAGCGTGCCGGGCCTGCTGCGGCTGATCGGCCGCGCCCCGGGATGGCGCGGGGCGGCGCGGGCCGGATTCTGGTTCGGCTTCGGGCTGAACCTGTTCGGGTTCTACTGGATCACCGAGGCGCTGCTGTTCGCGGTGGACCGCTTCTGGTGGCTGGTGCCCTTCGCGGTGCCGCTGCTGGCGGTGGCGCTGGGCGTGTTCACCGCGGTGCCATGCGCCATTGCCTGGTGCGCCCGACCGGGCTGGCGGCGCGTGCTGGCGCTGGCCGGCGCCTGGACGCTGTCGAACCTGGTGCAACAATTCGCCTTCACCGGATTTCCCTGGAACCTGTGGGGCGGCGACTGGGCTATTCCGGGCCATCTGGGCGACATCTTCATCCAGCCGGCCGCTTGGGTGAGCGTGCATGGGCTGACCCTGGCGACGCTGGTGCTGGCCGGGCTGCCCGCACTGGGCTGGCGGGGCTTCGCCGGGGCGGTGGCGGGCGTGCTGGTCTGGGGTGGCGCCGGGCTTGCGCGGCTGTCCGGCCCCGCGCCCGCACCGCAGAAGCTGAACGTGGTGATCGCGCAGGGGGATATTCCGGAGGGGCAGAAGTTCGATCGCACCTTCGCCCTGGCCACCTTCAACCGCTACCTGAGGTTGACGCATGAGGGCGTGCTGCGGGCCGGGGCCGGCCCGGTGGCGGTGATCTGGCCGGAAACCGCGAGCCCGTTCTTCCTGCAAACCGACGAGGCCGCGCGCGCGGCGATCGCGCGGGCGGCGGAGCCGGGGGTTCCGGTGCTGGCCGGCACGGTGCGGTTCGATCGCCATGGCCGCCCGCGCAACAGCCTGGTCGCCGTCACCGGGCCGGGGCCGGTCGCGGCGGTGTACGACAAATGGCATCTGGTGCCGTTCGGCGAATACCAGCCGAAATGGCTGCCCCTGCCGGTGCAGGTGGTGCCGGGTGGCGGTTTTTCGGCCGGGCCGGGGCCGAAGACGCTCCATGTCCTGGGCCTGCCGCCGTTCGGTGCGCTGATCTGCTACGAGGCGATCTTCCCCGGCCAGATCATCGCCCCGCATGACCGGCCGGACTGGCTGGTGAACGTGACCAACGATGCGTGGTTCGGCAATTCCGCCGGCCCGCGCCAGCATCTGGCCGCGGCGCGGATGCGGGCGGTGGAGGAAGGGCTGCCGCTGGTGCGCGCGGCGAACACCGGCATCTCGGCGGTGTTCGATGCGCGTGGCCATGAGACCGGCCACCTCGGGCTGGATCGGCGCGGCGTGCTGATCCGGGCGCTGCCGGGCGCGCTGCCGCCGACCCTGTTCGCCCGCTTTGGCCTGCCGATCCCGGCCCTGCTGGCGTTTCTTGCCCTGCTGGCCGGGCTGGTGCGCCGCCGGCGGAAACCAGGCCAGGAACCACCAGCAGTTATCTCCTGATCGCCGAATGCACGCTACGAGCGTAATCGACTATCTCACTGGTATCATTTTTGATAAAATGCCCGCGAATTTGAAAAAAAGATTGACCCCTCGGAGCGTCAAAGTTAATCAATTATTGCCGCAGGTTGAGTCATTCACTTTCCGGTTGCGACCGGGCGTTTCCTTGCCGTTGCATTCGTCGATGCGGGCCTCATGGATCGAGAGCGAGCAGGAAAGTAGAACCTATGCGTGTCATGTCATATGGGGGGTCGGAAATGCCATCCGGGGAATTGCCCGACCGAATCGAGCGCGAATCGCGCCCCAGCCCGATCGACGTGCATGTCGGCACGCGCATCCGCCTTCGCCGCACGCTGCTGGGCATGTCGCAGGAGCGGCTGGGCGAGGCGCTGGGGCTGACGTTCCAGCAGGTGCAGAAATACGAGCGCGGGGTGAACCGTGTCGGCGCTTCCCGCCTGTTCGATCTTTCGCGCGTGCTGGATGTGCCGATCAGCTTCTTTTTCGACGACATGCCCGAAGCCCTGACCGGCGTGCCGGCGAACCCGACGCGTTCGCGCGTGCTGGGCGGCTTTTCCGACACCCAGGAAGGGTTCAACGACGATTCGATGAACAAGCGCGAAACCCTGGAACTGGTGCGCGCCTACTACCGCATCACCGAACCGGCGGTGCGCAAGCGCGTGTTCGACCTGATCAAGGCGCTGACCCCCGGCGATCTGTAAGGCTGCCGGCCTTACCCTGTTGCCAGCGCGGCGTGCCGCGTGATCATCTTCGCGGCCAGAAAAATGCCCCGGAGGACGCGCAGATGGACCTGCAGCATATCGACCATGTGACGATCCGCGGCCGGCCGCAGGATGTGGACGGGATGCGGGATTTCTACCGCAACGTGCTGGGTTTGCGCCCCGGCCCCCGGCCGGATTTCGCCTTTCCCGGCTACTGGATGTACCTGGGCGACACCCCGGTGGTGCACATCGCGGGCTCCCTGCCGGCCGATGGGCCTGCCGCGCCGGCCGGCGGCCCCGGCTCGACCGGGCGGTTCGACCACCTGTCGTTCCGCACGAAGGGCCTTGCGGCGGTGCGCACGAAGCTGGAGGACCAGGGGATCACCTTTCAGGGCACGAAGGTGCCGGGGTTCGATCTCTACCAGCTGTTCTTCTACGACCCGGCCGGCGTGAAGGTGGAGCTGACCTTCGATGGCGCGGAGGCGCGCTGACACCCGATTGAACCGGCCTTTCGCGGCGGCTCGTTTCCGCCCATATCGTGTGGCGGGGGCAACGGAGCAGCGTGCATGGTGGACCAGCAGAACTACCGCGACGCGATGGCGCGGCTGGGGGCTGCGGTCAGCGTGATCACCACCGCCGGCCCGGCGGGGCGCGGCGGCTTCACCGCATCGGCCGTGTGCAGCGTGACCGACGATCCGCCGACCCTTCTGGTGTGCATGAATCGCGGCAGCGACCTGAACGCGATGTTCAAGGCGAACGGCGTGCTGTGCGTGAACACGCTGGCGGCCAGCCAGCATGATCTCTCGCCGCTGTTCGCCGGCCAGACGGAGGCGGACATGGACGCCCGCTTCGCCGCCGCCACCTGGTTCGCCATGCAGACCGGCGCCCCCGCCTTGCAGGGCGCGGTGGTGTGCTTCGACTGCCTGATCGTGCAGGTGACCGAGGTCGGCACCCATAGCGTGCTGTTTTGCGAAGTGGCGTCGCTGCTCGCGGGCCCGGTGCACGAGGGGCTGATCTATTTCGGCCGCGCCTATCACCGGGTGGGTCCTGTTTCCGTGGTCGGGCGCCCGGCATGAAACTGGCCTTTCCCGTTTCATCGCTCCGGGCGGGCTTCACAGCGGCGGGTGTGGTTGCTATACGCCGCGCCGGGCGGGCGCATAGCTCAGTTGGTAGAGCAGCTGACTCTTAATCAGCGGGTCGTAGGTTCGAATCCTACTGCGCCCACCACTCACATCAAGTATTTACGAACGGAGAAGGGGTTAGACCGGGCGACCGGCGCGGAGCGGGGCCTCCGTTGGGGGCTTCAGCGTCGGTTCGATAGCTTGGGGCCGGGCCGCCGTCGCTGCAAGGGAGAAAGCCAATGCCGCCAGTCCGAGGGTCCTTCCAAGAAATGGAGAGGCGAGCTTCAGCGATTCAAGCGGCGAAGGCGCCAATCGCAGAGAGGAACGTCGTAAGCCCTCCCACCGAGGCAGCCACACATGCGGATCGTGCGGCCGTTACCCATTTCCCGCACAAGCTTCCGTTTCGCTGGGCCCCCATCTTGTGCGCCTTCGGGGCGGCATTCGTGACTTCCTACGCCGCAAACGAGCTTGCAACCACCCCAGCGTGGGATCAGGCGCAGACCGATCAGTGGGTTGTTATTTTACTCTGCGCCGGCGGAATCGCTCTGGCGGCATTCATCACGGCCCTTCGAACTGCCGCGCGTGACGGCAGCCTTCAACTGCTCGGGATGGGCATCTTAGTGGCTTTCTCGTTTCTGCTCGCGGTCGCCTCCATCCTCGCGCCGCTAATCATCGTGTACTGGTTCTTTTGGGACGTTCTGTGATCGTGGGTGGCGTCAATCTGTGGACTTTAACTTGCGCGGACGCACAGCTTCCGCCGCCACGTGATTGGCGGGCTTGCGGATGAATCGGGGACCATTCCCCAGCCCGGTGTTGAGCAGAAAATCCCCGATTGACGGGTCCACCGCGGCAGTTTTGCGCACCAGCCCGATCGCGCCGGCGAGCTTGGTTTCGCACCGGCCACCCTGGGGCTGCCCAGTTCCGCCGTGCATGCCAAAGCACCGGTGCACCGCTGTCCTGCCTTCGTCCCACCGCTGGCCGAGAAACCCCGCCCGCACCGCGGCAGTCCGGGCACTCATATCCTTCAATTACTCGCGCAGAGACACCTGCTCGCGATCGGCCAACATCCCCGTCGGCTGGAGCGCCACGCGCGGCCGTTGCCCGGGCCTGGGATTGGCGTTTTCCACCATCAGAGATGCGGCGCGCCAGCCGCCACGCGCTGCGCCTGCCGTACTGCTGCCTGCGCCGATTTTGCGGCCGCCTCGGTAGCCGCAAACGCCACCTTATCGAACAGCCACGCACGCTCGGCATCTACATCCGCCGCTTTCGCCAAGACCACGGCCTGCTTCTCGTCCCCCCGCGCGGCCGCCTGCCAAGCCGCCTGCGCCGCTGCCCGCGCATCCCAGATGTTGTCATCCATCGTCCCCGGGACCCCGCCCTCCGCCAACAGCCGCTGCGCCACCTGAACCGTCGTCCGGGTGGCTTTCCATGCCGCGTGGTCGGCGGCCTCGACCCCCGTGGCGGAGGGACCCAGCACCCCCGTGTCCAGTAGATCCAGGTCAGCGACCCGCGCCCATCGCTCCGCCGCGCCCTGATCTCCCCG
>DATKQI010000231.1:0-3563 GCA_035532755.1 Acetobacteraceae bacterium
ATGTGGTCGAGCTTGCCGGGATCGAGCGGCTTGTCGGCGGCGCGGCGGGCGATCCACAGATGCGGCCCATCCGGCCGATGCACCAGCCCGTTGACATGCACGCCCTCGGCCCGGATGCCGAAGACCGGCAGCGCCCCGCGATCGATCTGAGCCAGCACCGGGCCGCCGGTCCGGGCCCGCACGTCGAACGCCTCGCCGCGCCAGTGAAACGCACCCTGGCCGGCCAGGGTGCGCGCGGCCTGCGCCAGCACCCCGGCGGTCATGTCGAGGGCGGGCAGGCGTTCCGCGACAGCCGGCTGCACCCAGCCGACCGGCTCTCCCCCGATCGACAGCGGCTGCCGCCCGCCGGGCAGGCGGGCGGTGCGGCAGGCGGCCACATGGTGCGCGAGCGGGAGGGGGCTCATGGTCCGGCTGCGTAGCGGATGTGCGCGGCACGGGGAAGCCGGCCCTTTCCAAGCGGGGATGCGCATGCCACATGCGGGGCCATGCCCATGAACAATCGGACATCTGCGGGCGAACGCTCCACCTTGCAGACCATTCGCACGCTGCTGCCCTATCTGTGGCCGAAGGGCGACCGCAACGCGCATGTCCGCGTCTGCATCGCCATGCTGTTCCTCGTGGCCGCCAAGGTCGCCACCGTCTATGTGCCGGTGGTGTACAGCCATGTGGTGGACCGGCTCGCGCCGAAGGCCGGATCGCCGCTGATCTTCGTGCCGGCGGCGCTGATCGTGGCCTACGGGCTGCTGCGCGTCGCCTCCTCCGGCTTCGCCGAGCTGCGGGATGCGGTGTTCGCCGCGGTGCAGCAGCGCACGGTGCGCATCGTCGGGCTGAAGACCTTCCGGCACATGCACGGGCTGTCGCTGCGCTTCCACATGGACCGCCAGACCGGCGGGCTGTCGCGCGCCATGTCCCGCGGCACCGCCGGCATCGAGAGCGTGCTGCGGCTTGCGGTGTTCAACATCATCCCCACGGTGCTGGAACTGGCGCTGGTCACGGTGATCCTGTGGCGCACCTTCGGCTGGACCTTCGCCGCCGTGACCTTCCTCGCGGTGACCACCTACATCGGCTTCACCCTGCTGTTCACCACCTGGCGGGTGCGCTTCCGCCGCACGATGAACGAGCGGGACACCGAGGCGCAGACCAAGGCGGTGGACAGCCTGCTGAACTACGAAACGGTGAAGTATTTCGGCAACGAGGAGCACGAGGCGCGGCGTTTCGACGGCGCGCTCGCCGGCTACGAGCGCGCGGCGGTGAAATCCCAGGTGACGCTGAACATGCTCAACCTCGGGCAGGCCTTCATCATCTCCATCGGCCTCGCCCTGATCATGTTCATGGCCGCGAACGGCGTGCGGAACGGGCACATGACGGTGGGCCAGTTCGTGCTGGCCAACACCTACCTGATGCAGCTGTACCAGCCGCTGAACCTCCTCGGCTTCGTCTATCGGGAGATCAAGCAGGGGCTGGTGGACATGGAGCAGATGTTCGGCCTGGTTTCCGAGCGGCAGGAGGTGAAGGATCGCCCGGGCGCCATCGTCCTGCAGCCCGGTGCGCAGGCGGCGAGCCTTGCCTTCGAGGACGTGCGGTTCGGCTACCGGCCCGACCGCATCATCCTGAAAGGCGTCAGCTTCAGCGTGCCGGCCGGGCGGCGGCTGGCTGTGGTGGGGCCGACGGGGGCGGGCAAATCCACCATCTCCCGCCTGCTGTTCCGCTTCTACGACACATCGGGCGGGCGGGTGCTGGTGGACGGGCACGACGTGCGGGATCTGACGCAGGACAGCCTGCGGGCGGCGATCGGCGTGGTGCCGCAGGATACCGTGCTGTTCAACGACACCATCCGCTACAACATCGCCTATGGCCGGCCCGCCGCGAGCGCTGCGGAAGTGGAGCATGCCGCGCGGATGGCGCAGATCCATGATTTCGTGATGAGCCTGCCGGAAGGCTACGAGACGCGGGTGGGCGAGCGCGGGCTGAAGCTGTCGGGCGGGGAGAAGCAGCGCGTGGCGATCGCGCGCACGATCCTGAAGAATCCGCGCATCCTGATCCTGGACGAGGCGACCAGCGCGCTTGACACCCGCACCGAGCAGGACATCCAGACCGCGCTGCGGGCGGTGGCGCGGGACCGGACGACGCTGACCATCGCGCACCGGCTGTCCACCGTGGTGGACGCGGACGAGATCCTGGTGCTGGACGCCGGCCACGTGGCCGAGCAGGGCAGCCATGCCGCGCTGCTGGCGAGGGGCGGGCTGTATGCGCGCATGTGGGCCATGCAGGCGGAGCAGGACGAGACGACGCCGCAGGTTCCGGAGCCTGTCACGGCCGCTTGACCGGATACGGGGTGCCGAACGGGTTATCCCGCGCCTGCCGGCACGCCATCTGAAGGATCGGAGATGCAAGGATGATGATGCACGAGCACGATGCGAAGGAACTGGACGCACGGCATGCCGAGCTGAGCCATGCCGGTGCGGTGGTGGACAAGGCGATCGAATACATGATCGGCCAGCACCTGGGCTCCCTTGCCGTGGCCTCCGCCCTGCTGGGCGGCGCGATGGGCCTGCTCGCCCGCAGCATGACGGACGAGGCGATCGTGCAGGTGCTGAACAACGCCATCCAGTCCGTGCGATCGGGCGAGCTGCGCGACGAGGCGGAGCGGCCGGAACATTCCGGGACGGCATGACGTACCTGGCTGGGCGGCAAGCAGGGTCCCGAATCCAATTTCACCTGACCTTCTCGTTGAGGATCTGGTCGAGGTAATCGGGTGTCCAGCCGGCGACTTTGCGGCGGAGCTTGACGGATTTCGTGTCCTTGGCGGCGCGGACGAGGTTGAGGGCGAAGTGGCGGACGACGGCCATGTTCTTGGCGCCGAAGCCCTTTCGCAGACGGGACTGGTCGTCGTTGAAGGTAACATCCAGCACCCAGTGCAGGCGGTTCTCGATGCCCCAGTGGCCACGGACCGCCCGGCCTGCCGCCTCGGCGGTGAGGCGCGCCGAGGAGATGTAATAGCGGGTCTCGGCATGCGTTTTCTCGCCGCGGCGGATGCAGGCCGCGACGCGGACGATGCTGGCGGCGTCGGGCAGTCGCAGTTCGCCCGGGAAGCGGCGTTCGCCCGACAGCCAGTGACCTCGCGCACGACGCTGGCGGTGCGCTGCTCGGTGCGGCCGTGGCCCTTGTCGTGCTCGGTGTGGGTTTCGACGGTGCCGGACGGGGCGGCGGTGAAGCAGGCCTCGACCTCGGCGCGGAGTCCCGGCTGATTGGCCTTGACCGCCAGCAGGTAGTCGGCGCCGGCGTCGCGGATGGCTTTGGCAATGCTGCCGTTGGTGGCGATGGCATCGATGGACACCAGCGCGCCCCGCAGCCCGTCCTGCTCGGCGAGCCGGGCCAGCAGCACCGGGATGGCGGCGAGTTCGCTGGCCTTGTCGGGCACCGCTTCCTGGCCGAGCACCAGGCGGGCGGTGGTGGCGAAGGCCGAGACCAGGTGGATCGGCGCCACCCCGGCGGCGCGGTCGTGGCTGCGGCGCGAGGTCTTGCCGTCGATGGCGACGAACTCGGGCCGATCGGGCCAGGTG
>DATKQI010000232.1:0-6966 GCA_035532755.1 Acetobacteraceae bacterium
CGGTCGAGGAACCAGCGGTCGTGGCTGATGATGACGGCGCAGCCGGCGAATTCGGCCAGCGCCTCCTCCAGCGCGCGGAGGGTGTCCACATCGAGGTCGTTCGTCGGCTCGTCGAGCAGGATGACGTTGGATTCGGATTTCAGCATCTTCGCGAGATGGACGCGGTTGCGCTCGCCGCCCGAGAGGATGCCGACCTTCTTCTGCTGGTCCGAGCCCTTGAAGTTGAACGCGCCGACATAGGCGCGGGAGGGAACGGCGCGCTTGCCGAGGTAGATGACATCGGTTCCGCCGCTGATTTCCTCCCACACGCTCTTGTTCGCATCCAGGCTGTCGCGGGACTGGTTGACGTAGCCGAGCTTCACCGTATCGCCCACGCGCAGGGAGCCTGAATCGGGCTGTTCCTCGCCGGTGATCATGCGGAACAGGGTGGTCTTGCCCGCACCGTTGGGGCCGATCACCCCGACGATGCCGCCGGGCGGGAGCTTGAAGTTCAGCTCGTCGATCAGCAGCTCGTTGCCGTAGCCTTTGCGCAGGTTCTCCGCCTCGATCACGGTGCCGCCGAGGCGGGGGCCGGGCGGGATGACGATTTCGGCCACGCCGCCGGCCATTTCCTGGGATTTCGCCAGCATCTCCTCGTATTTCTGGATGCGGGCCTTGCTTTTCGTCTGCCGCGCGCGGGCGGAGGAGGCAATCCATTCCTGCTCGGCGGCGAGTGCGCGCTGGCGGGCGCTTTCCTCCTTCTCCTCCTGTTGCAGGCGCTTGCGCTTCTGGTCGAGCCAGGAGGAGTAGTTGCCTTCGAACGGGTAGCCGCGGCCGCGCTCGATCTCGAGGATCCAGTTGGTCACGTTGTCGAGGAAGTAGCGGTCGTGGGTGACGATCATCACCGTGCCGGTGTAGTCGTGCAGCGTGCGTTCGAGCCAGGCGACGGATTCGGCGTCCAGATGGTTCGTCGGTTCGTCCAGCAGCAGCAGGTCGGGCTTTTCCAGCAGCAGGCGGCACAGGGCCACGCGGCGCTTCTCGCCGCCGGAGAGGTTCGCGACCGGGCTGTCCGGCGGGGGGCAGCGCAGGGCATCCAGCGCGATTTCGAGCCGCCGGTCCAGCTCCCAGCCGTCCTCGGCGTCGATCTTCTCCTGCAGGGTGGCCTGTTCGGCGAGCAGGGTGTTCATCTGCTCGTCGTCCATCGGCTCGGCGAAGGCTTCGCTGATGGCGTTGAAGCGGGTGAGGGCCGCCTGCAGCGGGCCGAAGGCCTCGGCGACGTTCTCCGCCACGGTTTTCGTGGGGTCGAGCTGCGGTTCCTGCGGCAGGTAGCCCACGCGCACGCCTTCGGCGGCCCAGGCCTCCCCGCCGTATTCGGTCTCGATGCCGGCCATGATCTTGAGCAGGGTGGACTTGCCCGCGCCGTTCACGCCCAGCACGCCGATCTTCACGCCGGGCAGGAAGGACAGCGTGATGCCCTTGAACACCTCGCGCCCGCCAGGGAAGGCCTTGGTGAGGTTCTTCATCACATAGACATACTGGTAGCTGGCCATGCACGCGGGCTCCCGTCGGACTGGTGGGTGTTCTACGGACGGCGCGCGCGCGGGGCAACTGCGCCCGGCAGGACTCGAACCTGCAACCAGGCCGTTATGAGCGGCCAGCTCTGACCAGTTGAGCTACGGGCGCATGAAGCACGGCGCAAGAAGTGAGGGCCGATGTGACCCGAGCTTGGGCGCGTTGGCAAGCACCGGCCCCGCCGCTATGGTCCGCCCCCGCCAGACCCCGGCCCGCCAGATCATAGAGGAACCCCCATGGACGTAGCGAAGATCGCCACCGGCAAGACCCCGCCCACCGACATCAACGTGGTGATCGAGATCCCGCAGGGCTCGGCCGTGAAATACGAGGTGGACAAGGCATCCGGCGCGGTGGTTGTGGACCGGTTCCTGTTCACCCCCATGGCCTATCCCGCCGCCTACGGCTTCATCCCCAACACCCTGGCCGACGACGGAGACCCGGCGGACGCGCTGGTGCTGACCCCGGCCGCCGTGGTGCCCGGCGCGGTGATCCGCGCCCGGCCGATCGGGCTGCTGCTGATGGAGGACGAGGCGGGGCAGGACGAGAAGATCATTTGCGTGCCGCACGACAAGATCCATCCGCAGTTCAGCGCCGTGAGCGAGGCGACCGACCTGCCGCAGATCACCCGCGACGCGATCGAGCACTTCTTCACCCATTACAAGGACCTGGAGAAGGGCAAATGGGTGAAGATCTCCGGCTGGGCCGACCGTGCCGCGGCCGAGGCCGCCATTGCCCGGAGCATCGCCGCCGCGCGGAAGTGACGCGGCGGGTTTCGGAGCGGCGGCCAGGGTTTGGCCCTGGCCGTTCCTCCTATTCCAGCACCTCCAGCGGCTTGCCGGTGGTGGTGGGGCCGAAAAGGCCGACCACCAGGGCGACGACCAGCCAGCACGCGGCGATATAGACGAACACGCTGAGGTATCCGGCGGCGGCGAAGATGGTGCTGACGAAGAACGGCCCGGCGACGTTCGCGAGCCGGCCGACGCCGTAGGTGAGACCCATGCCGGAGGAGCGGACCTCCGTCGGGTACAGCTCGGGCGTGTAGGTATAAAGGGCGACGGCCATCCCCTGGATGGTCATCACCACCAGCGCGCCGAACAGCACGATGAACACCGGCGAGAAGGACAGGCCGTAGCCCACGCCGAAGATGGCGATGAGGATGCCGTCGATCGTGATGAACCATTTGCGCTCGAACCGCTCCACGAGGTCCGACGCGATGAGGGAGCCGATCGGGTTGCAGATGGCGATGAGGCTTGTGTAGCTGAGCGACTGCACGAGCGAGAAGCCGTGCTGCACCAGCAGCGTCGGCACCCAGGCGACGAAGCCATAGAACCCCAGCGTCTGGAAGATCCAGACCAGCAGCAGGATGATGGTGCGGCCGATCTGCTTGCCCTCGAACAGCAGGGCAAGCGTGCCGGCGGCGGGGGCGGGTTCGGCCGCCACGGGGCGTACCGGCGGCAGCGTGCCATATTCGACGACGGCGGCGGCTTCGAGTTCGGCGACGATGGCGTTGGCCCGCGCCGGGTCGTCATGGCGCAGGTACCAGCGCGGCGATTCCTTCATGCGCGCCGCCATGATGAGCGCGAAGATGCCGAGCGCGCCCCACACGAACACGAGCCGCCAGCCCCAGGGCGCCATCGGCACCACGAAGCGCGCGACCCAGGCGGTGGCGGGAATGCCGATCAGCCCGATGGTGACGATCCGCCCCATGTACTTGCCCCGCACCCGGGCGGGGAAGAACTCGCTGACATAGGTGTTGGCGATCACCGTCATCCCCGACAGGCCCACGCCGGTGAGGAAGCGGAAGATGGCGAGCGTGGCCACGTTCCACGACAAGGCGTTGAGCAGCGAGAACAGCGTGTAGATCAGGATGGAGATGATGAAGCCGCGCTTGCGCCCGAACCGATCGGCGAACCAGCCGCCCGAGACCGCGCCGATAAACATGCCGCCGAAGCTCGCCGAGGTGATCAGCGCCACCGCGCTGACCGGGATGTGCCAGGCCTTCATGATGCCGGGGGCGGAGAAGGCGAAGGTGCTGAGATCCCCCAATTCGAAGAAATAGGCGAAGGCGAGGGCGGCGACGGCGATCCGGTGCAGCGAGGTGATCGGCAGCCGGTCCAGTCTTGCGCTGATGTCTGACATTTCTTTCCCCGTTTTCAGGCTGGCGGCGGTTGCAACTGGCGGGTGCGTTCTGCCGCGAATCGCAGCAGAGCGGCAGAGCGGTAGGGGCCATGGACGAACTTGCTGTAGGGCAGCGCGAGGAACAGCGCCAGGATCACGCCCAGGTGCACCGAAAGGGCGATCCCCATCGCGGCGGTGGCGCGCAGCGCGAGCAGCAGCAACCCGGTGACGGCGGCGAGCAGCAGCAGCACCAGCAGCGCGTACTCCCCGCCCAGCACGCGGCGTGCGGCCGGTTCGGGGTCTGCCACGATCTTCAGCCAGATCAACCCCGCGCAGCCCGCGATCAGCCCCAGCCCACCGAACGTGCCCAGCAGCACCGGCAGGCTGAAGACGGGATAGGGGGCGGGCCGGCCGAGCAGATCGGCCTCGACCGTGGCAACCACGGTGGCGGCGAAGCAGAGCAGGAAGCCGTAGAACAGCGCGTGGTGCAGATGCCGCCGCGCCTGGGTGAACCCTTCGTCCCGATCGTTGCAGCCATGCCCGCCGCCGCCGAGGTTGCGCAGGGTGAGCACATCCATGGCCGCGCGGGCGAGCGCGGATGCCCCGATGGGCGCTTCGGGGCCGGCGGCATGCCAGAACCGGCGCACGCCGATGGCGATGGCAAGCAGTGCATAGAGGAAACTCGCCCCTGCCACGGCCGCCATCACGCCCCACGGGATCACGGCATAGAACGCGCCGGGGCCGCGATGCGCGCCGTAGAGAGTGGCCGCCGGGCGCAGCCCCATCGCCAGCAGCAGCACGAGCGCGATGGCGCCCGCGGTGGCCACCGAGACGACCGTGCCGTTGCGGCGGAACAGCCGGGCGAGCGGCGCGGGCCAGGCGTGGGCTTCGTAGCTGTCGGCGCGCACCTCGGCGAAGGTCTGCGGCAGATTGATGCCGAACGGGTGCGGCGGAGCGTATTGGCAGGCGTAGTAGCAGCCACGGCAGTTGTGGCAGAGGTTGGCGAGGTAATCGACATCGGCGGTGGAGAATGCGCGCCGCTGTTCCATCGCCGGGAATACGGCGCAGAACCCCTCGCAGTAGCGGCAGGCGTTGCAGATCTCCATCGCCCGCACCGCTTCGGCGGTTGCTTCAGTTGCGTGCATGTCAGTTGCGTGCATGTTTGGCTGCCTCCCGCCCCGCGATCTGTCCGAACACCGTGCCGATCGTCATCCCGAAGCCGGCGAGGTAGCCACGGCCGAGGATGTTGCCGGCCATGATCTCCCCGGCGGCGAACAGGTTCGCGGCCGGTTTGCCGTCCTGCATCTGCACCCGCGCGCCTTGGTCCACTCGCACGCCGAGATAGGTGAAGGTGATGCCGGGGCGCAGCGGGTAGCCGATGAAGGGGGGCGTATCGATCGTGCGCGCCCAATGCGTTTTGGGCGGGGTGAGGCCGGTGGTCGCGCAGCCGTCGAGCCGCGTGGGATCGAACGGGCCGGGCTGCACGGCGGCGTTGTAATTCCGCACCGTCGCGGTGAGCGCCGCCGGATCGAGGCCGAGTTTCGCCGCGAGTTCACCGATGCTGCCGGCCTGGATCGCCGGGAACACCGAGGGCATGAACAGCGTCTCGGCCTTCGCATCGAAGATGGACCATGCGATCTGGCCCTCCTGCTGCGCGACCAGCCGGCCCCAGATGGCATAGCGCTTCGGCCACACGTCCTCGCCCTCGTCGTAGAAGCGGCGCGCATCCCGATTCACCACGATGCTGAACGGCACGCAATCGAGCCGGGTGACGATGCCACCGTCGAAGCGGGGCGCGCGAGCGTCGATCGCGACCGCGTGGCATTGCGTGGGATCGCCCACCGGGACCACGCCCTCGGCGAGCAGCGCCTTCAGCACCGTGCCCTGGGCGTAGGGCGTGCCGCGGATGCGGAAGTTCTCCGCCGCCTCCCCCCAATACTGCTTCAGCCAGCCGATATTCGCCTGGAACCCGCCGGCCGCGGCGACGAAGGCGCGGGCGTGGATGGTGGCGGGGAAGCCGCGGCAGGCCACGGTGGCCGCGCGCACGAACCCATCCTCCATCATCACCGTCTGCACCTCGGTATCATAGAGGATCGCCACGCCCAGCCGCTCGGCATGGGCGTAGTAGGCGTTCACCAATGCCTTGCCGCCGCCGAGGAAGAAGGTGTTGGTGCGCGAAAGGCTGAGCGTGCCGGTGAGCGAGGGCTGGAAATGCACCCCGCACCGCTCCATCCACGGGGCGAGCCCGGCGGAGGCGCGGATGGTCATCCGCGCCAGGGCCTCATCCGTCTCGCCCCCGGTCACGCGGCGCAGGTCATCCCAGTATTCGTCTTCCAGATAGGCCTCGGTCAGCACCTTCGTGGGTGCCGCGTGCATGGCGCGCAGGTTGCGCGTGTGCCGGCTGTTGCCGCCGCGCATCGCCCTTGGCGCATGCTCCAGCACCACCACCGATGCCCCGGCCTCGCGCGCGGTGATGGCCGCGCACAGCGCGGCGTTGCCGCCGCCGATCACCGCCACATCGAACGTTTGCGCGAGATCGGCCATGCCTCGCTGCGCCCTTTTCGCCATTTTGTATTCAGTTGCATACATTATGGAGACTGGCAATCGTGCGATGCGCGCACCGGTGCGTGCCCCAGCCGCATACGCCCCATCATGAATCCAGACTTTCAGGATAGGCCCTGAAGAGTGCGGCGATGCCAACGGGTGAAAGTATTGACCCATTGCCGTCATTCCCGCGAAAGCGGGAATCCAGGAACCTCCCCAGATCGTCCGGGCGATGGGCCTGGATGGCGGCCTTCGCCGGCATGACGAATGGAGAGCCAGCACTTCGGCCGGTTGGCATGATTTGGCTTTGACTTGCCATGACAAGATTTTGTAACGTCCTAGGTAAGAAAAATAAGGACATCTGTGATGACATATATTTCTCGCATCTGGATCATGACAATCCGCCACGCGCCCAGGCTGGCTGCGGCGTTGCTGCTGACGATCGGGTTGGGCGCTTGCGCCAACGGGCTGTCCGCGAAGCACGTGGGCAGCATGCAGCCTCAGCCTCCGGGCCCTGGAGCGCCGCTGCCTGCCAACAATGCTCCGAACGTCGGCTCGATGTCGGCTGCGCCGCCTGGCCCCGGCGTAGCGCAGCCTGCCAATACGGCCCCGAATGTCGGGTCGATGCAGCCCGTGGCGCCGGGCCCCGGCACGGTGGTGAAGCCGGCGCCGTAGGGCCAGGCCATGGACGCCTTGCGGGATAACGGCCGAGCGGTTTCAAGGGCCACGCACGGACGAATCCCGCTATGGCTG
>DATKQI010000233.1:0-6580 GCA_035532755.1 Acetobacteraceae bacterium
CATCCTGGGCGGGGATCTCTCGGTCGAAACCGGCTCCGCCCTGCTGCCCGCCGCGCTCGATGCGTGGTTGCGCGCGCGCGGGGCGCGCCTCTCTCATGTCGTGCAGTTCCGCTCCATGCTGCGCGCGCCCGGCCATCGCAGCCTGCTGGTCGCGGTGAAGGCGGTGGATGGCGCGTGGCCGCTGGTGGGCCACGCCGCCTTCGCCCCGCCGATGCGCCCGGCCGCGGCCACCCGTGGCTTCGGCCTCGTCACCGAATCCATCGTGGCCCAGCGCCTCGGCCTGAAACCCGGCGCGATCGTCCACCTGGGCGCGGCCGGCTTTACCTATCGCGGGCTCATCTCCGAGGAACCGGACCGCATCGCGAGCCCCGGCATCCTCGGCGGCCGGGTCCTGATCGCCACCGCCGCCCTGCCGGCGACGAAGCTCATCGTCCCCGGCGCGCTGGTGGATTTCACCCTGCGCGCGGCGTTCCCGGCCGGAACGAACGTCCCGAAGGTCGAACGCGCCCTCCACGCCGCCTTCCCGGGCCAGGGCTGGCGCATCCGCGATGCCGCCCACGCCGCGCCGGAGGTGCAGCGCTTCCTCGACCGCACGAGCATTTTCATGACGCTGGTGGGGCTGACCGCGCTGCTGGTCGGCGGCATCGGCGTCGCCAACGGCGTGCAGGCCTGGCTGCAGGGTCGTGCGCGCAGCATCGCCACGCTGCGCTGTCTCGGCGCCTCGGCCCGGCTGATCGCAGGCAGCTACGCGGTCCAGCTCCTCGCGCTGTGCAGCCTCGGCATCCTCGCCGGGCTCGCCGCGGGCGCGGTGCTGCCGCTGGTGGCGGCATCCCTGTTGAAGAACGTTCTGCCGGTGCCGCCGGTGGAGGGCATCTATTGGGCCCCGCTCGGCCTCGCCGCGCTGTTCGGGTTGCTGACAGCGGCGAGCTTCGCCCTCTGGCCGCTCGCCCGCGCCGCCCGCATCCCCGGCGCGGCGCTGTTCCGCGACGCGGTGCTGCCGGCCAGCATCCGCCCCACTCCGCCGCTGCTCGCCGTTCAGGCCGCGCTGGTCGCCGCGCTGGTAGCGCTAACAGTGGCGGCGGCGCCCGAACCGCGGTTCGCGCTCTGGTTCTGCGCCGGCGCGGCCGCCACGCTGCTGGTCTTCCGCCTCGGCGCGGCGGCCCTGGTCGGGATCGCCCGCGCGCTGCCCCGCCCCACCCTTGCCTGGGCGCAACTGGGCGTGGGCAACCTGCACCGGCCGCGTTCGGGCGTGGCGCTGATGCTGGTCTCGGTCGGGCTGGGGCTCACCACGCTCGCCGCCGTCGCGCTGATCGAGGGCAACATCCGCCACGAGATCGGCCAGCAGATGCCCGGCGAGGCGCCGAGCTTCTTCTTCATCGACATCCAGACGGCCGAACTGCAGCCCTTCCTGGGCCTGCTGCACCGCCAGACAGGGGTGCAGAGCATCGCCTACGCCCCCAACCTGCGCGCCCGCGTGGTGGCGGTGAACGGCGTGCCGGCCGCGCAGGTGCATGCCACGGCAGACACGCGCTGGGCGCTGCGCGGGGATCGCGGGCTCACCTACGCCGCCACCCCGCCGCCGGGCACGAAGCTGGTCGCCGGCTCCTGGTGGCCGGCGGCCTATGCAGGCCCGCCGCTCGTGTCGTTCGATGCGCATCTGGCCCAGGGCTGGGGCGTGAAGCTCGGTGGCACCATCACGGTGAACGTGCTGGGGCGGGATATCGTGCTGCGCGTCGCCAGCCTGCGCCGGATCGCGTGGCAGAGCCTGTCGCTGAACTACGCCATGATCGCCTCGCCCGGCCTGCTCTCCGGCGCCCCGCACACCACCATCGCCACCGTCCGCGTCGCCCCGCCGGACCAGGGCGCGGTGCTGCGCGCGGTGAGCGACGCGCTGCCGAACGTCACCGGCATCCGCGTGGCCGATGTGTTGCAGGCGGTAGCCGCCCTGCTCTCCCAGCTCGGCGCGGCGGTGGCCGGGCTCGGCGGCCTCGCGCTCGCCGCCGGGGCCCTGGTGCTCACCGGCGCGGTGGCGGCCGGCCAGCAGCGGCGGGTGGGGGAGGCGGTGATTTTGAAGACGCTGGGGGCCACGCGGGCGCAGATCCGCGCCGCATGGCTGGTGGAATTCGGCATCGTCGGCGCCGCCGCCGGGCTGATCGCGGCCGCCATCGGCACCGCCGGGGCTTTCGTGGTGGTGCGCTACGTGTTCTTCGCCCCCTGGCACTTCCAGCCCGCCATCCTGGCCGCCACCGTGGCGGGCAGCGTGGCCCTGATGCTGCTGTTCGGCTTCGCGGGCACCGAGGCGGCGCTGCGGGCGAAGGCCGCGCCCAGGCTGCGCAATGAATAGGCTGCGCAATGAGCAGGATGACGCCGAATTTAAGCCGATTTCGCTTGCGCGGCGGATTTCGTGCTACAAGATACCGAAGGCGGAAAACCGGCCGCGCGCCGGGCCGCATGTGAGAGGGAAGTTTCGAACCATGGCTTACAGTCCCGATACCCGCACCTACCGGGCTTCCGCCGCGACCTCCGCGGCGGTGCTCGACGAGGGGCTGCGCGCCTACATGCTGCGCGTGTTCAACTGGATGGCGTCCGGCCTGCTGCTCACCGGCATCGTGGCCTACGGCATCTCCCACACCGCGCTGATGAACGCCTTCTACCCCGCGGTGATGACGCAGTCCGGCGCCCTGGTGCGCCAGCCCAGCGGCCTCGCCTTCATCGCCATGATCGCGCCGCTCGGCTTCGTGATGGTGCTCAGTTTCGGCGTGAA
This sequence comes from Acetobacteraceae bacterium, assembly GCA_035532755.1. Lineage (GTDB taxonomy): Bacteria > Pseudomonadota > Alphaproteobacteria > Acetobacterales > Acetobacteraceae > DATKQI01. The sequence goes on from DATKQI010000233.1 coordinate 2,765, forward strand.
CAAGCTGTCGAAAACAGCGGCGCAAAGCCTGTTCTGGGCCTTCTGCGCGCTGATGGGCGCCAGCCTGACCAGCATCTTCCTGATCTACACCCAGACCTCGATCGTGGAGGTATTCTTCATCACCGCCGCGACCTTCGCGGCCGTCAGCCTGTATGGCTACACCACGAAGGCCGATCTCAGCCGCTTCGGCAGCTTCCTCATCATGGGGCTGATCGGCGTCGTGATCGCGAGCGTGGTGAACATCTTCCTGCAATCCACCATGATGCAGTTCGCCATCAGCGTGATCGGCGTGCTGGTCTTCACCGGCCTCACCGCCTACGACACGCAGCGCATCAAGGCGGACTACGTGCAGTTCGGCTACAGTTTCGGCCCGGAGATGGCGGCGAAGCGCAGCGTGTACGATGCGCTGGGCCTGTATCTGAACTTCGTGAACCTGTTCATGATGCTTCTGCAGCTCATGGGCAACCGCCGGAGCTGACCGGATATAAGCATATCTTGATATCGCGTTGATGCGGGCCCCGGCACTACCGGGGCCCGTTTCATTTCACAGCTCCGCCACCGCGAACGGCGCGGCCAGCTCGATCGCGCGGGCGGCGCGCAGCACCAGATCGTCCCGGTACAGCGGGCCGGCGATCTGCACCGATCGCGGCATCCCGTCCACCCCCGGCCCCATCGGCACGGCGATCGCCGGCTGGCGGGTGAGGTTGAAGGCGAAGGTCCAGGGCGCCCAGCGCGTCCAGAGCGCCTCCACCGGGTTTTCGGTCGGCGCGTCAGCCAGCGGCGGGCCGGCGGGCACGGTGGGGCACAGCACCAGATCATAGCGCAGGTGCAGCAGCGCCATGGCGTGCGCGGCCTCGATGCGCAGCGCCTCGGCGCCGATGAACTCCATCGCCGAGAAGCCGGATTCGGCGCGGGCCACCTCCAGCAGCCCGGGGTCGAGCAGGCTCCGCTGCGCCTCGGGGAAGGAATGCACGAGCTTCGCGAGCGCCACGCCCCACACCCGGCCGAAGATCGCCCGCGTATCCGGCAGGCCCACCTTCGCTTCCTCCACGCTCGCCCCCGCCTCGGTCAGCATCGCGGCGGCCTGCTCCACGGCGGCCACGCCGTCCGCGTCCACCGGGGCGTCGAACCCGGGGCGGGGCAGCACGCCCACCCGCAGGCCGGCCACGCCATCCTCGATGCCGTCACGCCAGTCGCGCGGGTCGTCGGGCAGGCAGAACGGGTCCCGCGGGTCGAACCGTGCGAGGGCCGAGAGCATCAGCGCGGCGTCGCGCACGGTGCGCGTCATCGGCCCTGCCACGGCCACCGGGGCGAAGGCGCCCAGCGGCCATTGCGGCACCCGCCCGAAGCTCGGCTTCAGCCCCACCACCCCGCACCACGCGGCCGGAATGCGGATCGATCCGCCGGCATCGGTGCCGATATGCAGCGGCCCGAAACACGCCCCCGCCGCCGTGCCCGCCCCGGCGGAGGAGCCGCCGGGGGAACGGGTGCGGTCCCACGGGTTGCGGGTGATGCCGGTCAGCGGGCAGTCACCGGGGGATTTCCAGCCGAATTCGGTGGTGGTCGTCTTGCCCAGGATCACCCCGCCGGCCGCCTTCAGCCCCAGCACGCCCGGCGCGTCCTGCGCAACCGGCGCGGGATCGGTCAGCCGGCTGCCGCGGCGGGTGGGGAAGCCCGCGAGATCGACGAGGTCCTTCACCGTGCACGGCACCCCGTCCAGCAGCCCCAGCGGCCGGCCGGCGTGCCATCGCCGCGCGCTTTCCTCGGCCGCCGCCAACGCCTGCGGGTTCATCACCACGAAGGCGTTGAGCGCAGGGTTGAGCCGGGCGACGCGCGCGGTGACCGCCTGCAATGCCTCCACCGGAGACAGTTCGCGGCTGGCGTAAAGGCCGAGCAGGTCCTCGGCGCTCATCAGGGCGGGGTCGGTGCCGTTCATGCGGATGCCGCGCCCGGCTGGGCCAGCGCGGCGGACCAGGGGGACATCGCATCGGTGATGCCGCCGCGGGTGCCGTCGGCGTGCCGGACGATCAGGTTGGGGCAGGCGAAGTTCACCGGCAGCACGCCGTGATCGACCACCTCCACCGGGCCGTCGGCGGCGAGGGCCGCCAGCACATCGGCCGGCAGCCGCCGGTCCGCGTTCACGTGGCCGGGGTCCGACACATCGATGCGCGGGTGGTGCGCGGCCTGTTCCAGGTCCATCCCGAAGCCGGCGACGAAGGAGAGCATCTGCGCCACGGAGGCCAGGATGCGCCGCCCGCCGGATGCGCCGGCGGCCAGCACCGGCCGGCCGTTCTCCATCAGGATGACCGGGCACATGTTGGTCAGCGGCCGCTTGCCCGGCGCGGGGGAATTCGGCTGGCCGGGCCGCGGGTCGAACCACATCACCCCGTTGTTCATCAGCACGCCGGTGCCGGGCAGCACCACGCGGCTGCCCATGGAGGAAAGCAGCGTGGATGTCAGCGCTACCATGCCCCCCTCGGCGTCGCATACGGTGAGGTGCGTGGTGCAGCTTTCAGCGGCGCGCGGCTCGCTTTCGCCCAGGCCCGCGAGACGTTCGGCATAGGCCTGCTTCATCGCCCGGGCGAGGGCGACGAACCAGCCGGCATCCGGCCGCGCCGGCCAGGGTGCGCCCTCCATCTGCGCCAGCACGCGGGCGAAGGTGGGCGCGGCCGTCAGCCCACCCGCGACCTGGAGGGTCCGCCCGCGCCAGGGCAGGGCGGTGGCCGGCCCCACGCGCGGGGCGCAGGCGCGCAGATCCTCGGCCGAGAGCACCCCACCCATCGCCGCGACATCTGCGATCAGGCTCGCGGCGATCTCGCCCCGGTAGAAATCATCGAAGCCGGCGCGCGCCAGCCGTTCCAGCGTGGCGGGCAGGGCGCCGAGGCGGAAGAAGCCGGGGCTGCCCTGGTAGGGCGCGACCGGCGGCAGCCCGCCCGGGAGGTAGATGCGGGCACTTTCGGGATACAGCCGCAGCACGGCGGCGGAATTGGCGATCTTGAGCGTGGTGACCCAGTCCGCCGCCAGCCCGCGCCGGGCGAGCGCGATGGCCGGGGCCATCACCTCGGCCAGCGGCAGCCTTCCCCAGCGGCGGTGCATCTCGGCATAGCCGGCGGCGGAGGACGGCACGGCGAAGGACAGCGGGCCGTGGATGTTGGCATCGCCCTCCACCTCCGGCCAGGCGAACAGATCCTGCTTCATCCGCCCGGTGAGCTTGAAGCGGGACGGATCGAGCCCGCGCGGGGCCACGGGCCCGAAATCCAGCAGTTCCGCCGCAGGCGCGCCGGCCGGCTGCACCAGCGCGAAGCCGATGCCGCCGAGGCCGGAGTTCCACGGCTCCAGCGCGGCGAGCGCGAGCGCGGTGCCCACCGCCGCATCGGCCGCGTTGCCGCCCGCCTCCAGGATGGCGACGCCCGCCTCGGCCGCGCCGCGCGCCTGCGCGGCGACGATGCCGCGCCTGCCGGTGGCGGCGGGCTTGGCGACCTGCCAGTGCTGGGTGGTATGGGGCGGGGGGGTGTATTCCATGAAGCTCTCCTCGGCTGCCCCGATCGTTCACCCGATGCCGCGCCGAGGCAAGCCGGCTTGCGGGCGCGGAGGAAAACCGCTGCACTGCACAAGCGAGGACAGGAGGGATGCATGGCCGAGTTCGATCTCGTGGTGCGTGGCGGAACGGTGGTGACCGCCGCCGAGACCTTCCGTGCGGACGTGGGCATCAAGGACGGCCGCATCGCCGCCTTGGGCGATGGGCTGGCCGGCGCGCGCACGATGGATGCGGGCGGGCTGCTGGTGATGCCGGGCGGGGTGGACACGCATTGCCAT
>DATKQI010000234.1:0-2372 GCA_035532755.1 Acetobacteraceae bacterium
CGATGCCGCTGCTTTGCGAATCGGTATAGAGGGGAAACCAGCCGTGACGGCGCGCGGCCTCGGTTGCGCGGACCGTCGCCAGGGCCGGTTCGAAGTTCAACAGATTGAACTGCATGAACGGAATCGCAACCGCGATCGCCGCGGCGCCCACGGCGAACGCGAGCGCGCGCCGACCGGCACGGTGCAGATCGACCAACAACCAGCCGATCAGCACGCTCATCGGCACGCAGAAGCTGAGCAGGTAGCGGCCCAGCTGGGCCTTGAGTTGGATCGGGTGAGCGAACGGATCGACCCCGAACCACAGCCAGACTAGGAAAATCCCGACCCAACCCGCTAGCATCACCGTGGCGCGCCGTGGGCGGAACGCGACGCGCAGAAGCGCGGCGACGAGCAGATAGAATTGCAGCCCGGATTCATAGGGCGTGACGAACATGAACTTCGGATAGCTCAGGAGGTTGCGGTAGTTCATCGTCGGCGACAGCACTTCCGCGCTGGCCAGATGCTCGAGCCGTGCGTGGTAGAAGGGATTGCCGGTGACATGGGCGAAGATCGCAAGCTCCACCCCCACCAGCAGCAAGGCCACGGCGCCGATCACGAACAAATGCCGCCAGGACAGATAGCCGAGGCCGAGCGCCAGCAGAAATACGAAGCCCATGAAAAAGGAATCGATCCGCACGTAGTAGCCGAATGCCCACCAGGCCCCCGCCGCGAACGCCCAGCCGAGCCCGCCCCGCCCATCCGTCGCGCGCCGGGCGCGCAGCACGCACAGGAAGGCGAGGCCGAGCACCACGCCCTGCGGCTGGTCTGGAAACGACAGGGTCGAGAATTCCACCGCCATCGGAAACAGCGCGAGGGCGGCGGCGCCGCACAGCCCGATCGCGGGATCGAACATCAGCGCGCCGATCCGATAGACCACGTAGATACCGACAACCGCATAGATCAGGGACGGCAGGGCGAGCTGCATCGTGCCGACGCCGAACAGCGCGAATACCCCGGCGAGCGGCACGATGATCCCGTAATCCGCGCCATAATTTCCACCGGGAACGGTCCAGCCGTGTTGCAGCAGGTCGAGCGCCGAATAGCCGAGCGAGAGGTCGTCATTACCCGAGAGCCAGGGGGCGAACAGGAGCCGAAGGGCCATCGCAAACAGAATGATCCCGAGCAGCCAGGCGAGATGATAACGATCCTGATCCGCAGCCATGACCGTTTCTCCAACGAAGCGAAGGCGCAGCCGGCGGATCGGGGGCCCCGTCCCCGCAACGGGAAGGGTCGGTAGCAAGTTGCCCCCGCGGCGTCAACGATTCAGCGCCTGCCCTGTGCCGCGGAGCAATCCGTTCCCCTCCCCTCTGGCATCGTGGCCCGGGACGCGCTAGGGTGCCGCCAACGAAATATCCTGGAGGGAGGAAAACGGAATGTCCCGTCTTACGCACATGCTGCGGCGGGCCGCGCTCGCCTCGGTGGTGGGAGGCGCGCTGGCGCTGACCGGCGCCGCGCGGCACACGGCCCAGGCCGCGCCGGCCGGCAAACCCATCACCATCGGTTTCTCCATGTCGCTCACCGGCGGGCTCGCCGCGAACGGCAAGGCCGCGCTGCTGGCGATGCAGATCTGGGCGGCGCAGACCAACGCCAAGGACGGGCTGCTGGGCCGGCCGGTGAAGCTCGACTACTACGACGACCAGTCCAATCCGGCGCTGGTGCCGGGCATCTACACCAAGCTGCTGGACGTGGATCACGTCGATATCGTGGTCAGCGCCTACGCGACCAACATCATCGCCCCGGCGATGCCGATCGTCATGGCGCATCACAAGATGTTCCTCTCGCTGCTCGGCCTCGCGGTGAACAGCCAGTTCCATTACGATCGGTATTTCTCGATCGTGCCGACCGGCGGGCCGCACCCCAAGCAGTCGCTCTCGGTGCCGTTCTTCGCCGTGGCCGCGGCGATGAACCCGAAGCCGAAGACCATCGCCCTGGTGGGCGCCGATGCCGAGTTCCCCAAGAACGCGATTGCCGGCGCGCTGGCCCTGGCGAAGGCGAACGGGTTCAAGGTGGTCTATAACCAGACCTATCCGCCCAGCACCGCCGATTTCTCGCCCATCATCCACGCCATCCAGGCGCGCCATCCGGATGTGGTGATGGTCGCCTCCTACCCGCCTGACTCGGTCGGCATGGTGCGCGCCGCGGCCGAGGCCGGGCTGAAAACCCGCCTGTTCGGCGGCGATATGGTCGGGCTGCAATCCACCCCGATCAAGGCCGCGCTGGGGCCGCTGCTGAACGGCATCACCGACTACGATTTCTGGCTTCCGGTGAAGGGCTACGCCACGCCCGCGGCGATGGCGTTCCTGAAAACCTACCAGGCGAAGGCGAAGGCCGAG
>DATKQI010000235.1:0-46525 GCA_035532755.1 Acetobacteraceae bacterium
AAGCTGGACGGGTAGACCCCCATCCATAGCGTGAGAACCACGAGCGGGGCGAAGATCGCCACCTCCCGCGGGCTGAGGTCGAGAATGGATTTCAAGTCCATCCGGGTCAGCGCGCCGAAGATGACGCGGCGATAGAGGTACAGCATGTAGGCCGCCCCCAGGATCATGCCGGTGCCGCTGAGCATCGCCACCCAGAAATTCACCTGCAGCGCACCGAACATCACCAGGATTTCGCCGACGAATCCGGCCGTGCCGGGCAGGCCGATGCTGGCCATGGTGAACAGCATGAACACCATCGCGTAATTCGGCATGCGCCTGGCGATCCCGCCGTAGCGCGCGATCTCCCGCGTATGCATCCGGTCGTACACCACGCCCACGCACAGGAACAGCGCGCCTGAGACGATGCCGTGGGAGAGCATCTGGAACAGCGCGCCCTCCGTGCCCTCCACATTGAAGGTGAAGATACCGATGATGACGATGCCCATATGCGCGACGGAGGAATAGGCGATCAGCTTCTTCATGTCCGCCTGGGCGAGCGCGACCAGCGATGTGTAGATGACCGCGATCACCCCGAGCGCGAACATCAGCGGCGCGAATTCCGCCGAGGCCTGCGGGAGCAGCGGCACCGAGAAGCGCAGGAACCCGTAAGCCCCCATCTTCAGCAGCACGCCCGCCAGGATCACCGAACCGGCCGTCGGCGCCTCTACATGCGCATCCGGCAGCCAGGTGTGCACCGGCCACATCGGCACCTTGACCGCGAAGGAAGCGAGGAAGGCAAGGAATATCCAGAACTGCATCGATGCCGGCACCGGCGTGTGCAGCAGTACCGGAATATCCGTGGTACCGGCATGGAACCACAGCGCGAGCAGCGCGAGCAGCATCAGTACGGAACCGGTCAGCGTGAAGAGGAAGAACTTCACCGCCGCATACACCCGCCGCGGGCCGCCCCATACCCCGATGATCAGGTACATCGGGATCAGCACGCCCTCGAAGAACATGTAGAAGACGACGAAATCGAGGGCGCAGAACATGCCCACCATCATCGTTTCCAGCACCAGGAAGGCGATCATGTATTCCCGCACGCGCGAGGTGATCGCCTCCCAACTCGCCAGGATGCAGATGGGCGTGAGCGCGGTGGACAGCAGCACGAACAGCACGCTGATCCCGTCCACTCCCATCCGGTAGCCCACGCCATAGGCCGGCAGCCACGGGATGTATTCGACGAACTGGAAGCCCGCATCGGCCCGATCGAACTTCACCCAAAGCACCAGACTGAGGCCGAAGACGATCAGGCTGGTCCACAGCGCCGCCCAGCGCGCGTTGGCGGCGACGACCTGCTCATCCCCCCGGATGGACATGATGACCGCGCAGCCAACCAGCGGCAGCCATGTCAGCAGTGAAAGCAGCGGAAAGCCGGCCTGGTTCATGATCTTACCGGAACAGGAGGAACACGGCGACCAGCAGCACGACGCCGATCAGCATGGTGAAGGCATAGGTGGCGATGGAGCCTGTCTGGACCTTCACCACCTGCACCGAGCCCTCGACGGCAAGGCTTGCCGCACCGTTGGGCACGCCGTCGATGATGGTCTCGTCCCCCACATGCCACAGGATGCGGGACAGGCGGATCGTCGGCCGCACGAAGATCGCGTCGTACAATTCGTCGAAATACCATTTGTTCAGCAGGAACCGGTAGATCGGCGCGAACCGGGTCGCCAGCATCGCGGGGATGCCGGGCGCGAACATGTAGAACAGATAGGCGGTGGCAATGCCGAGCACACCCAGCACGGTGGGGGTGAGGCTTGCCCAGGCCGGCACGTGATCCATCGCCGTCATGATATGGTTGCCCGGCGCGTTGAAGATGCTGCTGCGCCAGAAGGCGTGCCAGTTGCCGCCGATGAAGAACCCATGGAGCAGATAGCCGCTCACCGCCGCGCCGATCGCGAGCAGGATGAGCGGACCGGTCATCACCAGCGGGCTTTCATGCACATGGGCCATGGTGTGCGCATCCGCCCGCGGCTTGCCATGGAAGGTCATGATCAGCAGCCGCCACGAGTAGAAGGCAGTAAGGAAGGCGCCCGCAACGCCGCAGATCCAGCCGTAGGTGGCCACGCCGGAATGTGCGGCGAAAGCCGCCTCCAGGATCGCATCCTTCGAATAGTAGCCGGCGAAGAACGGGATGCCGGCGATGGCGAGGCTGCCGATCCACATGGTCGTGTAAGTCAGCGGGATCTTCTTCCAGATGCCGCCCATCTTGCGCATGTCCTGCTCGTCGGACATCGCATGGATCACCGAGCCGGCGCACAGGAACAGCAGGGCCTTGAAGAAGGCATGGGTGATGAGATGGAAGATCGACGCCTGGAAGGCGCCCACCCCGGCCGCGATGAACATGTAGCCGAGCTGCGAGCAGGTCGAGTACGCGATCACCCGCTTGATGTCGTTCTGCGTGCAGGCGACCGTGGCGGCGAACAGCGCCGTGGAAGCGCCGATCACGGTCACGAACGCAAGTGCTGCGGGCGCGTATTCCATCAGCGGCGACATCCGCGCCATCATGAACACCCCGGCCGTCACCATCGTGGCCGCATGGATCAGCGCAGAGACCGGCGTGGGCCCCTCCATCGCATCCGGCAGCCAGGTGTGCAGGCCGAGCTGCGCGGATTTGCCCATCGCCCCGATGAACAGCAGGATGCCGATGACGTCGTACGCCGGGAACACGCTGCCGAACAGCGTGTACGTCGCGCCCTTGTGTGCGCCGATCGCATCGAAGATCACCGGGAACGAGATCGAACGGAACAGGAAAAACATCAGCGCGATGCCGAGCGCGAAGCCGAGGTCGCCGACGCGGTTGACGATGAACGCCTTGATCGCCGCCGCACAGGCGCTCGGCTTCTCGTACCAGTAGCCGATCAGCAGGTAGCTCGCGAGGCCCACACCCTCCCAGCCAAAGAACAGCTGCAGCAGGTTGTTCGCCGTGACCAGCATGAGCATGGCGAAGGTGAACAACGAAAGGTAGCTGAAGAAGCGTGGCACCGTCCGGTCGTGGCTCATGTAGCCGACGCTGTAGATATGGATCAGCGTCGAGACGAAGGTGACCATCGCCACCATCACCGCGGAGAGCGTGTCGTAGCGCAGCGCCCAGGATACATGGAGCTGCCCGACCGAAAGCCAGGTGCCAAGCGAAACCACCCCGCTCGGCGCGCCGGCCGCGACCAGATGCAGCAGCGCTGCGCTGCCGCAGACGGCGGCGACGATCATGCACAGGATCGAGAAGCCCCGGCTGGCACGGTCCCCGATGGCCGGCCCCAGCAGCCCGGCGACGATGGCACCGAGCAGCGGCGCGAATACGGCGATGGCGTAGATCACGGCTCAGCCCTTCATCAGCGTGACGTCTTCGACCTCGATAGACCCGCGGTTGCGGAAATAGATGACGACGATCGCAAGCCCGATCGCCGCCTCCGCCGCCGCCACGGTGAGGACGAACATGGCGAACACCTGCCCGACCAGATCGTGCAGCGCGCCCGAGAAGGCGACGAAGTTGATGTTCACCGCGAGCAGGATCAGCTCGATCGACATCAGGATGACGATGACGTTCTTGCGGTTCAGGAAGATGCCGAAAATGCCCAGCACCAGCAGGATCGCGCTCACCGTGAGGAAGTGACCCAGACTTACCGGCATGTCAGCGTGCCTCCGGCGCGTGATGGCCATGCCCGTGCGCCCCGTCCCCGGCATCCGCCGGTTCCGCGGGCGGCGCCGCGGCGGGCTTCGGGCGAAGGATGTCCCCGGCCTGCACGCCCGCACCGATCGCGATATCGACCATCACCAGTGTGTCGGCCATGGTGCGCGCCGTCTGGCGCGCGATGTTCTGCCGGCGGGAGGGGCGCTTGTCCCGCAGTGTGAGCACGATCGCCCCGATCATGGCGACCAGCAGCACCAGCCCCGCGGTCTGGAACAGGAAGATGTAATGCGTGTAGAGCAGCCGCCCCAGCGCATCGGTGTTGGTCAGGCCGCCCTGCATCGGCGCCCCCCGCCCGCTGACGGCCTGCGGCGCGATCTTCCATCCGCCGAGAACCAGCGCGAGTTCGACCAGCAGGATCAGCCCGACCACGGCCCCGATCGGGGCGTAACGCTGAAACCCCTCGCGCAACTGCGCGAAGTTCACATCCAGCATCATCACCACGAACAGGAACAGCACCGCGACCGCGCCGACATAGACGATGACCAGGATCATCGCCAGGAACTCCGCCCCGGCCAGCAGGAACAGCGCGGCCGCGTTGAAGAAGGCAAGGATGAGGAACAGCACCGAATGCACGGGGTTGCGCGCCGTCACCACCATCACCGCCGAGGCGAGAAGGATGATCGAAAACACATAGAACGCGATCGTCGCGATCATCGGCGGGGCGCCCCATCAATCCAGATCAGACCCATCATGCACGCTCAACGCGCCGAACCGGCCGGCGCGGCCTTTCACCGGTAGGGGGCATCCAGCTCCAGGCGCTTGGCGATCTCCGGTTCCCACCGGTCGCCATTCGCCAGCAGCTTGTCCTTGTTGTACATCAGTTCCTCGCGCGTCTCGGTCGCGAACTCGAAATTCGGGCCTTCCACGATCGCATCCACCGGGCAGGCTTCCTCGCACAGCCCGCAGTAGATGCACTTCGTCATGTCGATATCGTAGCGGGTGGTGCGGCGGGAGCCGTCGTCGCGCGGCTCGGCCTCGATGGTGATGGCCTGCGCCGGGCAGATCGCCTCGCACAGCTTGCAGGCGATGCACCGCTCCTCGCCGTTCGGGTAGCGGCGCAGCGCGTGCTCCCCCTTGAAGCGCGGGCTGATCGGGTTCTTTTCATGCGGGTAGTTCAGCGTGGCCTTCGGCTTGAAGAAATACCGCAAGGTCAGCGCCAGGCCGCCCACCAGCTCGCCCAGCAGCAGGCTGCGCGCGGTTCGGTCCAGGAATGCCATCCCTCAGGCTCCTTCTCGGTGGGCGGGATAGACCCTCATCCGGATCAATTCAAGCATGGGGCAGCCACCCGAACGCCATCAGCACGCCTGCGGTGATGACGAGCCAGGCAAGCGACAGCGGCAGGAACACCTTCCAGCCCAGGCGCATCAACTGGTCGTAGCGGTAGCGGGGGAAGGTGGCGCGCACCCACAGGAACATGAACAGAACGGCCAGGATTTTCACGATGAACCAGATCGGCCCCGGCACCCATGTGAACGGGGCGAACGGCAGCGGCGACAGCCAGCCACCCAGGAACAGGATGGATGTCATCGCGCTCATCAGGATCATGTTCGCGTATTCGCCGAGGAAGAACAGCGCGAAGCTCATCGCGCTGTATTCCACGAAGAATCCCGCCACAATCTCGCTCTCCCCTTCCGGCAGGTCGAACGGGGAACGATTGGTCTCCGCCAGGGCGGAGACGAAGAACACGACGAACATCGGCAGCAAGGGCACGGCGAACCAGATGTGCCGCTGCGCCAGCACGATGTCGTTCAGGTTCAGGCTGCCCACGCACAGCAGCACCGAGACCATCACGAAGCCGATCGACACCTCGTAGCTGACCATCTGCGCGGCCGAACGCAGCCCGCCCAGGAACGCGTATTTCGAATTGCTCGCCCAGCCGGCGATGAGGATGCCGTACACGCCGAGCGAGCTGATCGCGAACAGGTACAGGATGCCGACGTTGATGTTGGCGATGGCCCAGTGGTTGTTCACCGGGATCACGGCCCAGGCGATCATGGCCAGCCCGAAGGTGAGGATCGGCGCCATTATGAACAGCAGCCGGTTAGCCCCGGTGGGGATGATGGTTTCCTTCATCATCATCTTGATCGCATCAGCGAAGGGCTGGAACAGGCCGAACGGCCCCACCACGTTCGGCCCCTTGCGGAGCTGGATCGCCGCCAGAACCTTGCGTTCCGCGTAGGTGAGGTAGGCGACCGCGATCAGCAGCGGCACGAGCAGCGCCAGCGCCTCCACGAACATCAGCAGCACCTGCCCGGCAGGGGTATTCAGGAAGGCCGGCATGCGCGCTTACTCCGCCGCCTGGAGGGAGGGGGTGACGTAGGTTTCGGTACACGCGGCCATTGTCGGGCTCGCGCGGCTGATCGCGTCCGTGCGGTAGTAGTTCTCCACCGCCGGCGCGAACGGGGCGGAGCCCATCGCCGCCGGATCGCCGGATGGCCCCGAGACGTCGGTGCCGGCGAGGCGCCGCAACTCACCGATCCGCGCGAACAACGGGTTCACCTCGGCCAGCCGCCTGCGCACATCGGCCAGCGTATCGAACGGCAACTGCATGCCGGCCACGGCGCTGAAGGCGCGGATGATCTTCCAGTCCTCCCGCGCCTCTCCCGGCGGATACACCGCGAGCGCGCCGCGCTGCACCCTGCCTTCGGTGTTGACGTAGGTGCCATCCTTCTCGGTATAGGCCGAGCCCGGCAGAATCACGTCCGCCCGCGCCGCGCCGCGGTCGCCGTGGTGGCCCTGATAGATCACGAAAGTTTCGGCACCGATACGGGCGGTGTCGATCTCGTCCGCCCCCAACAGCCACAGCAGATCGACCCCGCCGCCCAGCATGCCGGCCACGTCCTTCCCGCCCGGGCCGGGCAGGAAGCCCAGATCCATCGCGCCCACCCGCGCGGCCGCCGTATGCAGCACGTTGAAGCCATGCCAATCCGCGTTCAGCATGCCGGTGGCGGCGGCGATATCCCAGCACGCCGCCAGCACCGCCGCCCCATCCGGCCGGCGCAGCACGCCCTGGCCCAGGATCAGCATCGGCCGCTTTGCCGCCTTCAGCACCTCGGCGAAGCCCTGGCCAGCGCGAAGCGCACCAAGCGCCGCCGGCCCCTCGCCAAGCCAATCCACATGATAGGTCAGCTCCGCCACCGGGCCGATGGCGGCCACGGGGAAATTGCCCATCAGCATGCGCTTGCGGATGCGCGCATTCAGCACCGGTGCTTCCCGCCGCGGATTGGCGCCAACGATCAGCAGCGCATCCGCCTCTTCGATCCCCGCGATGGAGGTATTGAACAGGTAGAACTCGCGCCGCCCCCCATCCAGCGCGGCACCATCCTGCCGACAATCGAGATTGGCCGAGCCCCGCGCGGCCAATAGGTCCTTCAGCGCGACCATCGCCTCGGCATCGACCAGATCGCCCGCGATCGCGCCGATCCGCTCGCCCGGCAGGGCGACGAACTTCGCCGCGATCACGGCGAATGCCTCGTCCCACGTGGCCGGCACCAACCGCCCGTCGCGCTTCACCCAGGGCTTGTCCAGCCGGCGGCGCTTCAGCCCGTCGATCGCGAAGCGGGACTTGTCGCCCAGCCACTCCTCGTTCACGTCCTCGTTCAGCCGCGGCAGGATGCGCAGCACTTCCGGGCCGCGAGAATCCACGCGGATGTTCGCCCCCACCGCATCCAGAACATCGACGCTGTCGGTCTTCTTCAGCTCCCACGAACGGGCGACGAAGGCGTAGGGCTTGGAGGTGAGCGCCCCCACCGGGCAGATGTCGATCAGGTTGCCCGAAAGCTCGGAGGTCAGCGCCTTCTCGACATAGGTGCCCACCTCCATGCTCTCACCGCGCGAGGTCGCGCCCAGTTCCGGCACGCCCGCGATCTCGGTCGCGAAGCGGATGCAGCGCGTGCAGTGGATGCAGCGCGTCATCACCGTCTTCACCAACGGGCCGAGGTTCTTGTCCTTCACCGCGCGCTTGTTCTCGGCATAGCGCGAATGGTCCATCCCGTAGCCGACCGCCTGGTCCTGCAGGTCGCACTCGCCACCCTGGTCGCAGATCGGGCAGTCGAGCGGGTGGTTGATCAGCAGGAATTCCATCACCCCGCGGCGGGCGGCGCGCACCATCTTGCTGTCGGTGTGCACCACCATGCCATCCGCCACCGGATAGGCGCAGGAAGCGAAGGGCTTCGGCGGCGCCTTCTCGATCTCGACGAGACACATCCGGCAGTTGCCCGCCACCGACAGCCGGTCATGGTAGCAGAAGCGCGGGATTTCCTTGCCCGCGGCCTCGCACGCCTGGATCACCGCGGAGCCAGCGGGAACCTCCACCTCGATCCCGTCAACCGTGACCTTCACATTCGCCATGCGCCTACTCCGCCGCCAGCGGCATCGGCCGCGCCGCTCGCCCGGCCTTGTAGGCCGCGATCCGCTCCTCGATCACCGGCCGGAAATGCCGGATCAGCCCCTGGATAGGCCATGCAGCCGCATCGCCCAGGGCACAGATCGTGTGGCCCTCCACCTGCCGCGTCACCTGGTCCAGCGTATCGATCTCGGAAATCTCCGCCCGGCCCTCGACCATGCGGTTCATCACCCGCATCATCCAGCCGGTGCCCTCGCGGCAGGGCGTGCACTGGCCGCAGCTTTCATGCTTGTAGAACTGCGAAAGCCGGGCGATCGCCTTGATGATGTCGGTCGATCTGTCCATCACGATCACCGCCGCCGTGCCCAGGCCGCTCTTCACATCTTTCAGGCTGTCGAAATCCATCAGCACGGTGTCGCAGATGCTCTTCGGCAGCACCGGCACGGACGATCCGCCGGGAATTACGCCCAGCAGATTGTCCCACCCGCCGCGCACGCCGCCGGCATGCCGCTCCAGCAGCTCGCGCAGCGGAATGCCCATCTCCTCCTCGACATTGCACGGCTTGTTCACGTGGCCGGAGATGCAGAACAGTTTGGTGCCGCTGTTCTTCGGCCGCCCGAGTGCCGAGAACCACGCCGCCCCGCGGCGAAGGATGGCGGGCGCGACGGCGATGGATTCCACGTTGTTCACCGTGGTCGGGCAGCCGTACAGCCCCACGCCGGCCGGGAACGGCGGCTTCAGCCGCGGCATGCCCTTCTTGCCTTCCAGGCTCTCCAGCAGCGCAGTCTCTTCGCCGCAGATATACGCCCCTGCCCCGCGGTGCAGGTAGAGATCGAAATCCCAGCCCGACCCGGCGGCATTCTTCCCGATCAACCCGGCCTCGTACGCCTCGTCGATCGCCGCCTGGAGGTTCAGCGCCTCGTTATAGAATTCGCCCCGGATATAGATGTACGCGGCATGCGCTCCCATCGCGAAGCTCGCGATCAGGCTGCCTTCGATCAGCTTGTGCGGATCGTGGCGCATGATGTCCCGGTCCTTGCAGGTTCCGGGCTCGCTCTCGTCCGCGTTCACCACCAGATAGGCAGGCCGGCCATCCGGCTGCTTGGGCATGAACGACCATTTCATGCCGGTCGGGAATCCCGCGCCGCCACGGCCGCGCAGGCCGGAAGCCTTCATCTCCTCGATGATCGCATCGCGCCCGCGCGCGATGATCGCGGCCGTGCCGTCCCAGTCCCCGCGCGCGCGGGCGCCGGCCAGTCGCCAGTCATGCACGCCGTACAGGTTGGTGAAGATGCGATCCTTGTCGCTCAGCATGCTCTCACTCCGCCGGCGCGGTGTCAGTCAGCGTGGTCGGCCCGCCGACGGTGTTCAGTGTGGTCGGCCCGCCGACGGGTGCGGATGTCTGCCGCCCGATCATGGAACCGGGCTTCGGCGCCTCACCATGCTTGAGCGCGCTCAGCAGGGCCTCGGTATTCGCCGCGTCCATGTCTTCGTAGAAATCGTCGTTCACCTGCAGAATCGGTGCGTTCACGCAGGCGCCCAGGCATTCCACCTCGGTCATCGTGAACATCCCATCCGCGCTCGTTTCGCCCCAGCCCTCGATCCCGGTGAACTTCCGGCAGGCATGCACGATATCGTCCGATCCGCGCAGCCAGCATGGCGTGGTGGTGCAAAGCTGCAGGTGGAATTTCCCCACCGGCTTCGTGTTGAACATCAGATAGAAAGTCGCGACCTCGTACACCCGGATCGGCGGCATCTGCAGCACGCGGGCAACCTCGTCCATCGCCGCGCGCGGCACCCATCCGCTGCCGGTGGCGCGCTTCATCTGCCGTTGCGCGAGGTCGAGCAGCGGCAACACCGCGCTGGCCTGCCGCCCGGCCGGATACTTCTTCAGATGCACCGCGATCTGCGCTTCGCTTTCGGCGTCGAAGACGAAGCTTTCGGGCTCGGCGTGCCGTGTCGTATCGGTCATGATCACCTGTCGATCTCGCCGAACACCACGTCGATCGATCCGATGATCGCCACGGTGTCCGCCAGCATGTGCCCCTTCGCCATCGCCTCGATCGCCTGCAAATGCGCAAAGCCGGTCGCGCGGATCTTGCAGCGATAGGGCCGGTTGGTGCCGTCTGCCACCAGATACACGCCGAACTCGCCCTTCGGCGATTCAACGGCCGTGTAGGTCGCACCCGCCGGTACATGGAAGCCTTCGGTGTACAGCTTGAAATGATGGATCAGCGCTTCCATGGACCGTTTCATCTCCCCGCGCGTCGGCGGGGTGAACTTGCGGTCCTGCACCTTCACCGGGCCCGGCTTCATCTTCGCCAGGCACTGCTTGATGATCTTCACGCTCTCCCGCATCTCCGCCATGCGGATCAGATAGCGGTCGTAGCAGTCGCCGTTCCGCGCCACCGGCACGTCGAAACTCACCTGGTCGTACATGTCGTACGGCTGGGACCGGCGCAGATCCCACGGCACGCCGGAGGCACGGATGCACGGGCCGGTGAAGCCCCAGGCCAGCGCCTGCTCCGCACTCATGATCCCGATATCGACGGTCCGCTGCTTCCAGATCCGGTTGCCGGTCAGCAGTTCCTCGACGTCATCAACGAATTTCGGAAACGTCTCGGCCCAGGCGCCGATCTGCTCCTCCATCCCGGCCGGCAGATCCTTTGCCACGCCGCCGGGGCGGAAATAATTGGCATGGAACCGCGCACCCGAAGCCGCTTCGTGGAACTCCAGAAGCTTCTCCCGCTCTTCGAAGCCCCACAGGCTCGGCGTCAGCGCGCCCACATCCAGCGCGTAGGTCGTCACGTTCAGCAGATGGTTCAGCACGCGGGTGATCTCGGCGAACAGCGTGCGGACCCACTTGCCGCGCTCCGGCACCTCGATGCCCAGCAGCTTCTCGGTGGCAAGCGCGAAGGCGTGCTCCTCGCACATCGGGCTCACGTAATCCAGCCGGTCGAAATACGGCACGGCCTGGATGTAGGTCTTGTATTCGATCAGCTTCTCGGTGCCGCGATGCAGCAGGCCGATATGCGGATCGGCCCGCTCCACCGTCTCGCCATCCATCTCCAGGATCAGCCGCAGCACGCCATGCGCGGCCGGATGCTGCGGACCGAAATTGATCGCGTGGCTGTCGATCTCGATGGTCTTGCTCGTCCTGGCCGCGGTCTCGCTCATCGTGTCAGCCCCCCGCCTTGCCGGTCCCGCGCGTCGCCTTCTCGTCCCCCGGCAGCGTCGTCATGCCTTCCCAGGGGGAGATGAAATCGAAGCTGCGGAAATCCTGCGTCAGCTTCACCGGCTCGTACACCACCGCCTTGCGCTCCTCGTCGTAGCGCACCTCCACATAGCCGGTCAGCGGGAAGTCCTTCCGCAAGGGGTGCCCCTCGAAGCCGTAATCGGTGAGGATGCGGCGCAGATCGGGCTGGCCGGAGAAAGTGATGCCGAACAGGTCCCACGCCTCCCGCTCCCACCACGTGGCGACCGGCCACACGCCGCAGACCGACGGCACCGGCTGCGTCTCGTCGGTGGTCACGATCACCCGGATGCGATGGTTCTTCGAGACCGAGAGCAGGTTGTAGACGACATCGAACCGCTCCTCCCGCTCCGGCCAGTCCACGCCGCAGATGTCCATCACCTGCTCGCAGGCGAAGCGCGGATCGTCGCGCAGCGTCGTCATCAGCGCGGCGAGCGAGTCGCGTCCGGCGCGGGCGACGACCTCGCCGATCTCCACCGACGCCCCGGCCACGCCGGGGACAAGCGCCACCGCGGCGGCGAGAGCCTCCATCGCTGCCGTCTCAGCCACGGAGAATGGTCCCCGTCCGGCGGATTTTCTTCTGGAGCTGCAGGATGCCGTACACCAGCGCCTCGGCCGTGGGCGGGCAGCCCGGCACGTAGATATCGACCGGCACGACCCGATCGCAGCCGCGCACCACCGAATAGGAATAATGATAGTAGCCGCCGCCGTTCGCGCAGCTTCCCATGGAGATCACCCAGCGCGGCTCCGGCATCTGGTCGTAAACCTTGCGCAGCGCCGGGGCCATCTTGTTGGTCAGCGTGCCGGCCACGATCATCACATCGCTCTGCCGCGGGCTCGCGCGCGGGATGATGCCGAACCGGTCGAGGTCGTAGCGCGGCATGTAGGCGTGGATCATCTCCACCGCGCAGCAGGCGAGGCCGAAGGTCATCGGCCAGAGGCTGCCGGTGCGCGCCCAATTCACCAGCCTGTCGAGCTGCGCGACCACGAAGCCCTTGCCGGCGATCTCCCCGGTAATGCCCTTGATCACCGCATCCTGGTCCTCGCCGGGCGGCAGCCCGTCCCGGTTCCAGGCGATCGGCGTCGTCGCGATGCTCGTGTTCATGCCCTCACTCCCAGACCTTCACGCCAGACCTTCATGCCAGCCCTTCATTCCCAGTCCAGCGCGCCCTTGCACCACTCATAGACGAACCCGACGGTCAGCACGGCCAGGAAGCCGACCATCGAGAGGAAGCCGAACAGCCCGATATGCGACAGGCTGACGGCCCAGGGGAACAGGAACGCCACTTCCAGGTCGAAAATGATGAACAGGATGGCAACCAGATAGAACCGCACGTCGAACCGCCGCCGCGCATCGTCGAACGGCTCGAACCCGCATTCATAAGCTGACAGCTTCTCGGCATACGGCTTCTGCCGCGCCACCAGCATCGACCCGCCGACCAGCGCGATGCCGATCACCGCGGCGATGAGGATGAACACCAGGATGGGCAGGTAGTTGGCGAGTACGGGCTGCATCCCCGACCTTTCCGTTCCGTCTCAGCTACGCCGCAACAAGGCCGCCGGCGCCGGTTTCACCGGTTCCAGCAACCCCCCTGCCGCGCCGCAGCATTTGCCGGACCATAGACCGATGATGCCGGCGCCGCCAGAGGGGCGGCAACCAGGATTTCGGGACAAAAGGCAGGGATATCCAGTGCCGCACACGAGACTGCGAGGAACCCTGCCCAACCCGCGTTCATGGGCTGGCGATCGATCGGGTCACTGGCGCGAGTGACGGGGCTCGAACCCGCGACCTCCGGCGTGACAGGCCGGCGCTCTAACCAACTGAGCTACACCCGCAGCGACAGGGCGCAGCGTGTAGAACCCGCCGTGGAGAGCGTCAAGCGCTCTTCCGCGGCCCGCGATCCAGCAGCGGCAGAACCGCCGGCAGCAGTGCGGCATCCCCCGCCGCCACGATGCTGCGGTCGGACTCGAGCGTGAGCCGCCGCCCCTGCCAGTCGGTCACCACGCCGCCGGCATTGCGTACCACGGCATCCAGGGCTGCATAATCATGCAGGGCGAACCCGTCCGAGGCGACCAGATCGACCCGGCCATTGGCCACCAGCCCGAACACATAAAACGAATCCGCCGCCACCGTGGACCGCCCCGCCTGCCGCAACGCCAGCAGCCGGTCGTGATGGGCAGGACAGAACGTGTCGTAGCCCTGGGTGCTCACCACCGCATCGGCCAGCGCCTTGCACGGCCGCACCGCCACCTTCCGCCCGTTGAACACGGTGCCGTGGCCGTTCGCCCCCAGCCAGCGATGGCGCAGCAGCGGCTGCTCGGCCAGGCCGAGCACGATCTCTCCCCGCCACGCCAGCGCCAGGAGGAAGCCGAACAGCGGCAACCCCTGGACGAACTCCTTCGTGCCGTCCAGCGGATCGATGATCCACAGATGCTCCGCCTCCGGCTGATGCGCCGGGAACTCCTCGCCCAGGATGCCATGGCCCGGGTAGGCGCGCATGATCTCGGCGCGCACCGCCTGCTCCACCATCCGGTCCACCTGGGTCACCGGCGTGCCGTCCGGCTTGATCTCCACCTGCGGCGGCAGGCCCGCCTGCTCCCGCAGGATGCCGCCCGCCACATCCGCCAGATGGTCCGCGAAGCCCGGCAGCGCGGCCGGGCAGGCCGTGTCGGTCATGCCCGCCGCGCAGAGGACAGAGCGGGCGACAGGGCGGCGAGGCAGAGGATCTGGAACAGCATCTGCGCGCCGATCTGGGCGGTATTGCTGGTGGCGTCATACTGCGGCGCCACCTCCACCACATCCCCGCCCACCAGATGCAGCCCGGCGAGCCCCCGCAGCAGGGTGAGGCATTCGCGCGGCGCGAGCCCGCCCACCTCCGGCGTGCCGGTGCCGGGGGCGAAGCCTGGATCGACCGAATCGATGTCGAACGACACATAGAACGGCCCCTCCCCGATCACCGCCCGGGCGCGCGCCGCCACTTCCTCCATCCCCATTGCCGCAGCCTCCTCGGCATGGATCACCGTCATCCCGGAATCGGTCGAGAACTCGTACAAATATTCGGCGGAGCCGCGGATGCCGACCTGGATGGTCCGCCGCGGATCGAGCACGCCGTCCAGCACCGCCTGCCGGAACGGCCCGCCATGATGGAAGCGAGACCCCTCATACGCCCCGGCGGTGTCGCTATGCGCGTCGATATGCACGAGCCCCACCGGCCGGTCCCGCCCCACCGCGCGCAGGATGGGATAGGTCATCGAATGGTCCCCGCCCACCGACAGCGGCACCACGCCGGCCGCCACCACGCGCGCCAGCGCCGTCTCGATATCCTGGTGGCAGGATTCCAGGCTGTAGCGGCTGCGCAGCGGCACATCGCCGATATCGGCGAACCGGCAGTTCATCGCCGGTGCGATCCGCAGCACATGCTCGTACGGCCCGATCCGCTCCACCGACCGCACCGCCCGCGGCCCCAGCCGCGCGCCCGAACGGTTGGTCACGCCCAGATCCATCGGCACGCCCAGCAGCGCGACATCCAGCCCCGCGAGCCCCTCGCCGTCGAACGCATCGGGCCGGTAGGGCGCATCGAGCAGCGTAGCCGGATCGGCGAACGGCAGCTTCCGCCGCCCGCCGCCCTGGAATTGCAGCGCGGCGACCTTCCGGAACAGCGGGTTGTCGATCGCCCCGCCGTCGCGGTCGGCATATTTCGCCCGCAGGCGTTGCAGTTCGCTCTGGTCCATCATCCCCCCTGCGTGTCCGGCCCGATCACCAGGCTGAGGCCGTCGACCGCGACCACCCGCAGCCGCGCGCCCGCCCGCGGCTCCGGCATGCCATGGGCGAGCCGCGCCGGCCAGTCCGAATCGCCCACGCGCACCCGCCCTTCGCCGCCCGCGAAATCCAGCACCTCCACCTGCCGGCCGACCAACCCCGAGCCCGGCAGGTTGATCAACCCCGGGACGAATTCATGCGCCCGGCGCCGGCGCAGCCGCAACCCGACGGCGACCGAGACGAACCCCAGCACCGCGAACACCATCACCTGCACCGGCAGGGCCAGCCCGGCGAGCGAGAGCAGCCCGGTGCCGCAGGCAGCGATGCCGAGCCACATCAGGAAAGCGCCGGGAACGGCCATCTCGCCGCCGAGCAGGATCAGCCCGCCGACCAGCCACAGGGTCGGGTCGATCATCCGCCGCCACCACCTGGGGGTGCGGCGCCGCGCAGCAGTTCCAGCGCCTGGGCGATGCCGCCCGCCAGCCCGGCCGATTCCATCGGCACCACCACCACCCGGCTGGTGGGCGAGGCGGCGAGCGCCTGGAAGGCGCGCACATAGCGATCGGCGATGAAGTAACGCAGCGCGGTCTCCCCGGTCGTGCCGGTCATCGCCGCCTCGGCCACCACCCGCGTTGCCACCGCCTCGGCCTGCGCCAGCCGCTCGCGCGCCTCGCCATCGCGGTTGGCGGCCTGCTGGCGGCCCTCGGCGGCCAGGATCAGCGCCTGCTTCGCCCCCTCGGCGCGCTTGATCTGCGCCTCCCGCTCACCCTCCGCCTTCGCCACTACGGCCCGCCGCTCGCGCTCGGCCGTCATCTGCAGGTTCATCGCGAGCGTGAGGTTCGCCGGCGGCTCGATCTTGCGGATCTCCACGCGGCTGACCTTCACCCCCCAGGGCTCGGTCGCGCCATCGATGATGCGCAGCAGGGCGGAGTTGATCCGCTCGCGCGAGGACAGGGTGGCATCCAGCTCCATGTCGCCGATCACCGCGCGGATGTTGGTCGTGGCGAGCATGCTCAGCGCGAGGCTCAGATTCTGCACCTGGTAGGCCGCTTTCCCCGGGTCCATCACGCGGTAGTAGATGATGCCGTCCACCGCCACGGTCGCGTTGTCGCGGGTGATCACGCTCTGCTCGGGGATCTCGTGCACCTGCTCCTGCACGTTCATCTTCCGCCCCACCCGGTCGATCCCCGGCAGCAGCAGGTTCAGGCCCGGATGCATCAGCCGCACGAAGGCCCCGAACCGCTCGACCGTCCAGATCTGCCCCTGCGGCACCGTTTTCACGCCCGAAAGCAGGGCGAGCACCACCACCAGCAGCACCAGCAGCCAGATCAGAATGAAGGCGTTCATCGCCGTATTTCCCCCCGCAGCACCTCCTTCTAACATGCCGTGAAACAGGAGGAACATTCCGATGGTGACTGGCGCCCGCACCCCGCTTCCGCTCGATCTGTCCGGCCTGCGCGTGGCGATCACCGCCGGGGCGGACGGCATCGGCCGCGTGATCGCCGACAGCTTCGCCGCCTGCGGGGGGCGCGTGTTCGTCTGCGACGTGAACGAAGCGGCACTCGCCGCCTGCGGCCATCCGGGCCTGCGCGCCGATTGCGGCGAGGTGGCGGAGATCGAGGCGTTCATGGACGCCGCCCTCGCCCGTCTCGGCGGGCTCGACGTGCTGGTGAACAACGCCGGCATCGCCGGCCCCACCGCGCGGGTGGAAGACGTGACGGCGGCGGAGCTGGACGCGACGCTGCGCATCGACCTCTCCGCCCAGTTCCACTGCGCCCGCCGCGCGGTGCCGGTGCTGCGGCAGGCCGGCGGCGGGGCGATCCTCAACCTCTCCTCCGCCGCCGGGAAGTTCGGCTTCCCGCTGCGCAGCCCCTATGCCGCCGCGAAATGGGGCGTGGTTGGGTTCACGAAGTCGCTCGCGGTGGAACTCGGGCCCGACGGCATCCGGGTGAACGCGCTGCTGCCGGGGCTGGTGGAAGGCCCGCGCATCCGCAGCGTGATCCGCGCCAAGGCCGCGGCCGCCGGCATCTCGGAGAACGAGCAGACGGATCGCGCGGTCTCCACCACCTCGCTGCGCTGCTTCGTCACCCAGCAGGACATCGCCAACATGGCGCTCTATCTCGCAAGCCCGTTCGGCGCGACGATCAGCGGCCAGGCGATCAGCATCGACGGAGACATGCAGGTGCTGATTTGAATGACGGCGAGGTGCCCGCGCAGCTATCGGCCATCCCTGTAGCTGCCCCTGTAGCTTCCCCTGGCATCGCGACCCTGTTCACCGCCTTCATGGGCGTCGGCCTGATGGGGTTCGGCGGCGTCCTGCCGCTCGCGCGGCGGATGCTGGTGGAGGAGCGGCGATGGCTCGCCCCCGGAGAGTTCCTGGAGCTGCTCGCGGTCTGCCAGTTCCTGCCGGGCGGCAACGTGATGAACCTCGCCGTGGGGGTCGGCCTGCGGTTCCGCGGCATCCGCGGCGGCCTCGCCGCGCTGATCGGGCTGCTGGCCGCGCCGGTCGGAATCATCATCGCGCTCGGCGCGATCTATGGGCGCTTCCAGGACAACCCGACGGTGCACCATGTATTCGCCGGCCTCGCGGCGGCGGCGGGCGGGCTGGTCGTGGCCATGGCCATCCGCATCGCCGCCCCGCTGCGCCGCAAACCCGTCGCGGCGGGGCTGGCCACCCTGTGCTTCCTCGCGGTCGGGCTGCTGCGGCTGCCGCTGCCGCTCGTCATCCTCGCCATGGTGCCGCTCTCCATGCTGGTGCTATGGGCCTGCCGGCGGCGCTTTCCGCTATGATCTCGCCGCTGCTCACCCTCGCCGGCATCTTCTCGGAACTCTCGATGCTCGCCTTCGGGGGCGGGAACGTGATCCTGCCGGAGATGCAGCGCCAGGTGGTCGCCATACATGGGTGGATGACGGCCACGGATTTCGCCGCGCTGTTCGCGCTCGCCCAGGCCGCGCCGGGGCCGAACATCATGGTCGTCGCCTTGGTCGGCTACCGAGTGGCCGGTGTTGCGGGGGCGCTCGTCAGCATGGCCGCCATCACCGCCCCGCCCACGGTGCTCACTTGGCTCGTGCTTGGAATCTGGACGCGATTCAAGGATGCCGGCTGGCGCGTGCTGCTGCAGGCCGCGCTGGTGCCGATCACCACCGGCCTGATCGGCGCCACCGCCCTGCTGATCGCGCGGACGGCCGATCTCGCCCCGCCGCGCCCCGCCAGCGTGGCATTGGTGGCGCTGACCGCAATCGTCGCCGGGCTGTCGCTCCGCACCCGGCTGCACCCACTGGTCCTGTTGGGTGCGGGCGCGGCGATCGGCGCGCTGCTGGGCGGGCTGCCGGGCTGAACTACCCGGCGCTTGCGCGATCGAGCTGATCGATCGCCGCCGGGTCCAGCGTCAGCCGCGCCGCCTTCATCAGGTCTTCGAGCTGCGCAAGGCTGGTTGCGCTCGCGATGGGCGCGGTCACGCCCGGCCGGGCGACCACCCAGGCGACCGCCACCTGCGCCGGCGTGGCGCCGATCCGCACGGCCACCTCGTCCAGCGCCTTGAGCACGCCCATGCCACGGTCGTTCAGGTGCTTCTTCACCCCGCCGCCGCGCGGGCTTTTGCCCAGATCAGCCTCGGTGCGGTACTTGCCGGTCAGGAAGCCGGCGGCCAGCGCGTAATAGCTGATCACACCCACCCCCTCCGCCCGGCACAGCGGCTCCAGCTCGGCCTCGAACCCGGCGCGCTCGACGAGGTTGTAGAGCGGCTGCAGCGATTCATAGCGCGGCAGGTTCAGCCGCGCACTGGTCTGCAATGCCTCCCGCAGCCGCTCGGCGGTGAAGTTGGAGGCGCCGATCGCGCGCACCTTGCCCTGGCCGATTAGCTCCGCGAAGGCCCCCAGCGTCTCCTCCAGCGGCGTTTCCTCGTCGTCGCGATGGGCCTGGTACAGGTCGATGTAGTCGGTCTGGAGGCGCTTCAGGGACTCGTCCACCGCCCGCATGATCCACGCGCGGGACAGCCCCTTCTCCGCCGTCCCCATTTCCATGCCGACCTTGGTGGCGATGACCACCTTGCTCCGGCCGCCGCGGCGCTTCAGCCAGTTGCCGATCACCGTCTCGGATTCGCCCCCGGCATGGCCTGGCGCCCAGCGGGAATACACATCCGCCGTGTCGATCGCGTTGAAGCCCGCCTCCAGCAGCCGGTCCAGCAGCCGGAAGGAAGTCGCCTCGTCGGCCGTCCAGCCGAATACGTTGCCGCCGAACATCAGCGGCGGAATCCTGATGCCGGAACGGCCGAGCGCACGCATGTCCATCATTGGTCTCCGATTCCAGGGCCGATACGGCCGGTGCGGTCCCAGGATGCGGCGTCCACGCGCGGCCGGCAACCGCGCGCCAGACTTGCGTGCCGCAGCCTTTGCCGGAACCGCCCCGCACCGCTAGGCTGCCGCCATGCTCACCCCGCGCCCGTTCTGGCAGGAAAAGCGCCTGGAGCAGATGACCCAGGCGGAATGGGAATCCCTGTGCGACGGATGCGGCCGGTGCTGCCTGCACAAGCTGCGGGACGAGGACACGGCGGACGGCCAGCCCGGCGCGCTGTCCTTCACCAATGTCGCCTGCCGCCTGCTCGACCTCACCACCTGCCGCTGCACCGATTACACCCATCGCCGCCGCCGCGTGCCGGATTGCGTGCAACTTACCCCGGCCGAGGTGCGGCAGATCGACTGGCTGCCGCCCTCCTGCGCCTATCGCCGGCTCGCCGAAGGCAAGGACCTGCCCGCGTGGCACCCGCTGGTCACCGGCAATCCGGACAGCGTGCACGAAGCCGGCATTTCCGTGCGCGGCCGCGCGGTGGATGAACGCAAGGCCGGGCCGCTGGAACACCACATCGCCGACTGGCCCGGCCGCATGCCCCGCGCCCGGAGCCCCCAAACGAAGGACCCCAGATAATGATGCAGAATGCCCTGTTCGGCGGCGTGAACGCGGCCGTGCTGACCCCGATGCACGCGGACTTGACCGTCGATCTCGACCGCATGGCCGCCCATTGCCGCTGGCTGCTGGCCAACGGCTGCGACCATCTGGGCATCCTCGGCACCACCGGGGAGGCGAACAGCCTGGGTGTGGCGGAGCGGATCGCGGTGATGGAGGGGCTGATCGGCCGCGGCATTCCGGCCGCGAAGCTGCTGCCCGGCACCGGCACGCCCGCGATCCCCGATACCGTGCTGCTCAGCCGCAAGGCGCACGAGCTGGGCTGCCGCGGCGTGCTCGTGCTGCCGCCGTTCTTCTACAAATCCCCCTCCGACGACGGGCTGTTTGCCTATTTCGCGGCCGTGATCGAGCGGCTGGGCACCGGGCTGCCGATCTATCTCTATCATTTCCCCCAGCAATCCGCCGTTCCGTTCAGCCTGGAGCTGATCGCCCGGCTGCTGAAGGCGTTCCCGGGCGTGGTGAAGGGGGCGAAGGACAGCAGCGGCAATTTCGACAACATGCGCGCCATGGCCGGCCGGTTCGGGCCGGAGGGGTTCGAGGTCTATGCCGGCGCCGACGACCTGCTGCGCGACGTGCTGGCGGCCGGCGGCGCCGGCTGCATCACCGCCGCCGGCAACGTGGCAAGTGCGGTGGCCGCAAAGGTGTTCGCCGGCTGGAACACGAAGGAGGGGGAAGCCGCCCAGGCCACGCTGACCGCGATGCGCCGAGTCGTCGCCTCCGCGCCCCTGATCCCGGGGCTGAAGGCGCTGATGGCCCGCCACACCGGCGATGCGGGCTGGACCCGCATCCGCCCCCCGCATCTGGCGCTGCCGGCCGCCGCCGCGGCGAAGCTGTACGCGGATTTCGACGCCTGCGGGGTGACTCTCGCCAAGGCCGCCTGACGGCTCGGGGCCAAGACCGCCTGACGGCTCGGGGCCAAGGCCGGCGGCGGCTTTGGCCAGGGTCCGCCTGACAGCTTCGGGAAATCCGCTTCGATCACGCATTGAGCGATTGATGTGGACGCCCAGTCCCGGCATTCTCTGCGCCCATGGAACCGTTCGAGCTTGAGATTCTGTCCCTGCCCGGCGGTCCCGCGAAGGTGAGCTGGCGGCGCAGCCCCAGGGCGCGGCGCGTCAGCCTGCGGATCGATCCGCGCGACGGGTCGGTGGTGATCACCCTGCCGCCCCGCGCCGCCCGCCGCGCCGGCATGGCGCTGCTGGTCGATCATGCCGACTGGGTGTCCGACCGGCTCGCCGCCCTTCCCGCCTCCATCCCGTTCGCGCCGGGCGCGATCATCCCCATCAACGGCGTGCCGCACCGCATCCGCCACCTGCCGCGCGGTTCGGCACTTGGTGGCGCCTGGATCGAGGCCGGAGAGATCCGCGTTTCGGGGGAGGCGGCGTTCCTGCAACGCCGGGTCGCCGATTTCCTGCGCGCCGAGGCGAAGCGCCGGCTATCCCTGCTGGTCGCCGCGAAATCCCGGCTCGCCGGCACCGCTCCGCGCCGGATCGTGATCAAGGACACCCGCAGCCGGTGGGGAAGCTGCGCACCGGACGGCACGCTGTCCTTCAGTTGGCGGCTGCTGATGGCGCCGCCCTTCGTGCAGGACTACGTGGCGGCGCACGAGGTGGCGCATCTGCGCCACCTGAACCATGGGACCCGGTTCTGGGCATTGGTGGATCAGCTCAGCCCGCACGTGGAGAAGGCGATGGCGTGGCTGCACGCCGAAGGCGCGCGCCTGCTGCGCGTGGGCTGAGGGAAAGCACACCCCAAGGCAGGTGCGTATTCAGCCGCCGTAGCGCGCCAGCATCGCCCGCAGCGGGTTCGCGCCCGGATTGTTGGCCGACATATCGACCACGATTTGCCGCGAGGCATAGGGCTGGCCGTAATAGGTCTGGTTCCAGCCGGTATCGGCCGACAGCAGCGCGCCGTTCAGCGAGATGCCGGCGAACAGGCCGCGGGCCAGGGCGAAGGTGACAATGTCGGCGTGCATCGCCGCCGTGGTCGAGCCGCCGATGCTGCCGCCGATGGTGGCGACCGCGATCGAGGCATCCGCGCCGATCTTGAACTGGCTGTCCATCACCGCGCTCAGCGCCTTGTCGTTCATGATCATCATCATGACCTGCGCATCCTGCACGCCGATCTGTAGCCCGATGCTGCCGCCGCCCATGTCATAGAAGGCCGGGTCCGACCAGGAGCCATTGCCGGCGCGCGCCACCAGCACGCAGCCGCCGCCCTCGCCGCCCAGGATGAAGCCGGCGCGGAACACCCGCGGGCAGATCACCACCGCGCGCGCGTGCTTCAGGACGGAAATGGCGTCATGCCCGTTCTGGCCGCTCAGGATGCTCTCGATGGCCAGCGTGGACCGGTCCACCAGCGCCTGCTGAACGGATTGCGCCCATGCCGCGGCCGGCGCCAGCGCCATCAGCAACAGGAGCGGTGCTGCCAGGAAGACCCGTTTCATTTCAGTCTCCTCCGATGAAAACCTGCCAAGGCAGATGCGTATATAGGGACGATCTGTGTCAACCCGGTGGCAAGTCCTCGGCAATTTCGTTCACCGACACCACGCGCCAGGCGCGCCCGGCCCCGTTGTCGTGCCGCTCCAGCCGGGTCAGCGACAGATTCTGCACCGAGATGCGCAGCGCGGCGTCTGCCCCCACGCCCAGGGCATGGGCCACGGCCGCGCGGATCGCCCCGCCATGGCTCACCGCGACCACATCCTTCCCGGCATGGGCATCCGCCAGCCGGTCGAGCCCGGCGCCCACGCGGGCGATGACATCCTCCACGCTTTCCCCGCCCGGCGGCCGTTCGGCCCCGGCCAGCGGCCAGAAATCATGCGCCGGCAGGGTCAGCAAGGCCGGCACCTCGGCATGGGCGAGGCCATGGAAATCGCCGAAATCCTGCTCGATCAGCGACGGTTCCACGGCTGGTTCCACCGTGGGGTAGCCGGCGGCAAAGATCGCCCGCGCGGTATCCCGCGTGCGGGACAGCGGTGTGACCAGCCACACCGCCGGGCGCGGCAGAAGCCCCGCCAGCTCGGTATAGCGGGCAAGCTGGGATGCCATGGTCTGCTGGCAGACCGGGACATCCTGGTTGCCGTAGACGCGCGCCCGGGCGGTCGCTTCCACCAGGGCGTGGCGGATTAGCCAGAAACGGGTGATGGTCATTCTCCAATGCTGATCAAGGCGCCGCGCACCCGGGCGGCACGGAACTGGCGGGCGAACAGCGCCGTGGCGCCAGCCATCCAAATCAGATTCAGCAGCGCGGCCCAGACCATCTGGTCCCACCGGACCACGCCGTGCAGCAGCACCGCGCGCATCCCCTCGAACACATGCGCCGACGGCAGCGCCAGCGCGACCGGGCGCAGCCACACGGGCAGGACCGAGACCGGATAGAACACCGCCGAGAGGGGGGTGAGGCCGAACAGCACCGACCACGCGAGCGCCTCCGCCCCCGCGCCATGGCGCAGGATCAGCGAAACCACGGCCAGCGCCACCCACCAGCCCATCACCATCAGGTTGACGAAGAACAGCACCAGGATGGGGCCGAGCGTGAACAGGTTGAAGGCATAGAGCACGAAGGCGAGCGCGGTGGCCGGGATCAGCCCGGCCAGCATCCGCAGCATCGACACGCCGATCAGCGCGCACACCAGCTCCCATGGCCGCAGCGGGCTGACAAACACGTGGCCGAGGTTGCGCGACCAGATCTCCTCCAGGAAGCTGACCGCCACCCCCATCTGGCTGCGCAGCGCCACCTCCCACAGCAGCACCCCGCCCAGCAGCGCGCTGCCGGCAAGCGCGATCGCGCCATGCGCGCGGCCGGCCAGGAAGGTCGCGGTGAAGCCCCAGATGCACATCTGCAGGATCGGCCAATAGGCCAGTTCCAGCAGCCGCGGCCAGGACCGGCGGTACAGGCACAAATGCCGGTACAGCAGCCCCCAGATGCGCCGCAGCGCCGCGCGGTTCATGCCGGCAACTCCTGCACGGCACCCTGATTGGGGCGCCCGCGGGCGATATCGAGAAACACGTCCTCCAGGTCGGCGCGGCCGTAGCGGCTCAGCAGTTCCGCCGGGCTGCCGCGATCGACGATCCGGCCCTGCTTCATCATCAGCACCTGGTCGCACAGCCGTTCCACCTCGGCCATGTTGTGGGAGGCGAGCAGCAGGGTGCAGCCGCTCTCCGCCCGGTAGCGTTCGAGCCAGGTGCGCACCAGATCGCCGGTGTCCGGATCGAGGCTCGCCGTGGGTTCGTCCAGCAGCAGCAGGTCCGGCCGGTTGATCAGCGATTTAGCGAGCGCGACGCGCGTTTTCTGCCCGGCCGAAAGCTGGCTTGCCGGGCGGTGCAGCAGCCCGCCCAGGTCCAGCTCCGCCGAAAGTTCCGCGATCCGCCGGTCGAGCCCGCGCACGTTGTACAGATGGCCGTACACCCGCAGGTTCTCGATCACGCTCAGCCGGCCCGGCAGCGCGATGTAGGGGGAGGAGAAGTTCATCCGCGCCAGCGCCGCGAAGCGGTCCCGCGCGATATCGTGCCCCAGCACCTCGATCCGGCCGGAGGTGGGGATCAGCAGGCCGAGCAGCATGGCGATGGTGGTGGTCTTGCCCGCTCCGTTGCCGCCGAGCAGGCCGACCGTGCCCCCCATCGGCACGGTGAAGCCGATGCCGTTCACCGCCAGGGTCTCCCCATAGCGCTTGGTCAGGTGCTCGACGCGGATCGCGTGCATGCTCGGGGATTAGGCCACGCCTGTGCCGATGCCAAGACCCGGAAACAGGTGCCAGCTTCCACCCCGGAATGGTGGGCAATGCATGCGCCGGCAGCTATCCTGCGCGACCATGATCCGCTTCGCCCCCGCGCCGGCCGCGCTGCCGCCCGGACAGCGCATCTATGCCGTGGGCGATGTGCACGGCTGCGCCGGAATGCTGGACCGGCTGCACGGGCTGATCGCGGGCGATCTGCGCGCACGCCCTGTCGAACACGCCACGCTCATCCACCTGGGCGACCTGATCGACCGCGGGCCGGACAGCGCGGGTGTGGTCGCACGGGCGATCGGCGGGCCGGCAGCGCCCGCCGGGCAGGCACTGCACCGCATCACCCTGCTCGGCAATCACGAACGGATGATGCTGGATGCGCTCGACGGCCGCGACCCCGGGGCCACCGGCCACTGGTTCGTCAACGGCGGCACGGCCAGCCTGCAAAGCTGGCAGGCGGACCCGGCCGAACCCCGGGACTGGCCCCGTCTGATCCCGGCCGCGCACCAGGACTTCCTGCGCGGCCTGCCGCTGATCCATCAGGCGGGCGGCTATGTGTTCGTCCATGCCGGGCTGCGGCCGGGCGTGGATGTCGCCGGGCAGGCCGCGGACGACCTGATCTGGATTCGCGGGCCGTTCCTCTCCTTCCCCGGCGTTTTCGGCGCCCCCGGCCGGCCCGTGGTGGTGGTGCACGGCCACACGCCGCAACCCGAACCCGTGCTGCGCCACAACCGCATCGGGATCGACACCGGGGCGGTGATGGGCGGACGGCTGACTTGCGCGGTGCTGGAGGAAGACCATGTGGGCTTTCTCCAGGTCCGACCTACCTTGCACGCGGACATGACAGACTGCTAGGCCACGCCATGGACCAGAGCCCGCCCGAACCCGAGCCCGTTCCGCCCGATCTCGGCCATGCCGTCCACCAGCTCGGCCGCGGCAGCGTGCTGGTGGTGGGCGACGTGATGCTTGACCGTTACTGCTATGGCGAAGTCGGCCGGATCAGCCCCGAAGCGCCGGTGCCCATCGTCAGCGTCAGCCGCGAGGTGTCGATGCCCGGCGGGGCCGGCAACGTGGTCCGCAACCTCACCTCGCTGGGCGCGGCCGTCGCTTTCGTCTCGGTGGTGGGCGACGACCAGGCCGGATCGGACCTCACGGGGCTGATCGGCGGCCAGCCGAACGTGGAACCCTGGCTGCTGGTGCAGAGCGGGCGCACCACCACGCTGAAGACGCGCTACCTGGCCCAGGGCCAGCACCTGATGCGCGCGGACCGGGAGGATTCCACCACCATCCACCCGAAACTGGCCGAACGGCTGGTGCGCATCGCGCTTGACGCCATGGCCGCCACCTCCGTCACCGTGCTGTCGGACTATCGCAAGGGCGTGCTGACCGGCGATATCCCCGCCCAGCTCATCGCCGGGGCGAAGCAGACAGGGCGGCTCGTGATCGTCGATCCGAAGGGCCGCGACTACAGCCGCTACGCCGGTGCCGACATCATCACCCCGAACCGGCGGGAATTGGCGGAGGCGACCGGCCTGCCCACCGATACCGAGGCCGGCATCGTCACCGCCGCGACGCATCTGCGTGCCGCGCACGGCTTCGGCGCGGTGCTCGTCACCCGGTCAGAGGACGGGATGAGCCTGATCGACGAAGCAGGCGCGCAGCATTTCCCCGCCGAAGCGCCCGAGGTGTTCGACGTGTCCGGCGCCGGCGATACCGTGGTGGCGACGCTGGCGGCAGGGCTTGCCGGCGGGCTTGCGCTGCCTGTCGCCGTGCGGCTGGCCAATGTCGCGGCCGGCGTCGTCGTCGGCAAGGTCGGCACTGCGGTCGCGCGGGAGCTTGACCTGCTCGCCGCGCTCTCTCCGGCCGGCGGGGCGCTGCGCAAAGTGATGGGGCGGGAGGCCGCGGCGGAGCAGGTCGAACGCTGGCGCCGGCGGGACTGGCGCGTGGGCTTCACCAACGGCTGCTTCGACCTGCTGCACCCGGGCCATGTCCATCTGCTGGAACAGGCGCGCGCCGCCTGCGACCGGCTGGTGGTGGGGCTGAACAGCGATGCCTCCGTCCGCCGCCTGAAGGGCGCGCACCGGCCGGTGCAGCCTGAAGCCGCCCGCGCCGCGGTACTGGCGAGCCTCGCCGCCGTCGATCTCGTGTGCGTGTTCGACGAGGACACCCCGCTCGACCTGCTGCACGCGTTGAAGCCGGATCTGCTGGTGAAGGGGGCCGACTACACGATCGACGCGGTGGTGGGGGGTGTGGACGTGCAGGGCTGGGGCGGGCAGGTGATGCTGGCCGAGCTGCTGCCCGGCCATTCCACCACCGCGACCGTCGCCCGGCTGCGAGGATAGCAGCCGGGCTTCAACATATTCTTATATTCTTATCTCAGGCCGAGAGCGCCGCCGGCTCCGTGCGGGCGCGTTTGACCAGCAGCTTGTTGAGCGCGTGGATGTAGGCGCGGGCGGCGGCGACGATGGTGTCGGTGTCCGCGCCCTGGCCGTCCACCATCTTGCCGTTCTCCTCCAGCCGCACCGTCACCCGGGCCTGGGCGTCGGTGCCTTCCGTCACGGCGCCGACCGAGAACAGGCGCAGGATGCTGTCATGGGCGAAGATGGCCCGGATGGCGTTGAAGGTGGCATCCACCGGCCCGTCGCCGGTCGCCTCGGCCGCCTGGGATGTGCCGTCCACCTCCAGCTCCAGCGCCGCGCGGGCAGGCCCTTTCGAGCCGGCATGAACATCGAGCGAGACGAAGCGGATGCGGTCGTGGTCCCGCAGCACTTCGTCATCCACCAGGGCGACGATATCCTCGTCGTACACCACCTTCTTGCGGTCGGCGAGGTCCTTGAAGCGGCGGAAGGCGTCGTTCAACTGGTTGTCGCCCACCTCCCCGTAGCCCAGCGCGCGGAGCTTGTCGCGGAAGGCGGCGCGGCCGGAATGCTTGCCCAGCACCAGGGAGGATTTGGTCCAGCCGACGCTTTCCGGCGTCATGATCTCGTAGGTGGCGGCGTTCTTCAGCACGCCGTCCTGGTGGATGCCGGATTCATGGGCGAAGGCGTTGCGGCCGACGATCGCCTTGTTCGGCTGCACATCGAACCCGGTGATGGTGGAGAGCAGCTTCGAGACGCGCAGGAGGTTCGGCGTATGGATGCCGGTTTCGACCGGAACGGCATCCCGCCGGGTGCGGATCGCCATCGCGATCTCTTCCAGCGAGGCGTTGCCCGCACGCTCCCCGATGCCGTTGATGGTGCATTCCACCTGCCGCACGCCGGCCTGGATCGCGGCGATGGTGTTGGCGACGGCGAGCCCGAGGTCGTTGTGGTTGTGCGCCGACAGGATCACCTGGTCGGCCCCCGGCACGCGTTCGCGCAGCATGCGGAAGATGCGCGCCATGTCCTCCGGCAGCGCGTAGCCCACCGTGTCGGGGATGTTGATGGTGGTGGCGCCGGCCTTGATCGCGGCTTCCGCGCAGCGGCAGAGGAAATCGGGATCGGAGCGCGTGGCATCCTCGGCGGACCATTCCACATCATCGGTGTGCTGGCGCGCCATGGTGACGTGGTGCGTGACCGATTGCAGCACCTCGTCCGGCTCCATCCGCAGCTTGTATTTCATGTGCAGCGCCGAGGTGGCGATGACGATGTGGATGCGCGGGCGCTCGGCAGGCTTCAGCGCCTCGGCCGCCGCCTGGATGTCCTGGTGGTGATGGCGCGCGAGGCTTGCGACGACGGGTTTGCGGATCGTCTGCGCGATCGATTTCACGCTTTCGAAATCGCCGGGCGAGGCGATGGCGAAGCCGGCTTCCATGACATCGACGCCCAGCTCGGCCAGCGCCTCGGCCATGCGGAGCTTCTCCTGGAGGTTCATGGAGAAGCCGGGCGACTGCTCGCCGTCACGCAGGGTGGTGTCGAAGATGATGACGCGGTCTTCCGGCAGGGCGCCGAAGCTGGGGTGGGTGATGGTCATGACGGTCCTCGGGAATTGCATGCGAACGTAGCCTCAGGGCGTCCCCTGAGTGGTGCCCGCCTTCAGACGCGCGGCATCACACCCAGGGGTGGCTAAGTCGAAGGAGGCCGAGAAGGAGGGTGCGCGTGATCGACGGCGCGGAAGCACCGGTAAAGCCGCAACGGATGACGGCCGCGCGTGTCATGGACAAGGAAATACGCCCTTGCGGGCGTCTGTGCAACCACGGATCGGGCGGGTGAAAAACGGGGCGCCCGGTTGGGGGCGCCCCTGCATTCCGCCGCTCAGCCAGGCATCAGCACCTTGTCGATGACCTGGATCACGCCGTTGGACTGGTACACGTCGTACGTGGAGATCTGCGCGACATCGCCCTTGGCGTCGACGATCTCGATGTTGCGCGGGCCGTTCATCATCGCCGTCAGCGTGCCGCCCTCGACCGTCTTCAGCACCGCCTTGCCGTTGCCGGCCTGGATCATCGATTGCAGCGCCGCGAAATCAAGCTTGCCGGGCACCACGTGGTAGGTGAGGATCTTCGTCAGCGTCCCCTTGTTCGCGGGCTTCAGCAGCGTGTTCACGGTGCCGGCGGGCAGCGCGTTGAACGCCTCGTTGGTGGGCGCGAAGACGGTGAACGGGCCGGGGCCTTCGAGCACGGAGACGAGCCCCGCCGCCTTCACCGCCGCCACCAGCGTGGTGTTGTCCTGCGAGTTCACCGCGTTCTGGACGATGTTCTTGTTGGCGTACATCGGCGCGCCGCCGACCATCGGGTCGGCCATGCTCATGGTCGAGCCGGTGGAATTGGCCGCCATGCCAGTGCTGCATGCGCCCAGCAGGCCGGCCAGCGCGAACGCCGCCAGCACTTTGGTATGCCTCATTGTGTTCTCTCCCGATCGTGTGAAACCGAACGCTCCGTCGGGCCGCCCGATCTGGCCGGGAGCGCGCCTGACTGAGCGTGATACGCAGCGCCACCGGGAATGGATCACTCGCCGATGGAACCGCATCCGGTCTGATCGGAAGCGGGGGAAGGCACAGGTTAATGAACTGCGCAGACCCCGAACTTGTCCTGCCCCGGCTGCTGCCTGGGCGGCGGGGCGAACAGGACCTTGGCGAAGCCGGGCTGGTCGGTTTCGGGGAAGGGCTTGCTGCCGGCGGGGAAGCAGTTGGACGCGAGGAGGAAGGCGAGCGCATCGGCATATTGCGCGGGCTTCAACGTTCCCGGCGCATTGAACGGCATCAGCGTGACGACGACGTAGCGGATGATGTGCAGATTCCAGCCGCTGCGCGCGGCGGCGGCCCGGAAATCGTTCCCCGCGACCGAGGGTGCGGCGACGCCCTGGAGATTCGCGCCGTGGCAACTGACGCAGTGCGTGGCATAGAGCGCCTGCCCCGCCCTGGCCTGGGCCTGCGTGTACAGGGCCGGCAGCGATGCCGCAGAGGCGGCGGGGGCCACAGCCGTGGAGGCGGCCAGAGTCACGGGTGACGTGACAGGGGCCGCATCGGTGCGCTGGCCGCAGGCTTTCGCGACCAGTGAGGCAGCCGGCGTGTGCAGGATGAGCATCTTCCCCCGCACCGTGACATCCACCCCGCCGGCATTTCCGGCGAGACGATGCACCCCCGCCGTGGCCGGCACGGTGACGAAGGCGAGGTATCCGTCATGCGTGCCGAAGGCCGGCGCGGCCCGCGGCTTGTGGCAGGCATCCACCACGGACGCGCCGGCGGGCACGCCGAGCACGGTGGAGGCCAGAGCCCCCTCGATCCCGCCGAGCACGCCGAGGTCCGTCGGGCGGCCTTCCGCCACCTCGATATCGCCGAGCGCGCGGGAGGCCGCGATCTGATAGCGCATCAGGTTGCGCGCGAGGAGTGCATCGTGCAGACGCACGACCGCAGCCCCGAGGTTCGCGGACGCCCCTTGCAGCGGCGGCATCCAGGGCTGCGTGCCCCGCCTGTCGAGCAGGCGGTTGATGTGCCCGATCGCGCCGATCCCGTCGCCGGGGTCTCCGGCCGATTTCACGTAGGCGCTGTCGCCCGTGCCGACCAGCGCGTTGATGGCGCGCTGGGCGAGGCGGCGGTAGGCGGTCTTGTCGGTACCATAGCTGCGCTCGGCCCGGTCGATCTGCGCGATCGCCGCCTTCACGTCGGACAGGGTCGCCACCGCGGCCTGATGGTCATCCGGCGGGGCCGCCGCGGCCGGCCGCGGCGGAAACGCCATCAGGAGGAAGAGAAAGGCCGGCCCGATCCTGCGGGCCGGCCCGGCGCATTGCCGGAACAAGGGAAGCATCCGGTGCGCCCTATTGCAGCGCGAACGCGCTGATCATGGTCCCGTGGCTCGGCGCCGTCAGCTCCGGCACCTTCTGGTTGCCAACCTCCCCGGAGGCGACGACCACGTACTCCTTTCCGCCTTCCACATAGGCCGCGGGCGGGGCGATGATCGGGGAACCGGTGTCGTACTGCCAGGCGCGCTTGCCGGTCTTCGCATCAAAGGCGTCGAACTTGCCGTTCAGCTCCCCGGTAAAGACGAGGCCGGTGCTGGTGACGAGCGAGCCGCCGGCCATCGGCAGGCCGAAATGCTTCCGCCAGTTGAAGATGCCGTTCGAGATGTTGATGGCGCTGAAATCGCCGGTATTCGGCCCGACGAACTTGGGAAACACGCCGCCCAGGTAGAACTGGCCGCCGATATACACGGCATCCTGCGTGGATTTCCAGAAGCCGCATTCGTTGACGCTGGGCACGTAGAAGGCATTCGTGGCCGGATCGTAGGCGGCGCCATTGAACTCGATCCCGCCATTGGTGTTCGGGCAGGCGACATTGCCGGTGAGGCTCGGCGCCGTGTGCTGGCCTTTCTGGAAGCTGACCACGGTGTGATCGACCAGCTTGCCGGTCTTCGCGTCCAGCACCCAGAAGTTCCCGGCCTTGTCGCCGGCGGCGACAAGGCTTTGGGATTGGCCATTCACCTTGCCCTGGAACAGCACCGGCGGCATCGCCGGATCCCAGTCATGCGTGTCGGAGGGGATGAACTGATGGTACCATTTCAGCTTCGGCGCCTTGCCCGAGATGTCGAGCGCGACCATGCAATCGCTGTAGAGGTTGATGCCCTTGCGGACCGTTGCGAGAAAATCAGGCTGCGGGTTGCCGAGATCGAGGTAGAGGGTCTGCGTTTTCGTATCGATCGCCATCCCGCTCCAGACCGAGGCGCCGCCGCGCTTCCAGGAATCGCCGCTCCAGGTGCTG
This sequence comes from Acetobacteraceae bacterium, assembly GCA_035532755.1. GTDB lineage: Bacteria > Pseudomonadota > Alphaproteobacteria > Acetobacterales > Acetobacteraceae > DATKQI01. The sequence goes on from DATKQI010000235.1 coordinate 31,951, forward strand.
TGCCCGGGCTCCCCGGGGCCGGGGACGGTCTTCCATTCCCAGATGCGGTGCCCGTTCTTCGGATCGAAGGCGGTGATATAGCCAACCCCGCCCCAATCGCCATCGGCCACGCCCAGCAGCAGCATGTCCTGCCCGGTGGCGGGGTTGTGGTACGGCACCGGCGCCATGGTGTAGAACGAGTTGACCGGATCGTGCACGGCCAGGATGTCCCACACCTTCTTGCCGGTCTTGGCATTGAGCGCGACCAGATGGCCATCGAGCGTGCCGAGATACACGTTCCCGTCCATCAGCCCGACGCCGCGGTTGGCGGCGAAGGCGATCACGTGCGGGTTGTCGGCGAATTCCCACACCTGCTTGCCGGTCTTGGCGTTCAGCGCATAGACGTGATCATGCGCCGAGGTGACGTACATCATGCCGTTGAAGACGATCGGCGCGGTTTCGGTCGGCCCGTCATCGCTCAGCTTGAAGGTCCAGGCCGGTTTGAGGCCGGAGACGTTGGCGGGCGTGATCTGGCTTGCGGTGATGTAGCGGTTGTTGTCGTAGCTCTTCCCCGGCAGCAGCCAGTTGCTGCTGTCCTTGGCGGCGTTGAGGAAGTCCTGCGCGGTGGGTGCGGCCGCGCTGGCGGCGGTTTGGGCGCGCGCGGTGCCGGCGGCGAGACAAAGCCCGGCCGCGACCCCCAGCGCGGCGAAAACAAGTCGGGATGGCCCTGATTTCAGGTATTTCCGGATATTCATGGCCTGGTTTCCTCCTGCGAACACATGATCGATGACTGTTCGTGGAAGGCCCCGAATGGCGGAGCCGGCAGCACGGCAGTCATGTCGCGTCCATTATTGGCGGAGATGTCATCCGTAGAACGGCCGGGGCACCCCCTGGACTTCGTTTCAGTCGGGACGAACTCGTCAGACAGCATGACCCGTGGCGCATTCGCCTGTCAATGCGAATGCGATTCAGTCGTCAATTCATCCGGGCGGCGGGCCTGGCCGGCTTTCGCCGGCATGACCGATGGGGAGTGATGCAGCGATTGGGGAGTGGCGCGGCGATCGGGTGCCGTCAGATTCCGACGATCGGCTGCAGCAGCCGGGCGGCGAGGCTGCTGAAGCGGATCGGGCTGTCGGTCGCGAGCAGGCACACGCAATCCTGGCCGGGCCCGGCCACCGGGCGATGGTGCAGGCCGGCTTCGGCTTCCAGCACATCGCCGAGGGCGAAGGTGCCGAGCTGGTCGGTGAAGCTGCCTTCCAGCACGCAGGTGAGTTCCAGGCCGCGATGGCCGTGATGCGGCAGCGCCTTGCCCGGCGCGACGCGCAGCATGGACAGGCTGCCGCCGGCCTGCGTGCGCGGCAGCAGCCGCCGGTAGCGGATGCCCGGCGCCAGCCACCACCAGCGCCCCGGGGTGGTGGTGCGCAGCGCCTCCGGCCAGCCCAGCCCCTCCGGCCGGATGGCGGGCGGGGGTTCAGTGGGCGCAGGCTCATCGAGCCGCGCGAGCGCCCGGTCCAGCGCATCGGCGGCCATTTCGGCCGGGGGCAGCTCGTCCAGCACCGCCCCGCCGATCGCCTCGGCCAGCAGTGCGGTTTCGCGGCAGGTGGCGCAGAGCCCCAGATGCGTCTGCACCACCAGCGCCACCCCGTCCGGCAGGGTGCCGGCGGCATGGGCGAGCAGGGTCGCGTCCGACGGGTGGTGCCGGACGGTCATGTGGGTTCCGCCATCGCGCCGCGCAGCCGCACGAGCGCGAGTCTCAGGCGGGATTTCACGGTGCCCAGGGGCACGCCCAGCTCCTTCTCGATCTGATGGTGCGGCTTGTTCTGCAAATAGGACAGGCGCACCACCGCCGCCTGCTCGGCCGGCAGCGTGGCGAGCGCGCTCGCGAGCCGGGTTTCCTGTTCCATGGCCAGTACCGCCTCTTCAGCCACGGCCGGGGTCGGCGGATCGTAGTCCGGTGGCGCGGGCTCGGTCTCCGCGCGGCGGCGGAGGCGGCGCAGCGTGTCGATCCGCAGGTTGCGGGCGATGGTGAAGATCCAGGTGGCCGCCCCCGCCTTGGCGGGGTCGAAGCTCGCCGCCTTGCGCCAGACGATCAGCATCGTCTCTTGCGCCAGATCTTCCGCGGCATCGCCGGCCATGCCCAGGTGCATGAAATAGCTCTTCAGCCGCGGCGCGAAATGCTGGAACAGGGCGGCAAAGGCCGCGCGATCCGCCCGGGCCGCCACGCATTGGATGTGGGCGGCCAGCGCAGGCCCGGCCCCCGAACCCGGGAGCGCGTTTCCTGCCCCGGCCGGGTTCATGGCCGTTTTCTCGATCCGCGCGGTTGCACACCTGCCAGCCTGTCACGACAACCCCCTTCCGCGCCAGACGCATTGCAGAAAACTCTGGAAATCCGGCTTTCTACGTTGGCTGGGCGCGGAAGGATCACTGCCATGAACGGCGGGCCGGGCTCAGTTCTTCGCCTTGTCCACCAGCGCGTTCTTCTTGATCCAGGGCATCATGGCGCGCAGCTTCTCGCCCACCTGCTCGATCGGGTGTTCCGAGAGCCGGCGGCGGGTGGCCTTGAAGCTGGACTGGTTCACCTTGTTCTCCAGCATCCAGTCCCGCGCGAAGCGGCCGGACTGGATGTCGGCCAGCACGCGCTTCATTTCCGCCTTCGTCTCGGCGTTGATGATGCGCGGGCCGGTGACGTATTCGCCGTATTCGGCGGTGTTGCTGATCGAGTAGTTCATGTTGGCGATGCCGCCCTCGTAGATCAGGTCCACGATCAGCTTCACCTCGTGCAGGCACTCGAAATAGGCCATCTCCGGCGCGTAGCCGGCTTCCACCAGCGTTTCGTACCCGCCCTTGATGAGTTCGACGAGGCCGCCGCACAGCACCACCTGCTCGCCGAACAGGTCGGTCTCGCATTCCTCCTTGAAGGTGGTCTCGATGATGCCGGCCCGGCCGCCGCCGATGGCCGAGGCGTAGGACAGCGCGATTTCGAGCGCGTTGGCCGACGGGTTCTGCGCCACCGCGACGAGGCAGGGCACGCCGCCGCCGCGCTGGTACTCGCTGCGCACGGTGTGGCCGGGGCCCTTCGGGGCGATCATGAACACGTCGATATCCGGCCGCGGATCGAGCAGGTTGAAATGCACGTTCAGCCCGTGCGCGAAGGCGAGAGCCGCACCGGGCTTCATGTTCGGGCCGAGCTTCTCGCGGTACAGATCGCCCTGGCCTTCGTCGGGCGTGAGGACCATGACCACGTCGGCCCATTTCGCCGCGTCCGCCGGGTCCATCACCTTGATGCCGGCGGATTCCGCCTTGGCGACGCCGGCCGAGCCGGGACGGAGGCCGACCACGACCTCCTTCACACCCGAATCCTTGAGGTTGTTGGCATGGGCGTGGCCCTGGCTGCCGTAGCCGATGACGGCGACGCGCTTGCCCTTGATCAGGTTCACGTCGGCGTCGCGGTCATAATAGACGCGCATCTTCAGGCTCTCCTTGGTTGGGGGAAATCAGATCGTCCGGGCGCCGCGGGCGATGGCCGCGATGCCGGTGCGGGAGACCTCGGCGAGCCCCAGCGGGCGCATCAGGTCGAGGAAGGCATCGAGCTTGTCGGTCGCGCCGGTCAGCTCGAAGACGAAGCTGCCGGTGGTCGCGTCGATCACGCGGGCGCGGAAGGCCTCGGCGATGCGCAGCGCCTCCGCGCGGTGCTCCCCGGTGCTCACCACCTTGATCAGCGCCATCTCGCGGGCGATGTGCGGGCCCTCGCGCGTGAGGTCCGCCACGCGGTGCACCGGCACGAGGCGTTCGAGCTGGGCCTTGATCTGCTCGATCACCATTTCGGTGCCGGAGGTGACGATGGTGATACGGCTGCGGGAGCGGCCATCCTCCACCGGGGCCACGGTGAGGCTGTCGATGTTGTAGCCGCGGCCGGAGAACAGGCCGATGACGCGGGCGAGCACGCCGGATTCGTTCTCCACCAGCACCGCGATGGTGGCGGAGCGGAAGGTCGGGTCGATCACCGGCATCAGACCAGCACCAGCCCTTCGTCGGTGATGCCGCGGGCCTCGGCCTCGTGCTCCGGGCCCAGGATCATGTCGTTGTGCGCAGCACCCGAGGGGATCATCGGGAAGCAGTTCTCTTTCGGATCGACGCAGATGTCCGCGATCACCGGGCGATCGACCGCCAGCATCTCCTCGATCACGGCATCCAGTTCGTCCACGCTGCGGGCGCGCAGGCCGACGCCATGGAAGCTGTCGGCGAGCTTCACGAAATCCGGCAGGGCGGCGGAGTAGCTTTCGGAGTAGCGGCCGCCGTGCAGCAGTTCCTGCCACTGGCGCACCATGCCCATGTACTGGTTGTTCAGGATGAACACCTTCACCGGCAGGCGATACTGGGCGAGCGTGCCCATCTCCTGGATGTTCATCAGGATGCTCGCCTCGCCGGCGATGTCGATCACCAGGGCATCGGGGTGGGCGATCTGCGTGCCCATCGCCGCCGGCAGGCCGTAGCCCATGGTGCCGAGGCCGCCCGAGGTCATCCAATGGTTCGGCTGTTCGAAGCGGAAATGCTGGGCGGCCCACATCTGGTGCTGGCCGACCTCCGTGGTGATGAAGGTTTCCCGCCCGGTCTTCTGCGTGAATTCATACAGCCGGCGGATGGCGTGCTGCGGCTTGATGATCGCGCCCTTGCCGGTGGGCTGGGTGAAGCGCAGGCAGTCCTTCGCGCGCCACAGGTCGATCTGCCGCCACCAGTCGGTGAGCGCGGGGCGATCGGGCTTTGCCGGATCGGCCTTCCAGGCGGCGAGGAGGGCGGCGAGGATGCGCCCGGCATCGCCCAGCACCGGCACATCGACCGGTACGTTCTTGTTGATGCTGGACGGATCGATATCCGCGTGGATCTTCTTGGAACCGGGGCTGAACGCGTTCAGCCGCCCGGTCACGCGATCGTCGAAGCGGGCGCCGATGTTGAGCATGACATCGCAATCATGCATCGCGAGGTTCGCTTCCACCGTGCCGTGCATCCCCAGCATGCCGAGGAACTGCGGGTCCGACGCCGGATAGGCGCCGAGGCCCATCAGCGTGCTGGTGCAGGGAAAGCCGGTGAGGCGCACGAATTCAGCCAGCAGGGCGGAGGCGCCGGCGTTGATCACGCCGCCGCCGGCATAAACGACCGGCCGCTTCGCCGCCTTCAGCAGGGCGATGGCGCGGCCGATCTGCGCGGCATCCGGCTCGGTGGCCGGACGGTAGCTGCGGTGGCCCTCCGTCGCCGGTTCGGCATAGGGGGCGGGATTGATCAGGATGTCTTTCGGCAGGTCGATCACCACGGGGCCGGGCCGGCCGCTGCGGGCGACGTAGAAGGCTTCGTGCACCACCCGCGCCAGATCGGCCGAGCGTTTCACGAGGTAGTTGTGCTTGGTGGCCGGGCGGGTGATGCCGGTGGTGTCGGCTTCCTGGAACGCATCGTTGCCGATCAGGTGGGTGGGCACCTGGCCGGTGAGGCAGACGAGCGGGATGGAATCCATCAGCGCGTCCACCAGCCCGGTGACGGCGTTGGTGGCGCCCGGCCCGCTGGTGACGAGCACACACCCCACCCGGCCGGTGCTGCGCGCGTAGCCCTCGGCGGCATGCACCGCGGCCTGTTCGTGGCGGACCAGGATGTGGCGGATGGCGTTCTGCTGGAACAGCGCATCGTAGATCGGCAGGACCGCGCCGCCGGGATAGCCGAAGATGACCTCGACGCCCTGGGCCTTCAGCGCGCGCAGAAGAACCTCCGCGCCGGACTGCGTCGGTTCGGATCGGGCCGGATCGGCAGGCGTGTTCTGGTCCATCGGGCAGGCTCCCGTCTCGCTCCCGGCAGCCCTAACGGTCCTGTTGCGGCGCGTCAACCGGGGGTGCGAATAAAAGATAACAAATCACATAGATTTCTTTCCGAAAATTGCGCTAGACCCGCGATACGCGCATGGATCATATGCGTGCGCGCGGGATCGGCCAGATCGTGGTGGCGGAACCAGGTGGCCTGGCGGCGGGTATAGCGGCCGGTCGCGTGCACCGCGCGGCGGGTGGCCTCGGCGAGGTTGATCTCGCCGCGCAGGTGGGCGGCGAGTTCGGGCACGCCGTGGGCGCGCATCGCCGGCAGCGCCGGATCAAGGGTGCGGGCCAGCAGCGCCTGCACCTCGGCGATGGCGCCGGCCGCCAGCATCGCATCGAACCTTGCGGCAATCGCTTCCCGCAAGGCGGGGCGCGGCGGGTCGATCCGGATGGCCCGGAAGCGCCAGGGCGCCGGTGGCAGGGCGGGACGGGCATGCCACTCGGCGAGGCCGCGGCCGGTGCCGCGCCAGACCTCCCATGCCCGGGCGATGCGCTGGCTGTCGGTGGGGAGCAGGCGCGCGGCCGTTGCGGGATCGGCGGCAGCCAGCATCGCGTGCAGCGCCTCGGGGCCGCGTTCGGCGAGCAGGCCGCGCGCTTCCGCCCGTGCCGCCGGGCCCGGATCGGGGATGTCCGCGAGGCCCTGCGTGAGGGCCGCGAAATACAGCCCGGTGCCGCCGCACAGGATGGGCAGGCGCCCCGCCGCGACGGCGGCCGCCATCGCCGCCAGCGCCGCCGCGCGCCACCACGCGGCGCTGCCGGGCTGCCCGGCATCGCGCACGCCGTACAGGGCATGCGGCACCGTTGCCTCCTCGGCCGGGGTGGGGCGGGCGGTGAGGATGCGCAGGTCGCTATATATCTGCATGGAGTCGGCGTTGATCACCACGCCGTTGCAGCGCTCCGCGATCCTGAGCGCCAGGGCGGACTTGCCGCTGGCCGTGGGCCCGGCGATCAGCAGTGCGCTATCCACGGGTTGCGGCCCGTTGCGTCCGCCGCCACTCTCCGCGCCCCATGGCCCATATCCTCACACTCGTCGCCGCGCGCGACGCCACCACGCTCAGCCCCGCCGTCATCGCCCGCGTGCGCGAGGCGGTGGCGGGCGGGGAGCCCGACATCCTCAGCGCCAGGGAGGCGGCCGACATCCCCTGCCCCGCCGCGCCCGACATGGCGCGGGTGGAAGCGGCGCTGGAGGGGCTGCCGATCGACGCCATCGCCACCAAGGCGCGCGGCCGGCGCAAGGGGCTGCTGGTGGCGGACATGGACAGCACCATCGTGACCAGCGAGACGCTGGACGAGATCGCCGCCTTCGCCGGGCTGAAGGACCGGATCGCCGCCATCACGGCCCGCAGCATGAACGGCGAGATCGACTTCAAGGACGCGCTGCGCGAGCGCGTGGCGATGCTGAAGGGGCTGAGCCTGGAGGCGCTGGAAAAGACCTGGCAGGCGACGCGGCTGACACCGGGGGCGGCCGCGCTGGTCGCCACCATGCGCGCGCACAACGCCACCACCGCGCTCGTCTCCGGCGGGTTCACCTTCTTCACCGGGCGGGTGGCCGAGCGTGTGGGGTTCGACATCCACCGGTCCAATACCCTGCTGCACGCGGATGGCAAGCTGACCGGCATGGTGGGCGAGCCGATCCTGGACCGGGATGCGAAGCTCACCACGCTGCAAGAGCTTGCCACGGCGCGGCGGCTGAAGCTGTCGGCCACGCTGGCGGTGGGGGACGGGGCGAACGATCTGGCGATGCTGCAGGCCGCCGGGCTGGGCGTGGCGTTCCATGCGAAGCCGGTCGTGGCGCTGGCCGTGCGGGCGCGCGTGGACCATGCCGATCTGCGGGCCTTGCTGTTCGCCCAGGGTTATCGCGCGGCGGATATCCGCGCGGGCTGATCCATCACGCATCGCTGAACGGGCGACGCGCTAATGATGCACTGCACAAATCGCGAAAGAAAATTGCGTACCGTTGACAGTGGCAGCAAGGGCGGCGGGAGCGGCCCGGGTGCAAAGAAACAAAGCTGCGTTCTTCAGGAGTTTTGACTTTCCAGGCAAAGTCAAAGCCTTTGGCTCTTCCGAATTTCTTCATGCTGCGTATTGTTGCGGCAAGCTGAAACGCCAATTTCAGCCATAAGCCGATCAAACGGCGCAGCTGGGAAAGACCGTCCGGAACGCCCGGCCTGCGCCCCGGCACGGGAGTATGGCGATGAAGACTGCGAGCCTCGCGCTGGCCGAGAAATATACCGCCCCGAGCGGCCGGCTTTACATGACCGGCACGCAGGCGCTGATCCGGCTGCTGATCACCCAGAAACGGCGAGACGCCGCAGCAGGTCTGAACACGGCGGGGTTCCTGTCGGGCTATCGCGGCAGCCCGCTCGGCTCGGTCGATATCCAGGCGTTCCAGGCAAAGGCGCATCTGGAGGCGAACGGCATCGTCTTCCGCCCCGGCATCAACGAGGAAGCCGCCGCGACCGCGATATGGGGCACGCAGCAGGTGGGGCTGTTTCCCGGCGCGACCACCGATGGCGTGTTCGCCATGTGGTACGGCAAGGGGCCTGGGCTGGACCGAAGCGGGGACGCGCTGAAGCACGCGAACCATGCCGGTTCCGCCCGCCATGGCGGCGTGCTCGTCGTCGCCGGGGACGACCATGCGAGCAAATCCTCCACCATTCCGAACCAGAGCGAGCAGGCGTTCGTCGCCGCCTCCATCCCGGTGCTGTACCCGGCCGATCTGCAGGACATCCTCGATCTCGGGTTGCACGGCTTCGCGCTGTCTCGGCATTCCGGCCTGTACGCCGGCTTCAAGATGGTCGCCGAGGTGGTGGACAGTTCCGGTTCGGTCGAGACCCATCCGGAGCGTCTGTCCATCATCCTGCCCGACCAGCCGGAGGGGCTCGTCGGCATCCGCATCGCCGACACCCCGCTGGAGCAGGAGCATCGGGTCCAGGCATTCGGCCTGCCGGCGGCGAAGGCGTATGCACGGGCGAACGGGCTCGACCGCATCGTGCTGGACAGCCCGGACGCGCGCCTCGGCATCGTCACCGCCGGCAAATCCTTCCTCGACGTGCGCCAGGCGCTGGAGGATTTCGGCATCGACGAGGCAACGGCGCGCGCGGCCGGCATCCGCGTGCTGAAGCTCGCGATGACCTGGCCGATCGAGGACAGCATCATCCGCCGCTTCGCCCAGGGCCTGGAAGAGATCCTGGTGGTGGAGGAGAAGCAGCCGTTCATCGAGGCGCAGGTGAAGGCGATCCTGTTCGACGCGGGATTGCGCGTGCGCGTGCGCGTGCTGGGCAAGCACGACGAGAGCGGGGACTGGCTGCTGAAGCCCACCGCCGACCTCTCCGCCGCCGAGGTGGAGATCGCGATCGGCAGCCGGCTCGCGCGGTTCCATCCGCGCGAGGAGATCGCCGCCCGCCTCAACTTCCTGCAACGGCAGGAGCAGGCGCTGGCGCGGGTGGGCAGCATCGCCGAGCGAAAGCCGTATTTCTGCTCCGGATGCCCGCACAACACATCGACCAAGGTGATCGAGGGCAGCCGGGCACTGGCGGGCATCGGCTGCCATTACATGGCGCGGTGGATGGACCGGAACACCGACGTGTTCGCGCAGATGGGCGGCGAGGGCATCGCCTGGATCGGCCAGGCGCCGTTCACCGGCACCAAGCACGTGTTCGCCAATCTCGGCGACGGCACCTATCATCATTCCGGCATCCTCGCGATCCGTGCCGCCGTGGCCGCCGGTGTGAACATCACCTACAAGATCCTGTTCAACGATGCGGTGGCGATGACCGGCGGGCAGCACATCGACGGCCCGCTGACCGTGCCGCAGATCACCCGCCAGTTGGCGGCCGAGAACGTCGCCACGATCGCCGTGGTGAGCGACGAGCCGGAGAAATACGAAGCACAGGCCGGCTTCGCCCCCGGCGTGCGCATCGCCCATCGCCGCGAACTGCCGCGGATCGAGCGGGAGATGCGGGACACCGCGGGCACCACCGCGATCGTGTACGACCAGACCTGCGCCTCCGAAAAGCGCCGCCGGCGCAAGCGCGGCACCATGGCCGACCCGCCGAAGCGCGCCTTCATCAACAGCCGGGTGTGCGAGGGGTGCGGGGACTGCTCGAAAACATCCAACTGCCTGTCCGTTGTGCCGGTGGAGACGGAGTACGGCCGCAAGCGCGCGATCGACCAGTCCAGTTGCAACAAGGATTTTTCCTGCATCGACGGCTTCTGCCCGAGCTTCGTGACGGTGCATGGCAACAGCCTGCGCAAGCCGCCCGCGCGCACGCCGGAGGCGTTCGCGAACCTGCCGGAGCCGGCGCTGCCGGCACTCGACCGCGCGCATAACATCCTTGTCACCGGGATCGGCGGGACCGGCGTCGTCACCATCGGCGCGCTGCTGGGTGCCGCGGCGCATCTGGAGGGCAAATCCGTCACCGTGCTCGACATGCTGGGCATGGCGCAGAAGGGCGGTGGGGTCTGGAGCCATATCCGCATCGCCGCCCGGCCCGGGCAGCTTGCCGCGCTGCGCATCAGCCGCGGCGGGGCGGACCTGCTGCTGGCCTGCGACATCGTGGTGGGCGCGGGGCAGGATGCGCTGGGCACCATCGGCACGGGGCGCACGCGCGCCGTGGTCAACACCCATCCGGTGATCACCGGCGATTTCGTGCACGATCCGAACAGCGACCTGCCGATCCGGCGGATGCTGAACGCGATCAACGATGCGGCGGGTACCGCCAACGTGCACAGCCTGGACGCGACGGCCCTGGCCACCGCGCTGCTTGGCGATTCCATCGCCACCAACCTGTTCATGCTGGGTTACGCATGGCAGCAGGGGCTGGTGCCGCTGGCGGAGGCCTCGATCCTGCGAGCGATCGAGCTGAACGGGCAGGCGGTGGCAATGAACCAGGCCGCCTTCCACTGGGGCCGCGCCGCGGCGGCAAACGTGGCGGCGGTAAGCGCGACCGCGTTCCCCGCATCGGCGCCCGCGCCGCGCGATCTGGACGCGCTGATCGCCGACCGCACCGCCGACCTCACCGGCTATCAGAACATCGCCTATGCCGCGCGGTATCGCCGGCTGGTCGATGCGGCGCGCGCGCGCGAACAGGCGGCGGTGCCCGGCCGCACGGACCTTGCGGAAGCCGTGGCGCGCAACTTCTACAAGCTGATGGCCTACAAGGATGAATACGAGGTCGCCCGGCTGTTCGCCGCCCCGGCGTTCCGTGCGGAGCTTGAAGCGCAGTTCGAAGGGAAGCCGAAACTGACCTTCCACCTCGCCCCGCCGATCCTGGGTGGTCGGGACAAGATCACCGGCCATCCGCGCAAGCGGGCTTTCGGCGCGTGGATGATGCCGGCCTTCCGCCTGCTGGCGCCGCTGCGCGTGCTGCGCGGCACGGCGATCGACCCGTTCGGCCGCACCGCGGAACGCCGGGCGGAGCGTGCGTTGATCGTGGAATACGAGACGCTGCTCGCGCGCGTGCTGACCAGTCTCACCCCGCAGAACCATGCCGAGGCGGTGGCGCTGGCCGCCCTGCCCGACCGCATTCGCGGCTATGGCCATGTGAAGGAGCAGACCATCGCCGCCGCACGCGCCGAGCAGCAGCGCCTGCTGGCCGCCTTCGCGGCGCCGTTGCCGCAGAGCCTGGCGGCGGAATAGGGGCTGGCGGACACGCTGCACCGGTCTATCCTCGCTGCCATACAAGAGAGAACGTCATGGATTTCACGGCCAGCGAGGAGCAACGCGCCTTCCAGGACACGGCGCGGGACTTCGCGCGAACGGTGCTGCTGCCGCAGGCGCCGCGATGGGATGCCGAGCAGATATTCCCGGTCGAAGCGCTGCGCGAGGCCGCGGCACTCGGCTTCGCCGGGCTGTATGTGGGCGAGGACGTAGGTGGCAGCGGGCTTTCCCGCCTCGACGCCGCCCTGGTGTTCGAGGAACTGGCCGCAGCCTGCCCGTCAACGGCTGCGTTCCTGTCGATCCACAACATGGTGGGGTGGATGATCGACAGCTTCGGCACGGAGGCGCAGCGGCAAGCCTTTCTGCCGGCGATGATGCGGATGGACCGCATCGCCAGCTACTGTCTGACGGAGCCAGGCTCCGGCTCGGATGCCGCGAGCCTGACGACGCGGGCGGTGCGGGACGGGGCGGATTATGTGCTGAACGGCGCCAAGGCATTCATTTCCGGCGGCGGCGCGTCCGATCTCTACGCGTGCATGGTCCGCACCGGCGGGGGCGGCGCGGACGGCATTTCCTGCCTGCTGGTGGAGAAGGGGACGTCGGGCCTGTCGTTCGGGCGGCCGGAGCGCAAGCTGGGCTGGAACAGCCAGCCCACGGCGATGGTGATGTTCGAGGATTGCCGCGTGCCGGCAACGAACCGGCTGGGCTCGGAGGGCGAGGGATTCAAGTTCGCCATGCGCGGGCTGGACGGAGGGCGGGTGAACATCGCCGCCTGCTCCCTCGGCGGCGCCCGTGCGTGCCTCGATGCAGCCCGGGACTATATGAAGGGACGGCGGCAATTCGGCCAGGCGCTGGCGGAATTCCAGGCATTGCAGTTCCGGCTGGCCGACATGGCGACCGAGCTGGACGCGGCCCGGCTGATGGTGCACCGCGCCGCCACCTCGCTCGATCGCGGCAGCGCGGACGCCACGCAGCACTGCGCGATGGCCAAGCGCATCGCGACCGACGCCGGTTTCCGCATCTGCAACGAGGCGCTGCAGCTTCATGGCGGTTACGGTTATCTGAAGGATACCGGCATCGAGCGCTATCTGCGCGATCTGCGGGTGCACCAGATCCTGGAAGGCACGAACGAGATCATGCGCGTGATCATCGCCCGCAAGCTGCTGGCGTGACCCGCGAGGACTGATCAAGGGGGGAGTGGAATGGCGGCCATCGGTTTCGTCGGCCTGGGCAACATGGGCGCGCCCATGGCGGCCAACCTGCTGAAGGCGGGGCATGCGGTGCGGGGGCATGATTTGAACCCGGCCGCCTGCGCTGCACTGCGCGAAGCGGGCGGCACCATCGCGGCGAGCCTTGCCGAGATCGCGGCTGCCGAGGTCGTCATCACCATGCTGCCGGCCGGCGCGCATGTCCGCGCGGTGCTGACCGACGTGCTGGCTCATGCGCGGCCAGGCACGCTGCTGATCGACAGTTCGACCATCGACGTGGAGACCACCCGCGCGCTGCACGCCGCCGCCCGGCAGGCCGGCTGCGCGATGCTGGATGCGCCGGTTTCCGGCGGCGTCGGCGGCGCGACGGCGGGCACGCTCACCTTCATGGTGGGCGGCGCGACGGAAGAATTCGCGCGGGCGCAGCCGGTGCTGTCCGGCATGGGGCGGACCATCGTGCATTGCGGCGATGCCGGCTGCGGGCAGGCGGCGAAGGCGTGCAACAACATGGTCCTGGCGATCTCGATGATCGGCGTGTGCGAGGCGTTCGCGCTCGCCGACCGGCTCGGCCTGTCGGCACAAGCATTGTTCGATGTGGTTTCGAAATCCTCCGGCCAGTGCTGGTCATTGACCAATTACTGCCCGGTGCCCGGACCGGTGCCGGCCGCACCGTCCAACCACGGCTATGCCGCCGGGTTCACCGCGGCGCTGATGCTGAAGGACCTCAGCCTTGCCACCGGTGCGGCGGCCGCGGCCGGGCAGCACGTGCCGCTGGGCGACCATGCCGCGCGGCTGTTCGGCGCGCTGGTGGAGGCGGGATATGGCGCGAAGGACTTCTCGGTGATGATGCGGGCGGTGCAGGCCAACGCGCTGCCCGCCTGAACGGCTTCCTGCCTGCCGTGGCTCCCCGTATGATGCCTGAAAGACGGGCGTAAAAGCTTGGGGGAGGATCGCCGATGGAAGCGGCCAGCTATGTGCAGGGATGCAGCCTGACGCCGCTGATCGGGGAGACCATCGGCGCCCATTTCGATCGCTGCGCGGATCGTTGGGCCGGCAAGGAGGCGCTGATCGTCCGCCACCAGGGCGTGCGCTGGACCTATGCCGAGCTGAAGCGGCGGGTGGACGACGTTGCCGCGGGGCTGATCGCGCTGGGGCTGGCGCCCGGCGAGCGCATCGGCATCTGGTCTCCCAACAATGCCGAATGGGCCACGCTGCAATTCGCCGCGGCGAAAGCCGGGCTGATCCTGGTGAACGTCAACCCGGCTTACCGCACGAGCGAGCTGGAATTCGCGCTGAACAAGGTGGGCTGCGCGGCGCTGGTGCTGGCCAGCCGGTTCAAGTCCAGCGACTATGTGGCCATGCTGACGGAGCTTGCGCCGGAACTCACCACCGCGAAGCCGGGCGAGCTGCGCGCCGCACGCCTGCCGCATCTGCGCCTGGCCACGGTGATCGCCGATGCGGCGCCGGCCGGCATGCTGCGCTTCGCCGACATTCCCGCCGCCGCGACGCCGGCGGCATACCGGGCGCTGGCCGAGCTGGCGCCGACGCTCCAGTTCGACGACCCGATCAATATCCAGTTCACCTCCGGCACCACCGGGGCGCCGAAAGGGGCGAGCCTGTCGCACCACAACATTCTCAACAACGGCTTCTTCGTCGGCGAGGCGATGCGCTTCAGCGAGCGCGACCGGCTGTGCATTCCGGTGCCGCTCTACCATTGCTTTGGCATGGTGCTCGGCACGCTGGCCTGCGTGACGCATGGGGCGGCGATGGTGTTCCCCGGCGAGGGCTTCGAGCCGCTTGCCACGCTGGAAGCCGTCGAGGCGGAGCGCTGCACCGCCTTGCACGGCGTCCCGACGATGTTCATCGCCGAGATG
>DATKQI010000236.1:0-2866 GCA_035532755.1 Acetobacteraceae bacterium
CGGCGGGGCATTGAGCCTGGCCTCCAACGCCGCGATGCGCGCCGTCAACGTGCCGATCTGCGCCGCCTGGGCCAGGACCAGGGCGACCAGGTCATCCTTGGAGAGGGCGAGAAACGTTTCGCGATTCACGGATACGGTGAACCGAACCGCCCGTCACCGTGTCAAGCACAATTTTGGCTGCCGCCGCTCGGGCTACGCCAAAAGGGGGGGGAGCAATTACAGTAGGGGAGCGTCGGACCATAGCCAAAGCGCATGACGAGGTCGGGCCGCCGTCCGGGCATGCCGACGAGGCTGGCAAGCTCCGGCCGCAGGCGCGCAACCTCGATTAGCCGGTTGACGAAGGCGCATTTGATGCCCGGCGCGCTCGCCTGCAAAGCGAAACGTTGACAGGCACGGCCGGCCAACACCCAATGCGCCGGGTCGTCCAGCTGGGATACGAAGACCGCAGTCCCAGCCGAGGAGGCAAGCTGGCGGAAATATGCATCGTTTTCCGACTTTGCCGTGACGACCCAGTCGAAGATTCGCGGTCCGAGCCACGCCGGAAGTGCCGGCAGCCCGCTTGCCGCGCTGAAGTGGCCAGCGCCTGGCGAGGACTGAAGCGCAGCCAGTGCTTGAGTTCGCGCACAAAGGCAGGATCGGCCATCTGCGCGCTATTGCCCGTGATGACGAGGTCCCGAACGCGGTCGATTTGCGCGCGATCCGTGATCAGGACCAGGTCAACGCCAGGGATGGCGGCGGCTTGCGCCAGCACCTGCACATCCGTCACGCTGAGCGCTTTGCCGTCATAGACGTTGCGCGTCGATTGGCGCTTCGTAATCGCATCGCAGAGGTCTGCGCCGCTGCTGGCGCCATTGCCCAACAGGACGCTGACGGCGTCGCCATTGGCGGGGTCGAAGGCCACGTGCCCCGGTCGCCCCGCGGCCCCGGCGGCGATGGCCAGGGTCTCGGCGCTGCATCCAAGCGCGACGAAAAGATGGTGATCATCAGGGTCCACCACCGACGTGCGCCGGGACAGGTCGGGCAGAATATCCACTGCCGCGGCATGGGCGCGGAACTTCCAGGGCTGGGTATTGTGACCGCTGGGCGCGAGCGTGGCGTAGCGGATGAAGTCCTTAAGCGCCGGCGTCTGCCGCAACGTGGCGCGGGATGCCGCGACCGCGGCGTTATACGCCTCCATGGAGCCGAAATCTCGCATGGCAAGGCAACCGGCCCCCAAGCCGGTCAGCACCAAGCCGCCGCCGGCCAACAGGATGCGCCGATCCATGATCTTCTCCTGAGTGGCTGCGGCTGACTTGCCCAGGCCGGCCGTGCGGCCGGATTGACCGGACTCGACCGACCACGTCAAGGAATCGAAGTTGGGCTGCGCCGCAAGTTGTCATAAGAATCGGAATCTACCCATGCGGGTCCAGAATATTTCGACGCGGCTGCCGGCTGATCCGATGGCTACCTCAAACCTGGTCTGCGGATGGGGTTGACCCTTCCGGCCGGCCCCGCCGACCTCCAGGGTCGACCCCACCCGCAGCGATCATCCAATTTCCACCACGGGTGCGGACGCTATCGTAGCGTTTCCCAAACGCCGTGAAGCCACGTGATCGCTGATTGCGCACTCCGATCAGGATGCACCGCGGTCGAACAGGTGTCATCGGCGATGCTGCGGAGCCGGGCCGAGCTCATCCAGAGCGCAAAGCAACGTGGCTCGAAGTAGATGCAAGGTGCCGCAGCCCGCCATCCCCGCAAGCCGCCCCTATGCCGGCGCCTGCGCGTCCGGCTCCGCCGGCATCTCATCGGTCCACACCGTGAACCCGGTCAGCGTATTCAGCCCGAACGTGTTGGTGATCGCCACGTCCACCGCATCCCGCCCCCGCGCCATGAGCACCCGCCCGATCCGCGGCACGTTGTTGCGCGGATCGAAGATGTGCCAGGCCCCATCCAGATACGCCTCGAACCAGGCCGCGAAATCCATCGGACCATAGGGCGGCGGCACGCCCATGTCGCCGAGATAGCCCGTGCAGTAGCGCGCCGGAATATTCATGCAGCGGCACAACGTCACCGCGAGATGCGCGAAGTCGCGGCAGACGCCGCGCCGTTCGTTGAACGCCTCCCACGCGGTGCGGGTCGGGCGTGCATCCGCGTAGTTGAACGCGATATGGCGATGCACGAAGTCGCAGATCGCCTGCACCCGGGCCCAGCCCGTCGGGGCCTGGCCGAACAGCTGCCACGCCGTTTCCGTCAGTCGGTCGGTCTCGCAATATCGGCTGCCCAGCAGGAACACCAGAACATCCGTGGGCAGGTCCTGCACCGCGTGCTGGCGCGCCGAGAGGACGGTCGGATCGGGCAGGCCGCTGTCGTTCAGCACGGCGACGCTGGCGATGCGCGTCCGGCCCGCTGGCGCCACGAGCCGGCTGCACCAGTTGCCGAAGCCGTCGCGATAGGAGGTAACCGGCACCATCGGGAAGGTGGTCACCTGGTCGGCGACGATGATATCGGGTGCGCGCGTGTGATGGACGTGCAGCATCAGCATCATCGGCGTCGGGTGCGGGCAGTCGTAGATCAGCTCGTAGCCCACGCGGAGTCTCAATGTGGTGCCTTTCGATGTGGGAGGGGCCGCGCCGGTGCTCGGGCGCGACCCGCCTGCTACGCCCGCCCCGCTGCCTCCCGCGGATCGGCGGCGGCATCGCCCCCGGCCGCGGCCATTGCCAGCCGTGCCAGCGCCGGCAGCGAGCTGGCGCCGGTTCGCTTCATGATCTCGGCCCGGTGGTTCTCGACCGTGCGCTGGCTGATGCCCAGATCGGCGGCGATATTCTTGCTCGGCTCTCCGGCCAGCACCCGATCCATGATCTCGCGCTGCCGCGCCGTCAGGCCCGCG
>DATKQI010000237.1:0-9765 GCA_035532755.1 Acetobacteraceae bacterium
ATTTGGAACCGATAACTTGTTGGCTATTGATTAACGTATAACCATCGAGATATGCGTGAGTCAACCAGTAGGCCGCGGCGACGTGGCGACATGCTTCCGCACGTCTGCCGGCCGGTCTCAGGCCAGCGCTGCCAGGGCCGCACGCAGTTCGGGAATGCCCGCCCCAGCGGTGCTGCTGGTCGCCAGCGCCTTCGGATAGGCCGCCGCGTGCTTGCGGATCAGCTCCCGGATGGTTGCATGCTTGCGCTCCAGCGCGCCGGGCTTGATGCCATCTGTCTTGGTCAGCACGATCAGATAGGTCACGGCCGCCCGGTCCAGCAGGTCCATCACCGCCGTGTCGGAGGGCTTCAACTCGATCCGCGCATCGAGCAGCAGCAGCACGCGTTTGAGATTCGGCCGGCCGCGCAGATAGTCGAACATCATCCGCTGCCAGTCTTCGGTGATGGTCTTCGCGGCCTGGGCGTAGCCGTAGCCGGGCATGTCCACCAGCACGAGCCGCCCGCCCAGATCGAAGAAGTTGAGCTGGCGGGTGCGGCCGGGCGTGTTGGAGGCGCGGGCGAGCGCATGCTGCCCGGCAAGCGCGTTGATCAGCGAGGATTTGCCGACGTTGGAGCGCCCGGCGAAGGCGATCTCCACGCCCTCGGGCGGCGGCAACTGCTCCAGGCTCTGCGCGCCATGGAAGAAGCGGCACGGGGCGGCGAACAGCAGCCGCCCCGCCTCCACCGCCTCCGCATCGGGCAGGGCTAGGTGCGGACCATCCGGGGCGAATGCAGCTTGGTCCGGCGCATGATCAGCCATTGTTGTGCAATCGTGAGAGTGTTGTTCCAGCTCCAGTAGATCACCAGCCCGGCCGGAAAGCGGGCCAGCATGAAGGTGAACAGCAGCGGCATGAACTGGAACAGCTTCGCCTGCACCGGATCGGGCGGCGGCGGGTTCAGCTTCTGCTGGAAGAACATGGTGAAGCCCATGATGATCGGCCAGATGCCCAGATGCAGGAACGGCGAGATCGTCGTGGGATCGAACGGGATCAGCCCGAACAGGTTGAAGATGTTGGTGGGATCGATCGCCGAGAGATCGTGAATCCAGCCGAAAAACGGCGCGTGCCGCATCTCGATGGTCACGAAGATGTCCTTGTAGAGGCAGAAGAACACCGGAATCTGGATGACCATGGGCAGGCAGCCCGAGACCGGATTCACCTTCTCCGCCTTGTACAGCCCCATCACCTCCTGCTGCTGGCGGGTGGGATCGTCCTTGAAGCGCTCGCGGATCGCCTGCATCTTCGGCGCGAGCAGCTTCATCTTGCTCATCGAGCGGTAGGATTTGTTGGCCAGCGGGAAGAACAGCAGCTTCACCAGCACGGTGAAGGCCATGATCGCGAGGCCGAAATTGCCGAGCACCTTGTTGAGGAAATCGAGCGCGTAGAAGATCGGCTTCGTCAGGAAGTAGAACAGGCCGAAATCCACCGCCTTGTCGAAGCTCGGGATGTGGTCCCGGCTCTGGTAGCGGTCCAGCAGGTCCACGAGCTTCGCGCCGGCGAAGGCGCGGCTCGGCAGGCTCGCGGCCGCGCCGGGGGCGATCTTCAGCGGCGTGTCGGTCACGAAATCGACCTGGTATCCGTCCTGCCCGTTGCGCACGAACTGGCGATAGGCGGCGGTGACGGGCACCTTCTGGTCCGGGATCAGCGCGGCCAGCCAGTATTTGTCGGTGATGCCGGCCCAGCCGCCGGTGCTCGAATCGCTGAACCCGAGGCCGCCCTTCCGCTTGGCCGCGCTCTTCACCCCGGCATAGGTCATCTCGTGCAGGGTGCCCTTCAGCACGCCCACAGGCCCCTCGTGCAGCAGGTAGTAGCCGAGCGTGGGGGGCGTGTAGTCCCGCCGCACGCGGGACCACGGGAACAGGCTGATATTGGCCTTGCTGTTGTTGACCACCTTCTGGTCGACGCTGAACATGTAGTTCCGGTCGATCGAGACAATAAGCTGGAAGACCAGCCCCTGGCCGTTGTCCCAGCTCAGCGTGACCGGCGCGGCGTCGGTCAGCGTTTTCGCCGATGCGGTCCAGAGCGTGTCCTGCCCGGGCAGCTTGATCGCCTGCCCGCCGATCGTCTGGCCGGCGGCGGCACTCCATCCGTACTGGATGTAGTACGGGCGCGAATCGGTCACCGGCCGCAGCAGCGTCACCAACGGGCTGTCCGGCTTGATGGTCGTGTGATAATCGCGCAGCACGAGATGATCGAGCCGCGCGCCCAGCAGGCTGATGCTGCCTTCCACCTTCGGCGCGCTGATCTGCAGCCGCGGCGCGTTCTTCGCCGCCGCCGCCTCGGCCAGGGCAGCAGGAGACAGTGCTGCCGGCGCTGCCGCGGTGCCGGCAGGCGCCTGGGTGGCGACGATGTGCGACGGCGCGGGATGCGGCAGGTGCGGGCTTACCAGGAGCTGGTAGGCCAGCAGGATCGCGAGCGAGACCGCGATCGCGACAAACAGGCGTTTCTGGTCCATCAGCGGGAAGCCCGGCCTTTCACGGTCAAGGAGCAGTCGCACTCCGGCACCGGGTCGTACCCGCCCGGATGCCAGGGGTTGCAGCGCAGAATGCGGCCGGCCGCAAGGGCGCTGCCGCGCACAGCCCCGTGTGTGGCCAGTGCCTCCAGCGCATAGTCGCTGCAACTGGGAAAGAAGCGGCAGTTGGCGCCGATCACCGGCCGCAAAGTGTACTGATAGACGCGTACCGCGCCGCGCAGCGCCTGTGCGGCCGGGCTCATGGCCTGCCTGCCTGGGCGAGGCCGACCTTGGCCAGCGCCTGGCGCAGATCCGCGATCAGCGCGGCGAACGCGCGCCCGCGCGTGGCGTCCCGCCCGATCAGCACGAGATCCGCCCCGATCACCGGCCGGTCGGCCAGCAGCAGCCGGGCGGCTTCCTTCAGGCGCCGGCGGGTGCGGTTGCGGACCACCGCGTTGCCCACCTTGCGGGTGACGGTGAAGCCCAGGCGCGCCGGTGCGTCATCGGCGCGGGCCAGTGCCTGGAGCACGAGGCCCGGCAGCGCTGCCTTGCGGCCTTTCGACGCGACGCGCAGGAACTCGGCGCGGCGCTTGAGGCGCGTCTGCGCCGGCGCCATGGCCCGGCTCCCTTCAGGCCGGCACCGCTCAGGCCGACAGGCGCTTGCGGCCCTTGGCACGGCGGTTGGCCAGCACTCTCCGGCCGCCCACGGTTTCCATGCGGGCACGGAAGCCGTGGCGGCGCTTGCGGACCAGCTTCGAGGGTTGATACGTGCGCTTCACGATTCGACTCCGATCGGATGAAAACCTCTATCCGCCAAACGGCGGTGGCGGGGCCGCTGCCGGCCCCGTCGCAGGACGCGGCTTATAGAAGCCCCCAAGGCATCGCGTCAATCATGGCGTGCCACAACCGCCGCTGCGTCACAGCCCCGTCAGCACACGCGTTCGCGCGCAGCCAGGGGCGGCCGGATCATCTAAATACTTTGTCATGAATGCCCGAATCCTGCTGCGCCGATTCTGGCCGGCCCTGCTGTTCCTGGCCGGCCTGTCCGCCGCGCTGATCCTTCTGCGCCCCTGGCACGGCGGCGGCGTGTTCTCGCTCGCCCAGTTGCGGGCGCATCAGGCCGCCCTGCTGGCGGCGGTGGCCGCCCATCCGGCCCTGGCCGCCCTGGCCTACGCCACAGCTTACGCAGTGATGATAGCGCTGTCATTGCCGGGCGGGGGGCTGCTGACGCTGGCCGGCGGGCTGCTGTTCGGTACCGCGGCGGGCGCGGCGCTCGCGGTGCTGAGCGCCACGGCGGGGGCCACGCTGCTGTTCCTGGGCGTGCGCCATGTTTCAGGCGGGTTCGCGCCCGCGCGGGCGCGCCCGTTCCTCGACCGCATCCGGCCCGGGATCGAGCGGGACGGGTTCAGCTACGTGCTGGCGCTGCGGCTGATGCCGGTGTTCCCGTTCTGGCTGGTCAACCTCGCCCCGCCCCTGCTCGGGATGCGGCTGCTGCCGTTCGTGGCGGCCACGCTGATCGGCATCGTGCCGGCCACCACGGTGATCGCCGGCATCGGCGCCGGGCTCGGCACCATCCTGGCCGCCGGCGGGCGGCCGGATCTGTCGGTGCTGCTCTCGGCCCCCATCCTGCTGCCGCTGGCCGGGCTCACGGTGCTTTCCCTGCTGCCGGTGGTGTGGCGGCGGTGGAAGCGGGCGGATGCCTGAGTTCGATCTCGCGGTGATCGGCGCCGGTTCGGCCGGCCTGTCGGTCACCGCCGCCGCCGCGCAGCTCGGGCTGAAGGTCGCGCTGATCGAGCGCGACCGGATGGGCGGGGACTGCCTGAATACCGGCTGCGTGCCAAGCAAGGCGCTGCTGGCCGCCGCCCACGCCGCGCAATCGGCGCGCGGCGCCTCCCGCCTCGGCATCCATCTGCCGGAACCGCGGATCGACTGGGACGGGGTGCGCGCGCATGTCCTAGGCGCCATCGCGGCCCTCGCGCCGATGGATTCGGAGGCGCGGTTCCACGGCCTGGGTGCGACCGTGCTGCGCGGCACCGCCCGCTTCGTCGCCCCAGACGCGCTGAGCGTGGACGGCACGAGGCTGACCGCGCGGCGGATCGTGATCGCCGCGGGCAGCCGCCCCGCGGTGCCGGATATCCCCGGCCTGCTGTCGGTTCCGTTCCTGACCAGCGCGACCCTGTTCGAACTCGGCACCCGGCCCGAGCACCTGCTGATCCTGGGCGGCGGGCCGATCGGGCTGGAGATGGCGCAGGCGCATGCCGCGCTGGGCTGCCGGGTGAGCGTGGTGGAGGCCGGCGCCATCGCCGCGCACGAGGAGCCGGAGCTGGCGGACGGGCTGCGCCAGGTGCTGGCCGCACAGGGCATCGCGCTGCACGAGCGGACACATGTTACAGAAATTCGGCCCGGCCCGATTCTTGTAACATCTGCCGGCGCGCTGCTGTCCGGCAGCCATCTGCTGGTGGCGACGGGCCGCCAGCCGACTCTGGCCGATCTCGATCCGGCGGCGGGCAACGTGCAGGCCGGCGAGCGCGGCATTGCCACCGACGCCGGGTTGCGCAGCCTGACCAACTGGGCGGTGTTCGCCGCCGGCGATATCGCCGACCCCGTCGGCATCGGCCCGCGCTTCTTCACCCATGTGGGCAGCTACCACGCCGGCATCGTGATCCGCCGGGCGATCTTCCACCTGCCCGCCCGCATCGATTACGCGGCCCTGCCGCGGGTGACCTACACCGACCCCGAGCTGGCCCAGGTGGGCATGACCGAGGCGGAGGCGCGCGCGGCCGGGCGGCTGGCCGAGGTGCTGCGCTGGCCGTTCGCGGAGAACGACCGCGCGGTGGCCGACGGGCGCACCGGGGGGCTCGTGAAGCTCGTGGTCGGGCGGCGCGGGCGCATCCTGGGGGCGGGCATCCTGGCCCCCGGCGCGGGCGAGATGATCGGGCAATGGAGCCTCGCGATCGCCCGGCGCATCCCGCTGTCCGCGCTCGCGGGGCTGATCGCGCCCTATCCCACGCGGGCGGAGGCGGGCAAGCGGGCCGCCGGCAGCCTGTACGCGAAGCGGCTGTTCGCCCCGCGCACCCGCTGGATCGCCCGGGCGCTGTTCCGCCTGCCCTGACGCCGCCGTGGGGGAACCATGCCACGGCGGTCACGTTCAAAACGGGTGTCGAACACCCGTTCTGAAAGGTTGCGCCGATGGCCCGCAAGGTGACGATCACGTCCCATCCCGGCCCGGCCGGCGGCTGGGGATCGGTGCGGTCCCTGGCCGGCATCCTGGCGAAGGAACGCGTGCCGGTCAGCGGCAGCCGCGCGCTGCTGCGCCAGAACAAGCCGGGCGGGTTCGCCTGCGTGAGCTGCGCGTGGGCGAAGCCGGCCAAACCGCATGTCTTCGAATTCTGCGAGAACGGCGCGAAGGCGACGGCGTGGGAGATGACGCCGCGACGGACGACCCCGCAGTTCTTCGCCGACCACACCGTGCAGGAGCTTCTGGGCTGGCCGGACTATGACCTTGAGCAGCAGGGCCGGCTGACCGCGCCGCTGCGCTGGGACAGCGCGAGCGACAAGTACCTGCCGGTTCCGTGGGATGCGGCCTTCGCCGAGATCGGCGCCGAGCTGCGCGTGCTCGATCCCGACGCCGTGGCGTTCTATTCCTCGGGCCGCGCGTCGCTGGAGACATCCTACATGTACGCGCTGCTGGCGCGGCTGTACGGCACCAACAACCTCCCCGACAGCTCCAACATGTGCCACGAGAGCACCTCCGTCGGGCTGAAGGAGAGCCTGGGCACCCCGGTCGGCACCGTGATGCTGGAAGACTTCGAAAAGACCGACTGCATCCTGTTCTTCGGCCAGAACCCGGGCAGCAACAGCCCGCGGATGCTGCATCCGCTGCAGGATGCGCGGCAGCGGGGCGTGCCCATCATCACCTTCAACCCGCTGCGCGAACGCGGGCTGGAGGAGTTCACCAACCCGCAGGCGCCGGTGGAGATGCTGACCGGCGCATCCACGAAGATCAGCACGCAGTACCACCAGGTGAAGGCCGGCGGGGACATCGCCGCCATCACCGGGATCTGCAAGGCCCTGATCGCGGCCGACGACACCGCCCGGGAGGGTGGCGGCGCGCCGGTGCTGGACCATGCCTTCATCGCCGCGGAAACGGAGGGATTCGCGACCTTCGCACAGGCCGCGCGGGCGGTTCCGTGGGAGGAGCTGGAACGCGCCTCCGGGCTCGATCGCGCGGCGATGATGGCGACGGCGTCGGTCTATGGCCGTGCCGAGCGGGCGATGGCGATCTACGGAATGGGGCTGACGCAGCACCGGGAAGGCGTGGAGGCGGTGCAGGTGCTGGTGAACCTGCTGCTCCTGCGGGGCAACATCGGCAAGCCGGGCGCCGGCATCTGCCCGGTGCGCGGGCATTCCAACGTGCAGGGGCAGCGCACGGTGGGGATCAGCGAGAAGCCGGAGCTGGTGCCGCTCGACCGGCTGGCGGAGCAGTTCGGCTTCGATCCGCCGCGCAGGAAGGGGCTGAACACGGTCGAGGCGTGCGAGGCGATCCTGGACGGCAGGGTGCGCGGCTTCATCATGCTGGGCGGCAATTTCGTGCGCGCGATCCCCGAGCGCGAGGCGATGGAGGCCGCGTGGCGGCGGATGCGGCTGAGCGTGTGCATCGCGACGAAGCTGAACCGCAGCCATCTCGTCCATGGGGAAGTGGCCTATCTGCTGCCGTGCCTCGGCCGCACCGAGATCGACCGCCAGGCCAGCGGCGCGCAGGCCGTCTCGGTCGAGGACAGCACCGCCTGCATTCATGGATCGAAAGGGGTGCAGCCGCCGGCGGGCCCGCTGCTGCTCTCGGAACCGGCGATCGTCGCCGGGATCGCCAAGGCCGCGCTGGCGCCCAACCCCGCCGTCGATTGGGATGGATGGGTCGGGGACTACAGCCTCGTGCGGGATGAGATCGAGCGGACCTATCCCGAGATCTTCCCCGATTTCAACAAGCGCATGTGGCAGCCGGGGGGATTCCATCGGCCGGTGCCGTCTTGCGAGCGGCAATGGAAGACGGAGTCGGGCAAGGCGGTGTTCATCACGCCGCAGGGCCTTGACGAAGACCCGGACATGCCGGGGAACCGGCCGGGCGTGCTGCGCATGATCACCTTGCGCAGCAACGACCAGTTCAACACCACCATCTACGGCTACGACGACCGCTTTCGCGGGATCAAGGGCACGCGCATGGTGGTGCTGATGAACCGCGCGGACATGGCGCGGCAGGACATCCGGCCGGACGAGCGCGTGACGATCGCGACCGAGGCGGATGACGGCGTGCGGCGCGAGATGGCGGGCTTCCGCGTCGTTCCCTACGACATTCCCCCAGGCTGCGTCGGCGCCTATTATCCCGAGGCGAATGCGCTGATCCCGCTGTGGCACCATGCGAAGCGCAGCAAGGTGCCCGCCGCGAAATCCGTTCCCGTGCGGATCGTGCGGCTGCCCGAGTGGGCGCGCGCCGCGCTGTAGTTGGCGATCGGAGGCCACGTTGCCCATGCCGTCCCTCGACCACATCGTCGTGCTGATGATGGAGAACAGCTGCTTCGATCGCATGATCGGCTGCATGGCCGCGGTGCATCCGGGGCTGGATGGCGTCGATCCGGCGCACCCATGGTCGAACCCCGATGGCCCTGACGGAAAGCTGATCTTCCAGGCGCCCACGACATCGCGCAACATCGACCGCGACCCGAAGCATTACCTGAACAATTCGCTTGCCCAATACGACGGCGGCACCAACCGCGGCTTCGTCAATGATTTCGTGCACACGCATCCGAACAGTACGCCCGAGGAGCGGCAGGAGGTGATGGGCTACTACCCGCGCGGCTTCCTGCCCGGGCTGCACACGCTGGCGGAGCATTTCGTGGTGTGCGACCGCTGGTTCGCCTCCCTGCCCGGCCCGACCTGGATGAACCGGCTGTTCGCCCATTCCGGCACCTCGCTCGGCCATGTGAACGAGCCGGGCAGCCTGTTCAGCAGCAAGCTGCACATCTACAACGAGCGCACGCTGTACGACGAGCTGTCGGACGCCGGCGTGCCGTGGCGCATCTATTACGGGGACGTGCCGCAATCGCTGGTGATGACGCACCAGTTCGCCCATCTCGGCAGCTACCGCGCGTACAAACATTGGCACGACGACATCGCTGCCGGCGACCTTCCCGCCTATACCTTCATCGAGCCGAGCTATTTCGGCCCCGGCCAGAACGACCAGCACCCGCCGCATGACGTGATGCGCGGCGATGCGCTGATCGCCGATGCGTACAACACGCTGCGGGCCAACCCCGCACTGTTCGCACGCACGCTGCTGATGGTGCTGTACGACGAGCACGGCGGCTTCTTCGACCATGTGCCGCCGCCGCCGACGATCGCACCCGACGATCATACGCAGCATTTCGCGTTCGACCGGCTGGGCTTCCGCGTGCCGGCGGTGCTGGTTTCGCCGATGCTCGATCCCGGCGTGGTGTCCACGGTGTTCGACCATACGAGCCTGCTGCGCATGGCGAGCGGGCTGTGGCCAAAGGTGCAGCCGCTGGGGCGGCGGGCGAAGCAGGCGGCCGACCCGATCGCCTCCCTCGCCTGGCGCGAGACCCCACGCACCGACCTGCCGGAAGCGGGGGTCGCGCCGGACATCCAGCCGGTTCGCGCCATGCCGGGCCTGGAAGGTTTCAAGGAATCCCTGTTCGGCTTCAGCCATTACCTGGAAAGCCTGATCGAGCACCCCGGCCGCCGCGGGGGGTTGATGCAGCGCGCGCACGAGGCGCTGGAGGATGCGATGAGCCAGGCGAAACTCGCGACCGACCGGCTGGATGCGTTCATCGTGGACAGGGACAACGCGGGATCGCTGTTGGCGCGGGCGCACCGATCGGTGCAGGGGGTGCGCAGCCGGCTCGGGCTGTAGGGCTGCGCGGCCATGATTGAATCTGCGGGGCCGGAGGCGGTGATCTGGCGCGCCATGCGGCCTCAAGCAACGGCCGGGGCGACGATTCTGGCAGCTGGGGACCGCTCTGGGTACTGTTTTCTCAGCCTTCCACACAGTCTCGACCTGAAGCTGACATCCAAGTCCCGCCGGGGCATGATGCGGCAGACGTGCAATCATCCTCATGTGGCGAATGTTAGGTGACTCGATCCAAGGTCTTGTTCAGGAAGACGAAGTTATGGCAGTTCTCATCCGTCCTATTCACCCGACAGAAACGCGAGCCTTCCTAGAAGTCCACCACGCAGCTGTCCGTGGTATTGCATCAGCCGATTA
>DATKQI010000238.1:0-19239 GCA_035532755.1 Acetobacteraceae bacterium
GCGCTGCATGCCGAGGTTGAGCGCCACCTGAAGCGCCTTGATCGTGTCGTCCCGGCAGTCCGGATAGCCCGAATAGTCGGTCTCGCACATGCCGCCGACGATATGGCGCAGCCCGCGACGGTAGGCGAGCGCGGCGGCGAAGGTGAGAAAGAGCAGGTTGCGCCCCGGCACGAAGGTGTTGGGCAGCCCCTCCGCCCCCATCGCGATCGCCACATCCCGCGTCAGCGCGGTGTCCGACACGGCGGCGAGCGCATCCAGCTTCAGCGTATGGTCCGCGCCCAGGCGCGGCGCCCAGGCGGGGAAGGCCCCGGCGAGGCGGTCGCGGAAGGTCGCACGGCAGTCCAGCTCGACGATGTGACGCTGCCCATAGTCGAAGCCCAGCGTCTCCACCCGGGCGAAGCGGTCGAGCGCCCAGGCAAGGCAGGTCGCGCTGTCCTGCCCGCCGGAGAACAGCACCAGCGCGCCGTCGGCCCCGGAAATAGGGTGTTCATCCTGCATGGGGGCTTCCTAATCCCCACACGCCGGAGAATCTAGGCGCGCGCGAGAGCCCGGGCGCGGCGGAAGGAGACGAGGGCGACCACAACCGCCCCGCCAAGCAGCCCGGCGGTGACCAGGAACACGCCATGCACGCCGGCATCGATCGCCCCCGGCGCGGCGCGGCCGATCCCGCCCACCCCGCCGGCCGCAGCGATGAAGGCAGCGAACACCGCACCCATCACTGCCGCCCCGGTGGTCTGCCCGAGAATGCGGGAGAGGCTGAGCAGGCCCGACACCACGCCGCGATGGGCGGCCGGCGCCTCCATCATCACCAGCGCGTTGTTCGGTGTCTGGAACAGCGGCAGGCCGAAATAGAACGGCAGCACGCGCAGGATGAACCCCGCCGTGCCGATGCCGGCGGTGAGCGTGGACAGCGCCAGCGCGCCGGCCGCCATGATGGCAAGCCCCACCAGCATCACCAGGCGGAAGCCGAACCGCTCGGCCAGCCCGCCCGCGACAAGGCTGACGAGCGCGACTTCCACCGGCCCCGCCGAAAGCAGCAGCCCCACGCCCACCGGCCCGTGCCCCAGCACGCGGGCCAGGTAGAAGGGCAGCACGATCAGCACCGTCATCGCCGAAAGGTACATGATGAAGCTGACCAGCAGGCTGGCGGAGAACACCCAATCCGCGAACAGCGACAGCTCGATCAACGGAAACCGCGCCTGCCGCTGCCAGAGCAGGAACAGCCCGAGCCCGCCGGCCGCCCCCCACAGCAGCGCCTGCACCGGCAGCGAGAGGAAGCCCGCCGTCTCGCTCAGCGTCACGCCATAGGCATAGGCGGCGAGTGCTCCGGCGAACAGAATGGTGCCGGGGATGTCGAACCGCGCGGCATGGGCGGCCGGCGCGCGCACCGGCAGGGCGGCCCAGGCGATCGCCAGCGTGGCGAGGCCGATCGGCACGTTCACCAGGAAGATCAGCGGCCAGCCGGACCAGCCGATCAGCAGCCCGCCGAGCGTGGGGCCGAGGGCGACGCCGAGCGGCATCATCGCCGTCAGCACGTGCATCGCCCGCGTGCGGCGGGATACTCCGAAGATCTCCGGCACCAGCGAGAAGCTGAGCGCCGTCATCACCGCCCCGCCCAGCCCCTGCAAGGCCCGCGCGGCAATCAGCACGCCGATCTGCGGGGCGACGCCGCAGGCGGCCGACGCCAGGGTGAAGATCGCGACACCCGCCATGAACAGCCGTGTCTTGCCGAACAGATCCCCGAGCCGGCCGACGCTGACGACAAGAGCCGCGATCACCAGCATATAGGCGATCAGCACCCATTGCGCCCCGGCGAAGCTCGTATGCAGCCCGCGCACGATCGCGGGCAGGGCGACGTTGACGATGCTGAAATCGATGAAGGCCATCAGCACCGACAGCGCGAGGCCGAACAGAGCGAGATTCTCGCGCCCGGCGCGGCGGGGGGCGGCTTGGCGGGTCATGCGGGTGGGCTCTCCGGCGTCAGGTCAGGCAGTATCGGAACAGGCAGGGAGCATGTGGCCCAATGCCAGGGAAATGGAACCGCGATCGCATCCGCCCTGGCGCATGGGAGCCTCCCGCCCCTGGGATGGACAAAAGGCGGTGGGGACGGCGTTGCCAGCCCTCCCCGCCGCTCCTACCATCGGCAACCAGGGCAGAGGCCGGGAAGCGGCCCGCAACCAGGGAAAGGAAGCATCCATGAACAAGAAAGGCGCATCCTGCGTGTTCGCGGCGGCGGCACTGGCCGCCTTCGGTCTCGCCACGCCGGCCCGGGCCGCCGGCACGCCCAAAAGCGTGTATTTCATCTTCACCGGCTATGCCTATCCGTATTTCGCGCCGATGGCCGCGGCGGTGAAGCAGGCGGCGACGCATTATCCGGGCATGGCGATCCGCATCGTCAACGCCGACAACAACCCCTCCCAGGAAATCACCGACATCAAGGAGGCGGTGGCGGCCGGGGCGAAGGGCATCATCCTCAACACCATCCAGGAATCCGCCACCGCCGCCGCCATGCAGGCGGTGAAGGCCGGTGTGAAGGTGGTGACGGTGGACCGGGACGTGAGCAACCCCGCCGGCCGCCTCGCCTTCATCGGCGATGACGACGTGACGCTGGGGCGGGAGGAGACGCAATTCGGCATCAAGACGCTGATGCAGCGCAAGGCGCCGAAGCCGTGGAACGTGGTGGTGCTGCAAGGCACGCTGGGGGCGAGCGTATCCATTGGCCGGCTGAAGGGCGCGATGGACGTGCTGGGGCCGCTGGTGAAAAGCGGGGCGGTGAAGATCGTGCTGAACCAGTCCGCCAATTTCGCGACCGATACGGCGCAAACCATGATCGCGGCGGAGCTTGCGAAAACCACGAACATCCAGCTCATCGTCTGCGCGAACGACGCGATGGCGCTGGGCGCGATCAACGCGCTGAAGACCCACGGCATCACGCCCGGGGCAAAGACCCTGGTGGTGGGGGCGGACGCCCAGCCCGAGAGCATGGACGCGATCCGCGCCGGCACCCAGCTCGACACCGTGACGCACGCCCCCTTCGTGGAGGCGTACTGGGCGGTGGAGGCGATGAGCAACGCGCTCGACCATAACACCGCCCCGCCGGCGGCGAAGTTCCCGCATGGCGATGTGATCATCCCGATGACGCTGGTGACGAAGGCGAACGTTGCGAAGATCGCCGGCTGGGGCACGCCGCAGACCATCCCGCCCCTGCCCTACGGCAAGTCCCGGAGCTTCGCGGTGACGCAGGGCAAATGACCGGCGCGCCGACGGCGGACCGGCAGCCCCTGCTGTCGGTCCGCGACGTGGTGAAAAGCTTCGGCCCGGTGCGCGCGGTGGACGGGGTGAGCCTCGATATCTACCCGCGGGAGGTAATAGGCATCATCGGCGACAACGGTGCGGGGAAATCGACCTTCCTGTCGCTGCTCACCGGCTTCCACCAGCCGGATTCCGGCCGCTTCACCTATCGCGGCCGGCCCGTGCATGTCCGCTCCCCCCGCGTCGCACGCAGCGAGCTGAAGATCGAGATGATCTACCAGCGCCTGGAACTCGCCCCGGACCTGCAGGTATGGGAGAACCTGTTCCTGGGCGAGGAGCTGCGATATTTCGGCCTGTTCGCCGCGCGGCAGCGGATGCGCGCGGCAGCGGATGCCGTGCTGCGCGAGCTCAACACCAAGATCGCCGCGACCGACATCGTGGGCGAGCTTTCGGGCGGGGAGCAGCAGGCGGTGGCGATCGGCCGGGCGCTGCTGTTCGAACGCGAGATCGTCATCATGGACGAACCGACGGCGGCGATCTCGGTGCAGAAGGTGGAAGACGTGCTGGCGCTCATCCGCCGCCTGCGCGCCGCAGGCAAGACGGTGCTGCTGGTGAGCCACCGGCTGGAAGACCTGCTCGCGGTGTGCGACCGGATCGTGGTATTCTATCACGGCACGATCCGCCACGTGCTGCGCAACGAGGGGCTGGGCGTCAGCGACCTGATCCACGCGATGTTCTGATGCCAGCCGGATTGGCAGGCGGCGGCGCACCAGACAAAGATTCGCAACAGCGGCCATTTCTTGTCACCGTTGGTGCATCACTTCGCCCGCGCGCCCGTCCGCGCCTGCAGCCCTGCCAAAATCAGGATGCAGGCGACGAAAATGTATTGATACATCGCCGGCAGTCCCACCAGCACGATCACGTCGTTGATCACGCCAATCACCAGCACCCCGAGCGCCGCGCCGATGATGCTGCCGCGCCCGCCGGTGAACGGGATGCCGCCCAGGATCACCCCGGCGATGGCGGAGAGCGAATCGCCCTGGCCGGTCAGCGGGTAGATCGAATCCTGCCACGCCGTGATCATGATGCCGGCCAATGCCGCGAGCAGGCCGGAGACCATCAGCACCGCGATCTTGATCGCCCCGGTGCGCAGCCCCACCGCGCGCGCGGCGTTCTCGTTCGATCCCGTCGCCTTGATCCAGCTTCCGAGCGGGGTGAGCGAAACCGCCACCTGCGCGCCCGCCACCACGGCGAAGGAGATCACGATCAGCACCGGAATGCCCGCCGCATTGCCCGCCATCCAGGCGAAGCCGAACGGGCGGGCGGGGCTCGCCGCATCGGGGCTGATGTAGTTGCCCCCGTTGAACAGCAGCGCGATGCCGCGCACCCCCCAGTACGTGCCGAGGGTGACGATGAACGAGGGGATGCCCCCGCGCGTGACCAGCAGGCCCACCAGCAGCCCCATCCCCGCACCCGCCGCGAGCGTGGCAGGCACCGCCACCACGGCGGGAACGCCGTGGAACACGGTCAGCCACGCCACCATCATCCCCGAGGCGGCGATCACGCTTTCCACCCCGAGGTCGATCATCCCGACCAGCACCACGAACGCCTCCCCCGCCGCGGCGACGACGAGGAAGCTCGAACTGGTCAGCAGTGCGAGAAGGTTGCCGAGCGAGAGGAAGGCGGGCGAGACGATCGCGGCGATGATGCAGATGCCCAGCAGGAACGCAGCCGGGCGGCGGATGCTGCCGGCACGGCCGAACAGCGCGCGGGCGAGGCCGGCGACGCCGAAGCCGCGGGTCGGCGCCGCGATCGCCGCCGGATCGGTGCTCACCGGCCCTTCCCGGCCGTCAATTCTTGAAGGGCTTCTTCGCCGCGGCCTTGAAGGCGGCGCTGTAGCGGTCGAAATTGCCCCAGATGGTCTTCTGGATCGCGGTGGCCGAGGCGTTGATGGCCTGGATCTTCGCCGCCGCTTCCTTGCTCACGCAGGTGTTGTACGCCTGCGCGTCCTTCTGGTACTGCGTCACCTTCTTGGCGCTCGCGTTGTATTTCTCGACCGTGCCGAGGTCGATCTTCGGCGCGGCGGGTTCGGTGCCGCAGGTTTTGGGTGTCCAGGCATCCGCCGCCCACGCCGGCGCCGGCGAGAACGACGGGGCGATGGCGAGAAGCGCCGCCGCGATGAGCCATCGGATCATGGGTCGGAACCTCGATCTGGTTGTGACAGGCCTCCACCGATGATGCCAGGATGGCCGCGTACCCGCAAAGCCTATGCCGGCTGGAAAGGTTGGGCCGGCTGGGCGGCGTTGCCGGTGCGGGGCCGGGTTTGCTACAGGCTGGCATGAGCAGACAGGAACGAGGGACGGGTGAAGCAGCGCGAGCGCCTCGCGGCCGCCTCCATCGCGGTCGGCATCGCGGTGCTGGCGCTGAAAGCCGTCGCCTGGCGGCTGACGGGCAGCGCCGCGCTGTATTCCGACGCGCTGGAGAGCGTGGTGAACGTCGCCGCCTCCGCGGTCGCGTGGTGGACGCTGGTGGTCGCCGCCCGGCCGGCGGACGCGAACCACCCCTACGGCCACGACAAGGCGGAGTTCTTCTCCGCCGTGATCGAGGGCGTGCTCATCGTGGTCGCCGCCCTGCTCATCCTGCAGCACGCCTGGGTCACCTTCCGCGCCCCCACCCTGTCCGCCGCGCCCTGGGCCGGGCTCGTGCTGAACGCGCTCGCCACGATGATGAACGGGGCCTGGGCGGCGGTGCTGCTGCGGCGGGGGCGGCAGTTGCGCTCCCCGGCACTGCTGGGCGACGGGCGGCATCTGTTCGCCGACGTGATCACCTCCACCGGCGTCGTCGCCGGCGTGGCGCTGGCCGCGCTCACCGGCATCCTGGTGCTCGATCCGCTGCTGGCGGCGGCGACGGCGGTGCATATCCTGTGGTCCGGCGTGCGGATGGTGCGCGAATCGCTGAGCGGGCTGATGGACGAGGCGCCGAACGGCGAGATCATGGAGCGCATCCGCAACCTGGTCAGCACCCATGCCGAGGGCGCGCTGGAGGCGCATGACCTGCGCACCCGCCACGCCGGGCGGCTCACCTTCCTCGAATTCCATCTGGTGGTGCCCGGCACGATGCGGGTGGACGAGGCGCATGCGATCTGCGACCGGATCGAGGCGGCGCTGAAGGCCGAGATGGAAGGGCTCGTCATCACCATCCATGTCGAGCCGGAGGCGAAGGCCAAGCATCAGGGCGTGCTCGTGCTGTGACGACAGCACAAAGCGTATTTCCGTTGTGATCCGGCTGGCGCTCGCGCTCGTTCTGCTGGCCGCCCCAGCCCGAGCCGCGCAGCGCGTGGTGTCGCTCAACCTGTGCACCGACCAGATGCTGGTGCTGCTTGCCCCCGCGCAGGTGGCCGCCCTCTCGCCGCTGTCGCGCGATCCGTCGATCTCCTTCGTCGCGGCCCGGGCGGCGCATCTGCCCGTGGTGCGGCCCTCGGCGGAGGCGGTGCTGGCGCTGCACCCGGATCTGGTGCTCGCCACACGCTGGGGGGCGCAGCAGACGGTGGCGCTGCTGGCCGCGCGCGGGGTGCGGGTGGTGCGGGTGGGGCTGCCCGAGGATTTCGCCGCCATCCGCCGGCAGGTCGCGCATCTGGCGCGCGTACTGGGGGTGCAGGCGCGCGGGGCGGCGCTGATCGCGCGGATGGATGCGCGGCTGGCCGCGCTGCCCCGCCCATCGCACCCGGTCCGCGCGCTGGTGTGGGAGCCGAACGGCTGGGGAGATGGCGCCGGCACGCTCGCCGCCTCGGTGCTGCGCGCGGCCGGGCTCGTGAACGCCGCCCCGTTCCGCGGCGCCGGGCGGATCGGGCTGGAGCGGCTGGTGGCCCATCCGCCCGATCTGCTGATCGTGCCCGCCGCCCCGCGTTTTCCTTCGCTCGCAACCAACCTGTTCCACGATCCGGCGCTGGCGCGGATCCGGCGTGTCGCCATCCCGCCGGACCTGATGATCTGCGGCGGCCCGTTCACCGCCCGCGCGGCCAGCCTGCTCGCGCGCGCCGCCTCCCGATGACGGGTCGGCTTTGGGCACTGGCGGCAGGGCTCGCGGTGCTGTCGCTGCTGGTGGGCGGGGCGGGGTTCGGGCTGATCGATCCGCTGATCCTGTGGCAGATCCGCCTGCCGCGCACCGCGCTCGCGCTGCTGGTCGGCGGCGGGCTCGGCCTGTCGGGGGCGGTGCTGCAAGGCGCGCTGCGCAATCCGCTGGCCGATCCGGGGCTGCTCGGCATCGGCGGGTGCGCGACACTCGGCGCGGTGATCGCGTTCTACTGGGGGCTCGGCGCGGCCTTTCCGCCGGCGCTGCCGCTCGCCGGCATGCTGGGCGCGGGGATCGGCTGCGCGGTGCTGCTGGGCTTCGCCGGGCGGATGGCGTCCGGGCCGGGGCTGATCCTGGGCGGGGTGGCGCTGTCGGCCATCGCCGCCGCCTTCCTCGCCCTCGCCCTCACGCTCGCCCCCAACCCGTTCGCGCTGAGCGAGATCACCTTCTGGCTGATGGGCGGGCTCGCCGATCGCAGCCTGACGCAGCTTGCCCTGGCCGGCCCGCCGATCGTGCTGGGCTGCCTGATCCTGCTGCGGCTCGGCCGCGGGCTCGATGCGCTGAGCCTGGGCGAGGACGCGGCGGCGAGCCTGGGGGCGCCGGTGTCGCGCACCTTGTGGCTGGCGGCCCTCGGCAGCGCGCTCGCGGTGGGCGCCGGGGCGGCGGTGGCGGGCGGGATCGGGTTCGTGGGGCTGGTGGTGCCGCACCTGCTGCGCCCGTGGCTGGGCCAGCGGCCGGGCGCGCTGCTCGCCGCCTCAATCCCCGCGGGTGCCGCGCTGCTGCTGGCGGCAGACCTGCTGGCCCGCGCCTTGCCGCTGCTGTTCGGCTTCGCGCAGGAACCGCGGCTGGGCGTGCTGACCGCGCTGCTCGGCGCCCCGTTCCTGGTGATGATCGCACGGAAGGCGGCACCGTGAGCATCGTGGCCGTGCGCAACCTGCACGCGCGCCTCGGTGGGCGGGCGGTGCTGCACGGGGTGAGCTTCGCGGCCGAACCGGGCACGCTCACGGCCATTGCCGGGCCGAACGGCGCGGGCAAATCCACGCTGCTGCGCGGGCTGGCCGGCCTGCTGCCGGGCGGCCGGGCGGAGCCGAAGCGGGTCGCCTGGCTGCCGCAGGATGCGCGCTGCGCCTGGGGGCTGACCATCGCGCAAGTGGCCGCTCTGGGGCGGATCCCGCACGGTGATGCCAACGAAGCGGCGATCGACCGGGCGCTGGCCGCCTGCGGCATTGCGCATCTGCGGGATGCGCGGGTCGATCGCGTCTCCGGCGGGCAGGCGCGGCGGGCGATGCTGGCCCGCGCCTTCGCGACCGACCCCGCGGCGCTGCTGCTGGACGAGCCGGTGGCCGACCTCGATCCCGCCGCCTGTTTCGAGATCATGGACCTGCTCCGCCGCACCGCCCATGCCGGCCGGGCCGTCGTGGTGGTGCTGCATGCGCTGGACCTCGCGCTGCGCTATGCCGACCGGATGGTGGTGATGCAGGACGGCCGGATCGTGGCCGACGCCCCGCCGGAGGCGGCCCTGCCGGCGGCGGCGGCGGCATTCGGGCTGCGGCTCGGCCCGGACCCGGCCCCGTTGCTGCTGCCCGGCTGATGCGCGAACGGGTGCCCGCGTCCCGGCTGCCGCATTCGCAAACGAACACGCATTTCGGCATCGGAACGCTTGCCTCCCTGCTGCTGCACGCGCTGGTGCTCGCATTGATGATCGGCTGGGCGGATCGGCGGCTGATCCCCGCCCCGCCGCCGCAGGCCACGGTGGAACTGGTCATGCAGAACACCCCCACGGTCGGCGGGGCGCCCCGGCAGCGCGCATCGGTCCCGCACCCCCCGGCGGCACCGCGAACCGCCCTTCCGAAACCCGCCGCCCCGCACCCCAAGCCGCCGGAACCAATCCCGCCGCTGCCGGATGCGGTATCCGCCACCGCCCTGCCGCTGCCACCGCCCGCCGCACCGCCGGCACCACCCGCCCCTCCCCGCACCGCAGCGGCGAAGCCCGCGCCCGCGCGCACGGCCACGCCGCCGGTGGATCTGCGGGCGGTGGGGCAGCCGGGTACCGGGCTCGTCAGCGGCGCGCGGCCGGCGAGCCTGGATGCGCGCTTCCACAACGCCCCGCCCGGCTATCCCGTGGTGGCGGCCGATCTCGGCCAGCAGGGCGCGGTGATCGTGATGATCCATGTCGCGCCCGACGGGCATGCAAGCCGGGTGGTGGTGACACACTCCTCCGGCCATCCCATCCTGGATCGCGCCGCGCAGCGGGCGATCGCGCGCTGGCATTTCCAGCCGGCGCTGAAGAACGGCGCGCCGGTGGCCTCGGACCTGCCGTTCCGGGTGGTGTTCCAGTTGAATTGAACGGAGGAAGCTGATGGTGCGGATCGACCGGGTGATCACGCGCGGCGGAGACGGCGGGGAAACCTCGCTGGGCGACGGCGCGCGGGTGCGAAAGGACTCTGCGCGGATGGAGGCGATCGGCGCTGTGGACGAGGCGAATGCCGCAGTCGGCCTGCTGCGCCTGCATGTGCGCGACCAGCCGGCGACCGATGCGATGCTGGCGCGCATCCAGAACGATCTGTTCGACCTCGGCGCAGACCTGTGCGTTCCGGGCGAGGCGGGGGAGCGGCTGCGCGTGACCGATGCGCCGGTCGCGCGGCTGGAGGCGGAGGTGGGCGCGATGAACGCCGGCCTGCCCCCATTGTCCAGCTTCATCCTTCCCGGCGGCAGCGTGGCGGCGGCGCATGCGCATCTCGCCCGCACCGTGATCCGCCGCGCCGAGCGCGCGGCGGTGCGGCTGGCGGCGGCGGAGGCGGTGAACCCGGCGGCGATCCGGCTGCTCAACCGGCTGTCGGACCATCTGTTCGTGCTGGGCCGCGTGCTGAACGCAAACGGCGCGGAGGATGTGGCCTGGGTGCCGGGGGCGAACCGGTAGGACGATTATTCAGTTCCGCCGGCCGGCGATAACCGCCCGAAGCGCGCGAAAGCGGCGGAACAGGCGGCCGCTGCCCTGCCTCGTCCGCGCGCGCAGATGCGCCACCCACAGGCGCAGCCGGGCCCGCAGCGGCGCGATCTGCGCAAGCGCCCAGTCCCGCGCCCGCATCACCGCGCCGTGCACCCGGGCGAACCACGCCACCCGCAGCAGCGTGCGCTCGCAAGTCTGGTAGATCCACACGGCCAGCAAGGTGGTGGTTCCCTTCACCAGCACGGCGACGACGACGGCGGCGACCACGTGCCGCTCGACCAGCAGGACCGTGGCCCACAGGCCGCCGAGATGGCTGATCGCCTCGGGTATCAGGAACAGCGGCAGGACCGCGGCCGGAGGCAGCCGCGCGAGTTGCATCTGCAGCAGCCGCACCGGCCGCCACCGCGCCGCGGTGCGCAGGATCGCCCGGGCGCCGGCCCACAGCACGTCCTCCACGATCGCCACCAGCAGGGCCGGCGGGAGCAGGACGGCATCCATCAGCCAGACCGGCCAGCGGCTGCGCCAATTGCGGGGGCGCTTCATGGCTCCGGCGATGCGTGCGTCATCCGCCGGATATGGGTCGCCGCGCCCGGCTTGCCATCCTCAGGCAAGCCGCGGCGCGGCGAGGCAGGCCGTGGAAGGTTCAGCCGAAGGGCGGCTTCTTCGGCACCGGCTGCACGGCGTGCATCTGCGGACGCGGCGGCTGCGGGCGCGGCTGGACATGCTGCACCTGCTGCACGGGCGGATGATAGACGGGGGGGTGATAGACGGGCGGATGATAGACGGGTGGATGGTACGCCGGCGGATGGTAGGCAGGCGGGTGATAGGCCGACTGCTGCTGCGGCGGCTTCGCTGGTGGAACGTAGCGAGGCGGCGGTGCCGAGCGGGGCGCCGGACGCGGTGCCTGAACGGGCGGCCGAGGTGCCTGCTGGACGGGCGGACGCGGCGGCTGAACGTGCGGGACGATCGCCGGGCGAGGCGCCTGCTGCACCGGCGGGCGCGGTGCCTGCACGGGCGGGCGAGGCGGCTGCACATGCGGGACGACCGCCGGACGAGGCGCCTGCTGCACGGGCGGTCGCGGCGCCTGCCGGACCGGCGGGCGCGGCGGTTGCACGCGTGGAACGACCGGAGCCGCCGGGCGCTGCACCGGAGCTGGATGCGGCGTCTGCCCGATCACCGGCGGATGCGGCGGAACGCCCGGCGCATGCGGCACCTGCAACTGCGGCCGGGTTGTCGGCGCGACCGGCGGATGCGGCACCTGCCCCGGGCGCACGGCCGGTTTGGCGCCCTGCGTCGGCGCCGGGCGTGGAGCCTGCCCGATCACCGGCGGGTGCGGCGGAACGCCCAGCTTGGGCAGGCCAGGCTTCACCGCCGGCTGGACAGGCCTCACCCCCGGCAGACCCGGCTTCACTCCCGGCAGGGCGGGCTTGACCCCGACCCCAGGCTGGACAGGCCTCACCCCCGGCTGGCCTGGCTTCACTCCGGGCTGACCTGGCTTAACCCCGGGCTGACCCGGCTTCACTCCCGGCAGGCCCGGCCGTACTCCCGGCAGGCCAGGCTTGACTCCAGGCTGGGCAGGGCGGACGGCCGCCGCGCCATGGGGCACGAGCCGCGGCAGCCCGGCAGGACCGCCGTGCAGCACGGCCGGGCGAATTGCCGGCCCCGGCGCGGGCTTGCGGGCCGGCACCTTCACCCCCGCCGGCGCCGGCGCGAGCTTCATCCGCTGCGCGAGCGCATGGGTGACGCCGACGGTCGCGCGCGTTGGCTGCACGGGCACGCCGGCCACCGCGTGCAGCGTGGCGAACTGCGCCCGCGGGATGGGCTTCGCCACCGCGCCGATGCGGCGCGAGCCGACGAACGCCGCGGCAGGCACCACGGTCGCGCCGCGGCGGTTGGCGAAATTATTGATCGTGACGTTGCGGTTGATGATCGTGGTGCGGTTGTTCACCACCGTGATGTTCTTCACCACGTTGATGTTGCGCACGTTGATGATGTTGACGTTGCGGATGTAGCGCGGCGAGACGCGATAGGGCGGATAGTACGGTTCGTTGAGCCCGAGCGGGACCCAGCCGACCGAGCCGCGGTCGAACACATTGGCGGTGATGCCGATGGCCACGCCGATCCCGATGAAGCTGACCAGCGCCGGGGCATACACAGGCACGCCGATGCCGATGCTGATGCCCGGCTGTATCGGCGCCCAGCCCCAGCGGCCGCCGTAATCCACCCAGCGGCCGTAGTGGAACGGCGCGAAGCCCCACGGCTGATCGTCGCACCAGGTCCAGCCCCAGGGCGCCACATAGGCCCAATGGCCCTGGCGATAGGGTACCCAGCCGGAAGCGACGCGCGGGTACCACACCGTGCCGTATTGGGGCGTGTCCTGCCAGGAGCCGTAGTTGGTCAGATAGGCCGCGCCCGTCATCTGCTGCACCACGGGCGGCAGCGCGACGGCGGCCGGTGCCGGCGGAGGTGCCGCCTGCGCCACCATCTGGGCCAGGAACGCATCGTTCTGCGCCGGGCCGATGGAGGCCGTCACCGGATCCTGCCCTTGCAGCACGGCGGTCTGCCCCGCGGCCACCTGCAATACCGTGTTCGGGGCGGACCACTGCACCGCCCCGTCGAGCACGGTGATGGTGGTGGGCGTGGAAGTATCGCCGGCGTTGATCTCGTAGCGGCCGGGCGTCGCGATCTGGGCGGTGCCGCGCGGCGTCTGGATCACGAAGCTCTGGCCCTGCTGCAGGTCGCGCACCTGCAAGTACGCCTCGCCCTGCGACAGGGTGGCGGACATCGTCTGGGTGTCGAGCTGCGTCACGTCGAGCTCGGTCGTGCCGGCAAGCGCCACGCGGCTCGCATCGACAATGACCGAGGCGCCGGAATTCGGCTGCGTCCAGACCGCGTCGCCGGTGCTCACCGGATAGTTGGGCGTGGCGGGCACCCATTGATTCTGCCCGCTCGCGTGGAACGACACGGTGCCGGAGAGTTGCGTGAGCCAGCCCACCCGGGCCGGCGGATCGCCGGCCGCCGGCTGGGCCGGCGCCGCCGGAGGCTGTTGCGCCACCGCCACGGCCGGCAGCGCAGGCCCGAGCACAAGGCCGACCATCGCGAGCGCGACGGGCAGCGATGTCAACAGACGGTTCGTGATCACGGATGCGCCCTTTCCCGGAACCGGCTCAACAGACCGGCTTCCATCGTCATATAGGTTTCGATTGTGGCGGAACCCGCGGCAGGATCATGGCAATCGTTTGTCCGCCGCATACGATTTGTAACAGCCAACAATTTGTAACAGCGGGCGGATTCCATGGAATTGCCGCAAAGCCCACGCCACTTGACAGGCTGGAACGGTGCGCCGGAGGGGAGACCCCCACGGCCACCCCCTACCAACGCATGGAGGTGATCATGGTTTCGCATGGATTGCCGAGGTTGCTGCGCGTGGCTGCCGTGGTGGCGCTGGTCGCCGCCCTGGGCGGCTGTGTGCCCTATCCCTACGGCACCGCTTATGGCTATTCTGGATACGGCTACCCGGCTTACGGCAACTACTACCCCGGCTACGGCGGCTACAACGGGAGCGTGTCGCTCGGCTTCTTCAGCGGCGGCGGCTGGTGGCACGGCTGGGGCGGCAATGGTTGGCGCGGCGGTGAGCGCGGGTGGCGCGGCCGCTGACAGTATCTGGAGGCAGAATGAAACGACTCGTCCCGCTCGCGCTGTTCGGCGCCCTCGCGCTCAGCGCATGTACCCCGATGCAGGGGGGCCTGCCCTATCCGCCGGTGCCGCCGCCGCTGTCGGAACAAATTCCCCTGCCGCCGGTGTCCGAGACGCAACTGATCTGGCAGCCCGGCCATTACGACTACACCGGCAGCGGCGGCTATGTCTGGCTGCCCGGCGCCTACGTTCCGCAGGACGGCCATACGCTCTGGATGCCGGGCTACTGGGCCCAGCAGCCGGACGGCTCTTACGCATGGATCGCGGCGCACTGGGTACGCTGAGCGGAACACGCCGACGTGTCAGGCAAGCCGGGCACCGCGGCGTTCGGGGATGAAAGCCCATAGCGCGGCGATGTCGATCACGTAGATCACCGCGAGCAGCCCGATCGCGGTAGCGAACCCCGATCGCCCCGCCACCAGCCCGACCGCGACGGGGCCGAACCCGCCCACCGCGCGGCCGAGGTTGAACAGCACGTTCTGCGCCGTGGCGCGCGCCTCCGTGGGAAACAATTCGCTGATCAGCGCGCCATAGCCGCCCAGCATGCCGTTGACGAAGAACCCCATCACCGCCCCGCCCACCAGCAGCCCGGCGGGGCTCGTCAGCCCGGCATAGACCAGGACCATCACCGCCGCCCCCGCCATCCAGAACAGGAAGGCCGGGCGCCGGCCGATCCTGTCCGCCACCTGGCCGAACACCGCGATCCCCAGGGCCATGCCGGCGATCGTCACCGCCGTCCAGATCGCCGAGCGGGTCAGCCCGTAATGGAAGCGCGCGGCGAGCGAACCGGGCAGCCAGATCATCAGCCCGTAGTAACCGAAGTTCTGCACCGAGCAGAGGATGAACATCCCGAGGCTCGCCCGCCGCGCGGCCGGCGTGTCCACCAGCAGCCGCAACGCGCGCAGCCCCGTGCCCCGCTGCCGCGCATCGGCCCGCCGTGCGGCGAAGGCCGCCGGATCGCGCAGGCCGCGGCGGATGGCGAAGGCGGCCAGCGCGGGGGCCGCGCCGATGGCGAACATCCCGCGCCAGCCGATCAGCGGCAGCAGCAGCGGCGTGACGAGCGCGGCCGCCAGCACCCCCGCCTGCCAGCCGAGCCCGACATAGGACGATGCCCGCGCCCGCATCGACGCCGGCCACGCCTCCGCCACCAGCGCCATGCCGATGCCGAACTCCCCGCCCAGGCCGAGGCCGGCCAGCGCGCGGAAGGCGAGCAGCGTGCGATAGCCCGGCGCCAGCGCGCACAATCCGGTGAACAGCGCGAACACCAGGATGGACCACGCCAGCACGCGCACCCGGCCCAGCCGGTCAGCCAGAATCCCGAAGCCGATGCCGCCCGCGACCGCGCCGATCAGCGTCGCGGTGACGAGGGAGGCCGCCTGCGCCGGCGCCAGATGCAGCCCCGCCCCGATCGCGGGCAGGCAGAAGCCCAGGATCAGCAGATCGAACCCGTCCATCGCATAGCCGACGGCCGAGCCCCACAGCGCATGGCGGGCTTCGGGCGAAACGGTGTCGAGAGAGACGGCGGCGGCCGGAATCGTGTCTGCCATGCCCCCAGCGTCGCAGGACAGGCCGAGTCCGGGAAGAGCCTACCCTGCCGCCGGCCGCCGCGCCTGCGCGATCAGCCGCAGCACGATCGCCGCGGCCGCCACCAGCAGCCCGTCCGCCGCCACCCACCAGCCGGGGCGGACCACGCCGGAGAGGTTGAGGTCGGCCGCCAGCACGCGCGCGGCCGGCACATGGGAATACGCCGCATACCACCCCGCCTCGCCCAGCGCGGTGAGCAGCCCGGCGAGCACGGAGATGCCGAGCAGCACCACCAGCCGCCGCTGCCATTCGATCGGCACGGCCCGCCACAGCATCAGCCACACGAACAGCCCCGCCGGCAGCATCGCGAGCGTGACGTCGATCTTCTGGGTGAGGAAGAAATGCCAGAACGACAGCGCCGCCAGCAGGTAAATGCTACGGTGCAGCATCTTCCACCGCCGCCCCAGCCGCCGCAGCATCCCGTCGGTGGAGGTGGCGGCCAGCAGCGCGAGCCCGACCACAGCCACCATGCCGATCGCGAGATAGAACACGTGCACGATCTCGTAGCCGACGAAGGACCAGGCAAACCCCTGCTGCGCGATGTAGAACACGACATGCGCGGCGGTATAGGCCGCCGCCGTCAGCCCCAGCATGCGGCGGACCAGCATCGCCCGCGGCCAGTTGAACAGCATGCGCGCGGGCGTGACGGCGAGCGAAAGCAGCAGGAACCGCACCGCCCACAACCCGGTCAGCAGCATCGCCGTGGTGACCGGCCGCCCGCTCAGCGCACCCGCCTGCCAGGCCCAGCCGAGCCAGACTGCGGGCGCGATGCAGGCGGCGAGCGTGAAAGACTTGAAGGCCGAGATCCGCCCCGAACGGTCGCGGAACGGCGCCTTGCGCCAGAACACGCGCGCCGGCGGCCGCCGCGTGGACCGCATCCGCGGCGTGGTGGCGACGGAAATTCCTGTGCTCTCGTTCATGGCGCGGGTGCCGTGTTGTCCTTGTATCCCGGGGGTGGCCTGAACAATACGGACGGCTGCCGGGCATAGATCACCGAGACGGCGGTGAGCTTGCCGCGCCCCTGCCCGCCGTCGGCGCGCAGGATCACCCCGTCCGCCGTCACGCAGGCCGCGGCCCCCGGCGCGCCGGGGGCGACACCCCATACCGTGCAGGGCAGGCCGGCCACGCGGTCGGTGCGTTCGCGGGTGAAGCGCATGGCGGGCTTCAGCAGGTAACTCGGCGCCAGCGGCCCGTCGCCGGGGATGTGCACATAGCTGTGATCGGCGTCGTCCACGATCAGCGTGACGTGATGCACCCGGTCGGTGGACAGGAAACCTTTCTGCCCCGGCGTGTCCATCCGCAGCTCGGCCGCGCCCGCGGTCATCACGATGCGCAGATCAGGCTCCTTCGGGGCCGCGGCGGAGGCCGGCTGCACGTGGTACACCACCGCCACGTCCCGTGTGGGCGCGAGGCGCGGATGCGCCGCCGCCCATGCCGGCGCCGCCGCCAGCAGCCCTGCGCCCGCCATCAGCGCCCGATGCACGCCAAATCGCAGCCGTCCGCTCATATCCGCCTCCGATGCGTAATGATCACGTACGCAGCCGCGCCGCGCGGTCAAATCACCGCTGCGA
This sequence comes from Acetobacteraceae bacterium, assembly GCA_035532755.1. GTDB lineage: Bacteria > Pseudomonadota > Alphaproteobacteria > Acetobacterales > Acetobacteraceae > DATKQI01. The sequence continues at coordinate 17,125 of DATKQI010000238.1, forward strand.
CAGATCGGGGCTTCCGATCAGGGCTTCGGCATGGCGGGCGCGACCTGCGGCAGCGTCATCTGCTTCGCCCCGGGCGGCGGGGCGAAGGTCGATTCCGGGAGTGCCGCATAGCTGACGGAGGTTGCCTCCACCGCACCGTGCCGGCCTTCCATGCCGACGCCGCGGGCCTGCAGCACCACGCCATCGGCGGTCGCGCAGAGCTGCCCGTTGCCCTTCGGCGAGGCCACCTGCCACTCGGTGCAGCGCAGGCCGGCGACCGCATGCGCCCCGACGCGGGTGAAGCGTGCGCCGCGCATGTCATGCGTCATGAAGCCGATCGGCCCCTCGCCGTGCATCGGCAGCACGAAATACAGCGCCCCGCCGGGTGCGACCACCGTCAACTGATGCGCCGCGCGGTCGAACACGGCATAGCCGGGCCGGGCGTCGGAGGCGATCCGGATCCGCCCGCCGCCGCCGGCGATGGCAAGGGTGGCCTCGTGCGGTGCCGCGGCGGCGTTCGGGCCGCCGACATCGCTGATGCGGTAGGTCACCGTCACGTCCCGCGTCGGGACCAGTCGCGGGCGGGCCTGGGCCCATGCGCCGCCGGCGGCGGCGAACATGAACACGGCCGCGAGAAGTCCATGGGCCATTCCGGCCGATGCGCTGCGTACGGTTGCCTTGGACATACACCTATCCTCTCTCGTCATTGCCTTCGCCGAGGCCGCGGATCGCGGCGGCGAGGGCGGTGGGCTCCGGGCTCGCCTGCCAGCGCGCCGGCACGTCCAGCGCCACGGCCAGTTCGGTCTTGTACATCGCGCGCGGGATTTCCACCGCCCCGAACTGCGCGAGATGGGTGGTGACGAACTGCGTGTCCAGCAGCGTGAACCCGCCGAGGCGCATCCGTGCCACCAGATGCACGAGTGCGACTTTCGACGCATCCCGCGCGCGGCTGAACATGCTTTCGCCGAAGAACGCCCCGCCGATGGCCACGCCGTACAGCCCGCCGACCATCCGCCCGCCCTGCCAGCATTCCACGCTGTGCGCCGCCCCTTCCTGGTGCAGGGCGAGGAACAGCCGCTCGATCTCCCGGTTGATCCAGGTATCCGGCCGGCCGGGCGCGGGTGCCGCGCAGCCGGTGATGGTGCCGGCGAAATCGCTGTCGCTGCGCACGGTGAACCCGCCCGAGAGCACCGTGCGCAGCAGCCGCCGCGGCACGTGGAACCCGTCGAGCGGCAGCACCCCGCGTTGCTCCGGATCGAGCCAGTAGAGCCGCGTGCCGGTGCGCGCCTCGGCCATCGGGAACAGCCCGGCGCGATAGGCGCGGAGCATCAGGTCTGGCGTGATCTCGATGCTGCGGCGGGACATCGGCGGCAGTCTGCACGCTCCGCCGCGCCGGATGCCAGCCTATTGCGCCGATCCAGCCTATTGCGCGAGCGCCTGGGTGCGCACCAGCCGGGCGTACAGCCCGTCCTGCGCCACCAGATCGGCATGCGTGCCGGATTCCACCGCGCGGCCGTCCGCCATCGCGACCACGAGATCGGCGTCCCGCACGGTGGAGAGGCGATGGGCGACGATGATCGTGGTGCGGCCCCTGCGCAGCACGGCGAGGGCCGCCTGCACCGCCGCCTCGCTCTCGGCGTCGAGCGCCGATGTCGCCTCGTCCAGCAGCAGGATGCGCGGGGCGCGCAGCAGCGCGCGGGCGAGGGACACGCGCTGGCGCTGCCCGCCCGACAGGCGCTGCCCGCCGGGGCCCACGCGCGTCTCGAACCCCTCGGGCAGTGCGGCGATGAACCCGCCGGCGGCGGCCTCCGCCGCGTCGCGCACCTCGGCATCGGTCGCGCCGGGGCGGCCCATGCGGATGTTGGCGGCGATGGTGTCGTCGAACAGCAGCGCGTCCTGCCCGACATAGGCGATGGCGTCGCGCAGGCTGGCGAGGCTCACGGCGCGCACCTCCGCCCCGTCGATCAGGATGCGCCCGGCGGTCGCGTCATGCAGGCGGGGGATCAGCGCGAGCGCGGTCGATTTCCCCGCCCCGGACGGCCCGACGAGCGCGATCGTGCGGCCGGGCGCGGCCTCGAACGACAGGCCGGAGAGGCCGGCGCGGCCGTCCGGGTAGGTGAAGCATACGTCGTGGAA
>DATKQI010000239.1:0-7747 GCA_035532755.1 Acetobacteraceae bacterium
GTCGATTTCGCCGCCGTGCTGAAGGCGCTCCCCGCCTATCGCGGCTGGCTGGTGGTGGAGGCGGAGCAGGACCCCGAGAAGGCTCCGGCGTTGAAGTACGCGCAGATGGGCTGCGCCAATCTCGCGCTCTTCGCCCGCCAGGCCGGCATGCTGGGTTGAAGGGGGGTGGCCATGTCTCGCCTGCTGGTTCGCCCCGCCGCACCCGATAGCACCGGCCGGGTGCTGTCCGTCAGCCCCGAGAGTGCGGGCTGGACCTATGTGGGGTTCGAGGTCTTCCGCTGGCAGCCGGGCCAGTCGCTGGCGCGGCAGACCGGGGACCGGGAGGCGTGTCTCGTCGTCTTGAGCGGAACGGTTTCGGTGCGCGCGGGCGAGACGGATCTGGGCCGCATTGGCGGCCGCGCCTCGCCGTTCGACGGACCGCCGCACAGCGCCTACATCCCGGCCGGCAGCCGCTTCACCGTCGTTGCGGAAACCATGGCGGAGGTAGCGGTCTGCACCGCGCCGGGTTCGGGCGGGCTGCAGCCGCGCGTGATCGCCCCCGCGCAGATCGTGCCCGAGCGTCGCGGGACCGGGACCAATCTGCGCATCGTTCACAACATCCTGCCCGAATCCGAGCCGGCGGAGAGCCTGCTGGTGGTGGAGGTGCTGACCCCGGCCGGCCACTGGTCCTCCTACCCGCCGCACAAGCACGACCGCGACGCACCGCCCGCAGAGACGCTGCTGGAGGAAACCTACTACCACCGCATCAACCCGCCGCAGGGCTTCGCCTTCCAGCGCATCTACACCGACGACCGCTCGCTGGACGAGGCGCTGGTGGTGCAGGACGGCGATTGCGTGCTGGTGCCGCGCGGCTACCACCCGGTGGGCGCGGCGCATGGCTACGATCTCTACTACCTGAACGTGATGGCCGGCCCGCGCCGCGCCTGGCGCTTCCACAACGACCCGGCGCATGAATGGATGCTGTCCGCCGGATGATCGAGACGCGCTATCCGCGCGATGATCGGAAACGGTTAGCCGGAGGTTAAGCAAACCACGCCATCCTGTCCGGGATTCGGATGGGAACGGTCGGAGGCGATGGCGGCGAAGGGCGGCAGGGCGGGCAATCGCAAAAGCGCGATCGTCATCATCCGCAGGGAGGACGCACCGGAACCGCCGCATCACAGCGGCGCGTGGAAGGTCGCCTACGCCGATTTCGTGACCGCGATGATGGCCTTCTTCCTGCTGATGTGGCTGCTGAACGCCACCACCATGAAGCAGCGCCAGGGGCTGGCGGATTATTTCAGCCCCGCCAACCTGTTCAGCCGCGGCCGTTCCGGCGCCGGCAAGCCGTTCGGCGGCCACACCCCGTTCGATCACGGCGCCCTGGTGTCGGACCGGGGCGTGCAGCACATCATCACCGGTCCCAACCCGCCCGACCCGCATGCCCGCGCGCAGAACGAAGACCTGCCGGGCCAGCGGGACCGGTATATTACGGGCGGGCCCTATGCCATGCCGTCCTCCCACCCCAGCCCGCTCGCCGGCCCGGGCGGCACGCCTATGCCTGCGCAAATGGCATCGACCGCCGCCCCTTCCTCCGGCGCCACGCCTTCCGCTGCCGGCCCTGCCGCAGGGATGGCCCGTGCGCAGCGGGAGGCGGGACGTTTCCGGCAGGCCGCCGCACGCATCCGCAAGGCGATCCGCGCCGATCCGGCGCTGCGCCGCCTCGCCCCGCAGCTTGCCGTGGACCAGACGCGGCGGGGCCTGCGCATCCAGCTGCTGGACGCCCGGCACAAGCCGATGTTCGCCTTCGGCTCGGCCGCGCCGAACGCACGGGCCCGGCAGCTGCTGCGGCTGATCGGGCCGATCCTCGCGAAGCTGCCGGAGCGCATCGCGATCGGCGGCTATACCGATGCCGCGCCCTATCCCGGGCCGTTGGTGACCAACTGGGAATTATCGGCAGACCGGGCGAACGCCACCCGGCGGATGCTGCTCGCCGCGGGCGTGCCCGGCAGCCGGATCGACCGCGTCACCGGCCATGCGGACCGCGATCTGCTGGTTCCCTCCAATCCCCTGGCCCCGGCGAACCGGCGCATCGCCATCACGATACTGCGCACGGCGGCGCCTGCGCCGCCCATCCGCCCCACCCCCCGGTGACGACGTTCCGATGCTGACGATCGGGGGGCTTGTCTTCCTGCTGGCCTGCGTGTTCGGCAGCTTCATCGCCTCGGGCGGGGCGATCGGGCCGCTGATGGCGGCGATGCCGTTCGAGCTGCTCACCATCCTCGGCGCCGCCATGGGCACCTTCGTGATGGCCAACTCGCTGCACGACGTGAAGCACACGCTGCGCGGCTTCGCGAAGGTCATCAGGGGCGGCACCTTCCGCAAGACCGAGTACGTCGATCTGCTCTGCCTGCTGTATTTCTTCATGCGCCTTGCAAACACCAAGGGCGCGATGGCGCTGGAGCCGCATATCGAGCGGCCGGAGGACAGCGCCGCCTTCCGCAACTTCCCCCGCATCCTCGCCAACACCTGCGCGACTGCGATGATCTGCGACTATCTGCGCATGGTCGGCATGAACGCCGACGATCCGCACCAGATCGAGGACGTGATGGCGCGCGAGTTGAAGAAAACGCTGAACGAGGAGCTGCACGGTTCCCACGCCTTGCAGATCATGGCGGACGGGCTGCCCGCGCTCGGCATCGTCGCCGCCGTGCTCGGCGTCATCAAGACCATGGGCCACATCAATGAACCGCCGGCGGTGCTCGGCCAGATGATCGGCGGCGCGCTGGTGGGCACGTTTCTCGGCGTGCTGCTGGCCTACGGCATGGTCGGCCCCGTCGCCGCGCGGCTGCGCAGCGTGGTCGAGGAAGATGCGAAGTATTTCGAGGTGATCCGCGCGGTGCTGGTGGCCCACCTGCACGGCAACGCCCCGCAGGTGAGCGTGGAAACCGGGCGGAAGATGGCGCCCAACCAGTACATGCCCACATTCCAGGAACTGGAGGAGGCAGTGCAGGCGCTCAAGATCGCCTGACGTCCGGCCGCGCCGGGTGGCGCCGGCGGCGGCGCGCTTGTAGGGTCCGCCCCTCCATGGCCGCCCCTCACGTTCCCTCCCCTGCCCCAGTCGCCATCGTGCTGCCCGCGCGGGAAGGTTTCGGCCCGGACTCGGCCGGCGCCGTGGCCCTGCTGGTCGAACGGCTCGCCCGCGCCACCCTGGCCGACCCGGCCAGCCGCTTCGCCCCTGTGGTTTTCGGCACCGCACAGGCGCGGCCGGTTTTCGCCGATGTGCCCTTCATCTCCGTGCACCCGTCCTGGTGGCCCGGCACGGTCTCGGGCCGCCACGCCGCCGGGCTCGTCCCGCTGCTGCGCCGGATGCAACCGGCGCTGGTCGAGGTGCACAACCGGCCCGCGGTGGCGCTTCGCCTCGCCGCCCGGCTCGGTGGATCGCGGATCATGCTGATGCTGCACAATGATCCGCAGGAGATGCGGGGCGCGCGCAGCCCGGCGGAGCGGGCGGCGCTGCTCGGCAGGCTCGGCCGCGTGGTCTGCGTCTCGGCATGGCTCCGAGCCCGGCTGCTGGAGGGCGTGTCCGCCCCGGCGCGCGCGCCGGCCATCCTGCCCAACTGCCTCGATCTCGCAGCACTGCCGCCCGCCGCACCCGCCGAGGCCCGCGACCGGACCATCCTGTTCACCGGCCGGCTGGTGCCGCAGAAAGGGGCGGACGCCTTCGTCACCGCCTGCGCCCGCGCCCTGCCTGGCCTGCCCGGCTGGACCGCGGAGATGATCGGGGCGGACCGTTTCGCCACCAACAGCCCGGAGACCGCCTATATCCGCACCCTGCGCGCCGCCGCCGAACCCGCCGGCATCCGCCTGCTCGGCTATCGCCCGCATGCCGAGGTGCTGGCAGCCCTCGGCCGCGCGGCCATCGCCGTGGTGCCGAGCCGCTGGCAGGAGCCGTTCGGCCTCGCCGCGCTGGAGGCGCTGGCGATGGGCGCACCGCTGATCGCCGCCCCGCGCGGCGGCCTGCCGGAAGTGGCGGGTAACGCCGCGCTCTACGCCGACCCCGACGACATCCCTGCCCTGGCCGCCGCGATCTCGGCCCTGGCCAACGACCCCGCCCGCCGCGCCGCCGCCGCCGCGGCAGGCCACACCCGCGCGCGCCATTTCGGCCTGCCGGAAGCCGCCGCCGCCCTGAACGCCCTGCGCATGGAGTGCCTGCCCCAATGATCCCGACACGGCCGTGACCCTCACGCTCGACCAGATCGCCCTGATCACGACGCTGCTGGTGCCGCTCGCCTTGCTGCATGCCCACGCGCTCGCGGAAATCCTGATCGGGATCACCGACATCCTGTTCCTGGTCCGGTGCGCCCGGCAGCGAAGCTGGTTCTGGCTGCGCGCAGGATGGATGCCGTTCGGGCTCGCGTGGTGGATCTGGGAAGTGCTGGTCTCGGTGCCCGTCGCCCCGCTGGGCAATGGCGGCATCCCCTCCCTCATCCAGGCGATCGTGACGATCCGCTTCTTCATCTTTGTTGCGGCACTGGAGCATCAGGTGCTGCGCAGCGCATCCGCGCGGCGGTGGATGTACCGGGTGGTCGCGTTCGATGCGCTCTATATCGGCCTGCAATCGCTGCTGCAGTACGGCACCGGCCACAATCTGTACGGCGCGCCCCGCCATGGCGACGGGGAGCTGACCGGCCCGTTCTTCAAGCCGCGCGCCGGGCCGCCCTTCTCCCGCATCCTGTTCCCCGCCGTGCTGCCGCCGGTGATGGCGTGGCTGCGCCGGCCCGATTGGGCGCACCGCATCGGCGCGGTCGTGCTCGCCGTTGGCGCGATCGCGACGATCGTGCTGATCGGCCAGCGCATGCCGGTACTGCTGACCGGGCTCGGCCTTGTCGTCTGCGCGCTGCTGCTGCCACGCCTGCGCTGGGTGCTGATCGCGGGCGCGGTGGCCGGGGCAGTGGTCATCGCCGCCTCGCCCGTGATTTCCCCGCCCACGTACTACCGGCTGGTGGAGAAGTTCTCCCACCAGATGGACCATTTCCGGTCCAGCCCCTACGGCCAGATCTACACCCGCGCGCTGATCATCGCCGAGGCCCATCCCTGGACCGGCCGCGGCTATGACGGGTTCCGCACCGGCTGCAAGGAACCGCGCTATTTCCACAACCTCGCCTGGGCGCTGGGCCGCACGGGCGGGCCGGACCCGACCGGCGGCGGGGCCGCCATCTGCGTGCAGCACCCGCACAACTTCTTCCTCACCGCCGTCACCGACGGCGGGGTGCCGGGGCTGATCCTGTTCAGCGTGCTGGTGCTCGCCTGGCTCGGGCAGCTTTTCCAGGGGCTGTGGCGGGCGCCGGACCCGCTGCGGGTGGGGCTGTTCGTGGCGGCGCTGATCCATCTGTGGCCCATCGCCTCCACCTCGGCCCTGTTCTCCATGCCGATGAGCGGATATTTCTACGTGCTGCTCGGCTGGGGTCTGGCCGAGTTGCGCCACCGGCCGACCCCGGCCCTTGGCCATCCCGCCCCATCGACCCCATATCCCGCGTCCTGAGACCCCCCAACCGGATCGCCGCCATGCCCGACAGCACCACCGATACCGCGCTCGTTCCCGTCACCGTCCTCACCGGCTATCTCGGCGCGGGCAAGACCACCCTGCTCAACCGCATCCTCAGCGAGAACCACGGCCGCCGCTACGCCGTGGTGATCAACGAGTTCGGGGAGCTGGGGGTGGACAACGACCTTGTCGTCGATACCGACGAGGAGGTGTTCGAGATGAACAACGGCTGCATCTGCTGCACCGTGCGCGGGGACCTGATCCGCATCATCGGCGGGCTGATGAAGCGGCAGGGCCGGTTCGACGGCATCATCATCGAGACCACCGGCCTCGCGAACCCCGCCCCGGTCGCGCAGACCTTCTTCGTGGACGAGGGCGTGCGGGCGAAAGCGCGGCTCGATGCGATCGTGACGGTGGTGGACGCGAAGCACCTGCCGGCCCGGCTTGCCGACAGCGCCGAGGCCGCCGACCAGATCGCCTTCGCCGACGTGATCGTGCTGAACAAGATCGATCTCGTCTCCCCCGAGGAGGCCGATGCGGTGGAGGGCCGCATCCGCGCCATCAACCGGTTCGCCCGCATCATCCGCACCGCCCGCGCCGCCGCGCCGATCGAGGAGATCCTCGGCCTCGGCGCGTTCGATCTCGCCCGCGTGCTCGCCCGCGACCCCGACTTCCTGGAGGACGATTCGCACGAGCACAACGACGACGTCGGCTCGATGAGCTTCGAGGTGAGCAGGCCGGTCGATCCGGAGAAGTTCAACGCCTGGATCAGCGGGCTGCTCGCCACCAAGGGGCAGGACCTGCTGCGCACCAAGGGCATTCTGGCCTATCCCGGAGAGGACCGCCGCTTCGCCTTCCAGGCCGTGCACATGATCGCCGACGGCGATTTCATCGGCCCGTGGAAGGAAGGCGATCCGCGCCAAAGTCGCATCGTCTTCATCGGCCGCGACCTCAACCGCCCGCAGCTGCGCCGCGGCTTCGAAGCCTGCCAGGCCGATTGATCCGCCCCCGATGAGCCAGACGGTATCGCCCGACCAGATCCTCAACACCCGCGGCACCCACCGCGCCCTCGATGCCTTCATCATCGCCGCGACCTTCACCCGGGATGGCAGCCACGCCGCCTTCGCCCTGGGTGACGGCAGCGTGGTCCGCGCCGCGCCCGGAGAGGCGGATTGGCCGCGGACCACGGTACATGACGGCAGCGCCCTCGCCCTCGCCCCCGATGCCGCGCCCGGCGGGCTGATCAGCGGCGGTGACGACGGCGTCTTCCGCCGCATCGCCGCCGACGGCACGGTGAGCGAGATCGCCGGATTCGGGATGAAATGGGTGGAGCAGGTGGCCAGCCATCCTGCCGGCAAGGGCGTGCTGGCCTGCGCGGTCGGCCGCAGCGTGCATGTGTTCGACGGCGCGGGCGTGAAACTGAAAACGCTCGACCATCCTTCCACCGTCACCGGCCTCGCCTTCGATGCGAAGGGCAAGCGCATCGCCGCCTCCCACTACAACGGCGCGACGCTGTGGTTCGTCGCGGCCAAGACCGACAGCCCGCGCAAGCTGGAATGGAAGGGCAGCCACACCGCCATCGCGCTGAGCCCGGACGGCGATGCGGTGGTGACGGCGATGCAGGAGAACGCGCTGCACGGCTGGCGCCTGTCCGACGGGCAGCACATGCGGATGAGCGGCTACCCGACGAAAACCCGCGCGCTCGCCTTCCTGCGCAGCGGCAAGTGGCTCGCCACCAGCGGGGCGGATGCGATCGTGCTGTGGCCCTTCTTCGGCGGCGGCCCGATGGGCAAGGCGCCCACCGAGCTGGCCGGCGGAGACAACGTGGTGGTGAGCATGGTCGCCGCCCACCCGCAGAACGAGGTGGTGGCCGCCGGCTTCGCCGACGGGCTGGTGGTGGTGGCCGATGTGGGCACCAGCCGCATCCTCCCGGTCGCCGGCCCCGGCCGCGGCCCGGTCTCCGCCCTGGCCTGGAGCCCGAACGGATCGCACCTCGCGATCGGCACCGAGACCGGCTTCGCCGCCCTGGTCGATTTCTCCAAACGCTGAACACCCGGAGACGCAGATGGACCGCATCACCACGAACGGCCTCTCCATGCCCAAGCTCGGCCTCGGCACCTGGCGGATGAAGGGCGCCGAATGCCAGGAGGCGGTGGAGCGCGCGCTCGCCCTCGGCTACCGCCATGTCGATACCGCCGAGATGTACGGCAACGAGGACGC
>DATKQI010000240.1:0-2828 GCA_035532755.1 Acetobacteraceae bacterium
GCCGGTCGCGTAGCTCACGCGGAAATGGCCGGGATAGACGAAGGCGGAGCCATGCACCGCCGCCACCCCTTCCTCGTCCAGCAGGGCGATGACGAAATCCTCGTCGTTGCCGATCTTCGCCCCGCCCCTGGTGGTCTTGCCGATGCAGCCGTGGATGGCCGGAAACACGTAGAACGCGCCTTCCGGCTTGTGGCAGGTGATGCCAGGGGCGGCATTCAGCATCTCCACCACCAGATCCCGCCGCTCCTGGTAGGTCTTCGCCATCGCCGCGACGGTGTCCTGCGGGCCGTTCAGCGCCTCGACGGCCGCCGCCTGGCTGATCGAGCTTGTGTTGGAGGTAGACTGGCTTTGCAGCTTGTCCATCGCCTTCACGAGCTTCGCCGGGCCGCCGCAGAAGCCGATGCGCCAGCCGGTCATCGCATAGGCCTTGCTGCAGCCGTTCATGGTGATCGTGCGGTCCTTCAGCCGCGGCTCCACCTGCACGATGGTGGCCGGCTTGAAGCCGTCGTAGGACAGCTTCTCGTAGATGTCGTCGGTGAAGATCCACACATCCGGGTGGCGCAGCAGAACCTCGCAGATCGGCTTCAGATCAGCGGCGGAATAGGCCGCTCCGGTCGGGTTGCACGGGCTGTTCAGCATGAACCACTTGGTGCGCGGGGTGATCGCCGCTTCCAGGTCCTCCGCGCGCAGCTTGAAGCCGTGGTTCTGGCTGCACGGGACGAACACCGGCTTGCCGTCCGACAGGGCCACGATGTCCGGGTAGCTGACCCAGCAGGGCGTGGGGATGACGACCTCGTCGCCCGGGTTGAGCGTGGCGAGCATGGCGTTGAAGATCACCTGCTTGCCGCCGGTGGAGATGATGATCTCCTCCGGCTTGTAGTCGATCCCGGAATCGCGCTTGAACTTCGCGGCCACCGCCTTGCGCAGCACGGCGGTGCCGGCGACATCGGTGTATTTCGTCTCGCCCGCCGCGATCGCGCGGATCGCCGCGTCCTTCACGTTCTGGGGCGTATCGAAATCGGGCTCCCCGGCGGAGAGGCTGATCACGTCCCGCCCCGCCGCCTTCAGTGCCCGCGCCTTGGTGGAGATGGCGATGGTCTGGCTGGGGCTGATCCGGTCCAGGCGTTCTGCGATGAGGTCCATGACGGGCGGCCTTGCGAAGGGGGATGAAACGGCGCGCGCAACCTATCGCCGCGCAGCCCGCCTGCACAAGATCACCACCCGCCGGGCAGGGATGTTATCGCTCCAGGCACATCGCGACACCCATGCCGCCGCCGATGCACAGGGTCGCCAGCCCCTTCTTCGCATCGCGCCGCGCCATCTCGTGCAGCAGCGTCACCAGCACGCGCGCGCCGGATGCGCCGATCGGGTGGCCGATGGCGATCGCCCCGCCGTTCACGTTCACCTTCGCGGTGTCCCAGCCCATGTCCTTGTTCACCGCGCAGGCCTGGGCGGCGAAGGCCTCGTTCGCCTCGATCAGGTCCAGCTCCTCGATCTTCCAGCCCGCCCGCGCCAGCGCCTTGCGGGAGGACGGGATGGGCCCGGTGCCCATCACCGCCGGATCGACCCCGGCGGTGGCGAAGGCGGCGATGCGGGCGAGCGGGGTAAGCCCGCGCTTGCCCGCCTCCGAAGCACTCATCACCACGAGCGCGGCCGCGCCGTCGTTCAGGCCGGAAGCGTTGCCCGCGGTCACCGTGCCGTCCTTGCTGAAGGCCGGGCGCAGCTTCGCCATGGTTTCGGCCGAGGCGTCGTGGCGGATGTATTCGTCGTCCGCCACCACCGTCTCGCCCTTGCGGCCCTTCAGCGTGACGGGCGCGATCTCGTCGCGGAAGCGGCCGGATCTCTGGGCCGCGCTCGCCTTGTGCTGGCTGGCGAGCGCGAAGGAATCCTGCTCGTCGCGGGTGATCTGATACGCCTTCGCCACGTTCTCGGCGGTCGTGCCCATGTGGTAGCCGTGGAAGGCATCCCACAGCCCGTCCTTGATCATGGTGTCGATCATGCCGAGGTCGCCCATCTTCGTGCCGGCGCGCAGATGCGCGCAGTGCGGCGAGAGGCTCATGCTCTCCTGCCCGCCGGCCACCACGATCGCGCTCTCCCCGCTCATCACCTGCTGGGCGGCGAGCGCGACGGCGCGCAGGCCGGAGCCGCAGACCTGGTTGATGCCGAAAGCGGTCTTGCTGTCGGGGATGCCGGCGGCGCGCGCCGCCTGCCGGGCCGGGTTCTGGCCCTCCCCGGCGGTCAGCACCTGGCCCAGGATCACCTCGTCGGCATCGCCCGGCTCCAGCCCCGCGCGGCCCAGCGCCGCGGCGATGGCGGCGGTGCCCAGCACATGCGCGGCCGTGGCGGCGAAGACGCCATTGAAGCTGCCCACAGGGGTACGGGCGGCGGAAACGATGACGATGTCGCTCATGATCTGGCTCCTCCTGCCGGCTGCATGCCGCCATCGCCAACCTAGGCCGCCGTCGCTAGAGCGCAAGCACCCACTCGGCCACGGGGCGCCACAGCGCCGCTTCCGCGGTGCCGCCCGCCACCATGCCGATATGCCCGGCCTTCGGCTGGTGCAGCACGGCACCGGGGATCAGCCCGGCGAGCGGCAGCGCGCTTTCCGGCGGCACGATCCGATCCTTCCCCGGCACGGCGACGAAGGCCGGCCGGTCGAACGCCGCCGGCTCGACCGGCAGCCCCGCCACCCGCCACGCCCCGCGCGCGGGGTCGTTGGCGCCATACCAGTCCCGCAGGCAGGCGCGCGCCACGGGGGCCGCGAGCGGGATGCCGTCGTTCAGCCAATCCTCCAGCGCCACGAATAGCGCGGCCCGCTCGCTGCCGGG
>DATKQI010000241.1:0-5736 GCA_035532755.1 Acetobacteraceae bacterium
GTGATCCTGGATGGCTGGGGCTGGCGGGAAGAAACCGCCGACAACGCGGTTGCGCTGGCGGACACGCCGCAGTTCGACCGGCTGTGGCGGGCCAACCCTCACGCGCTGCTGCGCACCTGCGGCCCGGATGTCGGGCTGCCGGACGGGCAGGTGGGCAATTCCGAGGTCGGGCATCTGAACATCGGCGCCGGGCGCGTGGTGATGCAGACCCTCCCGCGCATCGGTGCCGCCATCGCCGACGGCACCCTGGCGGCGAACCCCGCGCTCGCCGGGCTGATCGCCACGCTGAAGCGCGATAGCGGAACCTGCCATCTGCTCGGCCTAGTTTCGCCCGGCGGGGTGCATGCGCACCAGGATCATGCGATCGCGCTGGCGAAACTGCTCACCGCTGCCGGCGTGCCCGTGGCGGTGCACGCATTCCTCGACGGCCGGGACACCGCACCGCGCGCCGCCGCCGCGGATATCGCCCGCTTCGTCGCTGCGCTGCCGGAAGGGGCGCGCATCGCCACCGTCTGCGGCCGCTATTTCGCGATGGACCGCGACAAGAGATGGGACCGGGTGGAAAAGGCCTGGCGGGCGCTTGCGCTGGCCGAAGGGGCGCGGTTCGCCTCCCCGGAGGCGGTGATCGCATCCGCCTACGCCGCAGGCACCGATGATGAATTCGTGCCCCCCGCCGTGATCGAGGGCCATGCCGGCATGCGGGATGGCGACGGGCTGCTCTGCTTCAACTTCCGCGCCGACCGGGTGCGCGAGATCCTGGCGGCGCTGCTGGACCCCGATTTCACCGGCTTCCCCCGCCCGCGCGTTCCGCGCCTCGCCGCCGCGCTCGGGATGACGCAGTACAGCGTCGATCTCGACCGGCATCTGGAGACCCTGTTCGCGCCGCAGCCTCTGCACGACCTGCTGGGCGAGACCGTCGCCGCGGTCGGGCTGCGGCAGTTGCGCATGGCCGAGACGGAGAAATACCCCCATGTCACCTACTTCCTCAACGGCGGGGAGGAAGCGCCGGGCACCGGGGAAGACCGGATCATGGTGCCCTCGCCGAAGGTGGCCACCTACGATCTGCAGCCCGAGATGTCGGCGGCCGAGCTTGCCGACAAGGCCGTCGCAGCCATCGCCGGCGGCGGGTACGACCTGATCGTGCTGAACTTCGCCAACCCGGACATGGTGGGCCATACCGGCAGCCTGGCGGCGGCGATCCGCGCGGTGGAGACCGTCGATGCCGGACTCGGCCGCATCGCCGGGGCGCTCGCCGCTGCGGGAGGGGTTCTGCTGGCCACCGCCGATCACGGCAATTGCGAGATGATGCGCGATCCGGCGACTGGCGGGCCGCATACGGCGCATACGCTCAACCCGGTCCCGATCCTGCTGGCCGGCGGCCCGGAAGGGGCTGCGCTGGCCGACGGACGGCTCGCCGATATAGCCCCCACCCTGCTGGCGCTGCTCGGGCTGCCGCAGCCGGCCGCGATGACCGGGCGGAACCTGATGCGATTGCATGCGGCGCGCGCTGCTCAATAGCTTCGCGCTGGTTCTGCTGGCCGCCATGCCGGCGCAGGCCGCGGGCACGGCCGATTCAGCGCAGCAGCAATTGCGCGCCGCGGAGCAGCTTCGCCTTGCCCATCAGCGCGAAGCCGCCGCCGCCGCCGAGCGTGCGCGTGCCGCGGCCGCGACGGAAGCACGGCTGGCCGCCGCGCGGGTCGCCGCTGCCGCCCGGCTGCGCGTGGCGGAAGATGCCACCGCCAAAGCCGCCGACCGCATGGCCGCGCTCGCCGCCCGGCGCCGGCAGGCCCGACATGATCTGGCTGCCCAGGCCGCCGCCTTCGCGCCGCTGCTGCCGGTGATCGAACGGCTGGGCCTGTACCCGACCGAGACATTGCTGGCGGTGCCTGCCCCGCCCGACCAGGCGCTGCGCGGCGTGCTGGTGCTGCAAGGGCTCGCGCGGCAGCTGGAGCAGCAGGCGCGCGCGCTGCGCCGGGAGCAGGCGCGGGTGGCGGCGCTGTCGGCGCGGATGAAGGCGGAGGCGCCGAAGCTGGCGGCGGCCCAGGCAGCACAGGCCCGGCAGGAAGCCGCCCTGAACCGGCAGATCGCAACAGCGCAGGCCGATCGGCAAGCCGCGCAGAACGAGGCCGCCGCCGCGGAACGCGCCGCGGCGGCCGACGCGGCACATGCATCGGACTTGCGCGGGGCCATCGGCCGCATCGAGACCGCGCGGCGCCAGGCCGAAGCCCGCGCCAGGGCCGCATTGGCCCAGGCGACGCGGGAGAAGCATCAGCAGGCAGCCGCAGCGGCCAAACGGCAGCAACTGGCGCTGGCGGCGCCGCCCGGCCCGGGCTTGCCGGCAGCACGCGGACAATTGACTGTCCCGGTCGCCGGAACCGTGGTCCGGTCCTGGGGCTCGCCCACCGTGGCGGGACCCGCCACCGGCATGTCCTTCGCCACCCCGCCGGGCGCGCGGGTCACCACGCCATGCGGCGGGCGGGTCGTGTTCGGTGCCCCCTTCCACAGCTATGGCCTATTGTTGATCGTCGATTGCGGGGGCGGATACGATTTCGTGCTGGCGGGGATGGATCGGCTCGACGTATCGGTGGGCCAGACGGTTCGTGTGGGGGAGCCGGTGGGCGTGATGGCGAACTGGGTTCCAAGCCGCCCGGGGCCGCACCCTTCCCTCTACGTGGAATTGCGGCACAATGGCGCGCCGGTGAATCCGGCCCCCTGGCTTCGGGGGAAGGGATGAGACGAGCGGCATGGACAGGCGAGGATCGCGCCCCGGGGATGACGCGGGGCGCACGAGAGGAAAGATTCGGATGAAGCTTCGCACCGGTTTGCTGCTCAGCGCCGCCTTCGCAAGCGGCCTTGCGGCAGTGCCCGCCTCCGAGATGCTGGCCCGGCAGGCGGGCATGCACCTCGGCATCGCCACCGCCTTCGCGCAAAATGCCCCCTCGTCGAACAACGAGAGCACGTACCGGCTGCTCAGCCTGTTCAGCGACGTGTTCGAGCGGGTGCGGGCGGATTATGTGGTGCCGGTCAGCGACAAGAGCCTGATCGACAACGCCCTGAACGGCATGCTCGCCGGGCTCGATCCGCACAGCAACTACATGGACGCGAAGCAGTTCCGCGACATGGAGGTGCAGACCTCCGGCCAGTTCGGCGGCCTCGGCCTCGAGGTGACGCAGGCCGGCGGCGTGATCAAGGTGATCAGCCCGATCGACGGCACGCCGGCGGCGAAGGCCGGCATCAAGCCCGGCGACCTGATCCTGGAGATCAACGGCAAGAGCGTGGACGGGCTGACGCTGAACCAGGCCGTGGACGAGATGCGCGGCCCGCCGAACAGCAAGATCACGCTGACGCTGAAACGGGCCAAGGTGGCGAAGCCCATGGTGCTGACGCTGCGGCGGCAGGTGATCCATGTCCAGGTCGTGCACCACGCGCTGTACGGCGATGTCGGCTACATCCGCCTGTCGCAGTTCAGCGAGAATGCCGACCGCGGCATCCGCCGGGCGTTCGCCGCGCTGAACGCCCAGGCGCCGGGCCGCATCCGCGGCTACATCCTCGATCTGCGGAACAACCCCGGCGGATTGCTGGACCAGGCGGTGGCGGTGTCCAACGATTTCCTGAACACCGGCCAGATCGTTTCCACCCGCGCGCGGCATCCCGAGGACAGCCAGGTCTGGAACGCGCAGCCGGGCGGGGACATCACCCATGGCGCGCCGCTGATCGTGCTGGTCAATGCCGGCTCCGCCTCGGCGAGCGAGATCGTGACGGGGGCGCTGAAGGACAACCGCCGGGCGATCGTGCTGGGCGTGCGCAGCTTCGGCAAGGGATCGGTGCAGACGGTGATCCCGCTGCCGGGCAACGGCGCGATGCGGCTGACCACGGCGCGCTACTACACGCCCTCCGGCCGGTCCATCCAGGATCTCGGCATCATGCCCGATGTGCTGGTGCATGAAACGCACGGCAGCAGCAAGGATGTGCAGCCGTTGCGGGAGATCGACCTGCAGCATGCGATGGTCAACCCGAACGGCAAGGGCGAACCGCCGGTTCCGCAGCGGACCGACCTTCCGGCCATCGTCAAGACGATCCCCAAGGAACCGCCGGCGAACTGGCCGAAATTCGACCCGGCAAAGCCCACGACCGACTTCCAGTTGCAGGAAGCGCTGAAGGTGATGGCGGCGATGGTGGCCCAGAAAAACACCGCCGCGCAGTGAACGTACCACCCGCGCGTCCGCGGCCCGCATGACCCGCGCGCGGAGCGCGCCGGCGTGGCGGCTGCTGGGCTGGTTCTGGCTGGTCGTGGCGGTGGTGGCGGTTGGCGGCGGCGTGGCGTTGCAGGCTCTGGGGCCGCCGCGCGCACCGCCATCCGGCGTCGCGTCTGCTCCGCCGGCCGAAAAAACGGTGCGGACGGCTGCTACACCGACCACACCCGTTGCTGTCCCTGCTCCGGCCCCAACGCCCGCCGCCATGGGCGTTCCCGGCACACCGCCACCGGGCGGCCCGATCGCCGCACCCGATGCCGCACTGATTTCAGCACAGGTCGGCGGCAAGGGCCCGCAACTGCCGCGCATCGGGCCCGATGGGCGCAAGCCCATGCAGGCCTATGCCGGCGGCTTCAATCCGCAGGACACGCGCCCCCGCATCGCCCTGATCATGGACGGGATCGGTCTGTCCGGCTCCGCCAGCATGGCGGCGATCACCGTGCTGCCGCCGGCGGTCACGCTCGCGGTCTCGCCCTATGCGCGCGCGCCGGAGCCGCTGCTGGTCGCCGCGCGTGCGGCCGGGCACGAATTGCTGATCTCGATCCCGATGGAGCCGCATGGCTACCCGCTGAACGACGAGGGCGACCATGCGCTGCTCACCACCGCGCCCGCCGCGCAGAACAGCCGCCGGCTGGACTGGGCGCTGTCCCGCATCCAGGGCACCGTGGGCGCGACCGGCGCGCTGGACGGGATGAATGGCGAGCGGTTCGGCTCCGATGCCTCGCTGATGGCGCCGGTGCTCGCCGAGTTGCGCACGCGGGGCCTGCTGTACGTCGCGCCGATTCCCGGCGCACCGCCAACGGGCGTGTGGGGACGGAGCGCCGATGTGGTGATCCCCCATGCGGCCGGTGCGGCCGCGGTGCAGGCGAAGCTGGCCGCGCTGGTGCAGATCGCCCGGGCGCACGGGGCGGCCGTCGGGATCGTCGGGCCGCCCGATCCGAAGCTGCTCGACCGGCTGGTGGCCTGGAGCCGCGGGCTCGGCGCACTCGGCCTTGTTCTCGCGCCGGTCACTGCGGTCGCCCTGCCCCCGAAGGCGGCGCCATGACCGGTGCCGACCTGCCTTATCGCCCCAACGTGGGGGCGGTGCTGTTCAACCGCGGCGGGCAGGTCTTCGTCGCCCGCCGCGCCGACTTTCCCAATGCCGAGGGGCCTGCCGGCGGCTGGCAGTTGCCGCAAGGGGGTATCGACGAGGACGAGGACCCGCGCCAGGCGGTGCTGCGCGAGTTGACGGAGGAGATCGGCACCGGTCGCGCCCGGATCATCGGCGAACACCCGGACTGGCTGCGCTATGACCTGCCCGCGCCGCTGATCGGCGTAGCCCTGGGCGGGCGCTATCGCGGCCAGCGGCAGCGGTGGTTCGCGCTGCGCTTCACCGGCCGCGACGCCGACATCCGGCTGGATCTCGATCCCCATCCCGAATTCGACGCGTGGCGCTGGGCGGAACTCGCCGAGCTGCCGGCCCTTGGCCCGGTGTTCAAGCGCG
>DATKQI010000242.1:0-11367 GCA_035532755.1 Acetobacteraceae bacterium
TTCTTCGTTTCCATCGGCTGCAGCACGCCGGTGGGAAACACTTTCTTGCAGATGAAGTATTCGATGTCGGCGATGTCGTAGCTGCCCGGCTGCGTCACCGCGCGCTGGGCCACCGCGTCGGTGTCCATCGCGGTCATCGAGATGGTGAGGCCGAGGTCCTTCTTCGCCTTGTTGGCGATGTCGTTCAGGTTGGACACGCCGGTGCCGAACTGGCGCAGCGTGATGTTCTTGATGTTCCGCGCCCAGATCGTGGGGAAGCCGGTGGCCGCGCCGGAGCCGGCCGCGGCCCCGGCAAGTGCCGCGCCGGCCTTCATCAGGGAACGGCGGGACAGGGCGCCGGCCGGGCCTGTCGGGGTGCGTGGGTTCGTCATGCGGGCCTCGTTGTTTCTGTCATGAAGCGATGAGGGCGTGGGCATCGGTGGCCGACCAGCTCAGCCGGGCCGGATCGCCCACGAAGACGGGGCTGGCGAAGAAGGTGTCATCGGGCACCAGCGCCACCGCAGCCTCGCCGGCGGCGCCGGCGATCGCCACGCGCACCACCGCGCCCTGGTATTCGATGGCACTGACCCGCCCCGACAGGCCGGGCATCGCATCGTCGGGCATGTCCGGGCGGGCGAGGCGGCAGCGGTCTGCGCGCACGGCAATCGGCCCGCCCACGCCTTCCAGCACGTTGTGCCCGCCCATGAAGCGGGCGACGAAGGGCGTGGCCGGTTCTTCGAACACCGCGCGGGGCGGGCCGGACTGGCGGATCTGCCCGCCCTCCATCACCACCACGAGGTCGGCCAGCGCCAGCGCCTCGTCCTGCCCGTGGGTCACGTGGATGAAGCTGATGCCAAGCTCGCGCTGCAGGCGCTTCAGCTCCTCCCGCATCTGCACGCGCAGGAACGGATCGAGCGCGGAGAGCGGTTCGTCCAGCAGCAATACCTGCGGGCGGGTGACCAGCGCGCGGGCCAGCGCCACGCGCTGCTGCTGCCCGCCGGAAAGCTGCGCGGGCAGGCGCGGTGCGTAGCCGCCCATCTGCACCAGCGCGAGATACTCCGCCGCTCGCGCCCGCCGCTCCGCCTTGCCCACGCCGCGCATCTTCAGGCCGAAGCCCACGTTGTCGAGGCAGGACAGGTGCGGAAACAGCGCGTAGTTCTGGAACATCATGGCGGTGCCGCGCCGCGCCGGCGGCATGTCTGTCACGTTCGCGCCATGGATCAGGATGTCGCCCGCGCTCACGCTCTCGTGGCCGGCGATCATGCGCAGCGTGCTGGTCTTGCCGCAGCCGCTCGGGCCCAGCAGGCAGCAATACGTGCCGCGCGGAACGCGCAGCGACACGTCATCCACCGCGACGGCACCGCCATAGCGTTTCGTCACGGCGACAAGCTCGACATCGAACGCCTGACTCACCCTCGCCGACCTCGCCCCGATCTCGCGATAAGGGGATCAGCAAGTTGCGTGCCATCATGCCGGGTGGCGCGCGGAAGGCGTGCGCGGCACGATATGCCTTAAACGAGGGCGGCGGCAGGCGTGCGTGGCGAAGGATTGCGCAGGCCGGCGGGGCGGCCCCGCCGTCAGCTCAGGCGACGCTCGCCAGTTCCGGCCCGGCGTACTGGTCCATCACGGCCCCGGCCGGGCCATCCTCCCGCACCTGGCCGTTCTCCAGCCAGATCACGCGGGTGCACCATTCGCGCACGATCTTTGCCATATGGCTCGACAGCACCAGGATGTCCGCGCCGCGCACCATCGTCTCCAGCCGGCCGCGCGCCTTGTCGATGAACACCGAATCGCCGGCCAGGAACCATTCATCCATCAGCAGCACTTCGGGGCGGATGGCGGTGGCCAGCGCGAAGCCGAGCCGCACCACCATGCCGGAGCTGTAAATCTTCACCGGCAGTTCGATGAAATCGCCCAGTTCGGCGAATTCCCGCACATCCTCCTCCAGCCGCTTCAGCGCGGGCTTGGGCAGGCGGTTGTACAGGCCGCGCAGCATGATGTTCTCCCGCCCCGTCAGGTCGGGATTCATGCCCAGGTTGGGATCGAGCAGCGCGTTCAGCGAACCCTGGATGCGCACCCGCCCCATCACCGGCTCATAGATGCCGGCCAGCACCCGCAGCAGCGTGGTCTTGCCCGCGCCGTTGTGGCCGACAAGGCCGAGCCGGTCGCCGCTGGCCAGGGTGAAAGACATCTCCCGCAGCGCCTGCACCACCACCTTGTGCTTGGCGTTCTCGCCCAGCCGCCCGGATGCGGCCGCAAGCACGGTGCGCTTCAGGCTCCGCGCATTGCCATGATACAGCGGGAAATCCACCGCCAGCCCCTGAACCTCGATGCGCGCCATTGCTATTGCACCCAGAAGGCGATGCGCCCGCGCACCCGCACGAACAGCACCCAGGCCGCACCGCACATCAGCACGGAAAACACCCCGGCGCTGATCCAGGTGGATGCCGACGGCACGGTGCCGAGCAACGGCCCGCGCACGATCTCCAGCAGCGTGTAGAACGGGTTGTAGGGCAATACCCACTGCTTGCCCTTCAGCAGTTCCGGCCGCCAGATGATCGGGCTGATGAAGAAGGCGATCTGCATCACGCTCGCCACGATCGGCGGCACGTCGCGGAAGCGGGTGCAGAAGGCACCCAGCAGCAGCGCGATCGCGGTCGAATCAAGCAGCCACAGCAGCAGGGCCGGCAGCGCCAGCAACGCGGTTGCGCCCGGCCAGATGCGGAAGATCACGAACACGGCAACGATCACGACAACGTTGTGGGCAAGCACCATCAGGTTGCGCACCACCACCCGCGCCGCATACAGCGAGAACGGCATGCGGATCGAACGGATCATGCCCTCCGCCTGGGTGAAGGCCATGCACGCATCTCCGACGAGCGTGGAGACATAGCCCCACAGCACCATCGACAGCGCGAGGAAGGGCAGGTAGGTCTGAAGGTTCGTGCGGAACAGGTTCGAATACAGGAACCCGAGCGCACCCACCATCACCGCGGTGGACAGGGTGAGCCAGAACGGCCCCAGGACCGAGCCGCGATAGCGCAGCTTGATGTCGAGCCAGCCCAGCACCCACACCAGGCGCCAGAGCTGCATGCCCTCTCCGAGATCCTGCCGCGCCAGCCGGTGGCGCACGGCGAAGGTCTGCCCGGCCTGCATCTCGAACATGGCCGCGGTGGCTGTCGGCCCCGTCGCCGGGACCTCTTCATTCTGGACGGCGGCGCTCATGATCGGGCGGCGGATAGCCGATCTGTCCCGGACGTGCAACTCGCGCCCTAGCTCGTGACCCGGGCGATGCGGGTGCGGTCGCCGCGAATGATCGCCACGCGGTCCCCGGGGACGAACTGGTTCTCGTTGGTTTGCACGACCGAAATCGTCTGCCCGTCGTCCTGGCGGATGATGAACTCGGTCGCGATCCCGGTGCTCACTTGGTTGCCGACGACGTTGCCGACCACGCCGCCCAGCAGGGCGCCGCCAAGCGCACCGAGGATGTTGCTGCGCGGATCGCCGCCGATGAAGCTGCCGGCCACCCCGCCCGCCGCCGCGCCGGCCAGCGTGCCGATGCCGCCGCCGCCGTTGTTCACGGCCACGTTCCGCATCGACAGGATGGTGCCGTACGTCACGTCCGCGGTCCGGCCGATCGCAGCACCGCTGTAGGTGGAATTGGTATAGGCCGGCGCGCAGCCGGCAATTCCCAGCAGCGCCAGCGCGGCCAGCATGAACGTGAACGGGCGCAGAATGCGGGCCATGGCGAGAATCTCCGTACGCTCGGGCGGCGCCCGATGCCTTCGCGGCCATCCTACCAGCTTGGCCCCCCGGATCGCCAGCCGGCGGGGCCAGGACCGCCCGTAATGCGCTTTACCATTCACCTTGCTTTGATCGGCGCCATGATATAACCACTTAGGGGCGTTTTCTTACCGTGATTCTCAGCGATGGCGGCCAAGCGCGGCCGTTTCATGACGGAGGCCTGTGCCGGATGCCGCGACGTTCCCCCGACACCCACCTGCCGGCCGCCGCTGCGGCGCACAAATCCCTCCCGTTCCGGCCCAGGCTGCGCCTTGCCGGTGGCTGCATCACGTTGGCGCTGCTCTCCGCCTGCGCCAGCCATGGCCCGCGCATGGCAGCCACGCAGGAAGCGGCGCAATACGCGGCCCGCGCGAAACGCAGCTACGCGCCGCCCGGCCCGGCGTCGGATCCGTGGCGGCCGTACATCCTTGCCGCCTCCAAGCGCTTCGATGTGCCGCCGACCTGGATTCGCCAGGTGATGCGGGTCGAATCGGGCGGCCATGAATATCTGAACGGGCAGCTCACCACCTCGGTCGATGGCGCGATGGGCCTGATGCAGATCATGCCCGGCACCTATGACGAGCTGCGTGCGCAGTACGGCCTCGGCGATGATCCCTACGACCCGCGCGACAACATCATGGCGGGTGCCGCGTATATCCGGCAGATGTACGATCTCTACGGCTCGCCGGGGTTCCTCGCGGCCTACAATGCGGGCCCCGGGCGGCTTGACCAGTACCTGACGAGCCATGTGCCGCTGCCGCAGGAGACCCGCAACTACGTGGCGATGATCGGCCCGCGCATCGCCGGGGTCTACCCCGATGCCCAATCGCCCGCGCAGCAATACGCCATGAACGCGATGCCCTATCATCAGCTCGTGGCGCCCACCTACGCCAAGCCGGCCTACCATCCGTTGACCACGCCCACCTATCATCCCTTGACCACGCAGGTCGCCGCCTACCAGCCACCGCCCGAAAGCCCGCCCATTCCCTATCGCTCTCCCGCGCCCGTTCCGGTCCAGCTTCCGCCGCCGCGCCCGGTGCCGGTCCGTGTGGCCCCGGTCCAGGTCGCGCAGTTGGAGCCGCCGCGCTACCTCGGCAACGGCGTGCGCAATCTTGCCGCCGAACTCACCCCGCCGCCGCGGCGGGCGAGCTTCCGGCTGATCCCGCAGGCCGTGGCCGGCAGCCTCCCGATTCGCAGCAGCGGCTCGCTGCTCGGGCCGTGGGCGGTGCAGGTCGGCGCCTATGGCACGCCGGCGGAGGCGCAGGCCGCCATCGGCGCCGCGCGGCGATCGGCGCAGGCGCCGCTGGTGCAGGCGCGGAACCTCGTCATGCCGGTCCATACCGCCAGCGCCACGCTGTACCGCGCCCGGCTGACCGGCCTGTCGCGGGATGCCGCATTGCGGGCCTGCCAGGCGCTCGCGCATGGCCGCACCGGCTGCATCGTGCTTTCGCCCGACGCGCAGGCGGGGTCCTGAGGCCACATCCGGCCTGACCCGGCGCAACCCTGACTTGCCGCCGCCCGGTTGCCGGCACCGGCGGCGGGCGGCATGATCGCACGCAACACGCGCGTGCATCATATCGGGGAACGCCAGGAATGACTGCTGCACCACCACCGGGCCCGGAGGCGCAGTTCCGCGCCTTCCTGCGCGAAGGCCGCTTCATGATCCAGCGCAGCCGGTCCACCGGCCGGCATGTGTTCTATCCGCGTATCGCCGCCCCCGGCACCGGGGAAGCCGACCTGGAATGGGTGGAGGCAGGCGGCGGCGGGGCGGTGCATGCGATCACCGTCAACCGCTCGCGCGAGGGAGCCTACAACGTCGCGCTGGTGGATCTGGACGAAGGCGTGCGGCTGATGAGCCGGATCGAGGGGCAGGAGAGCGTGCCCATCGGCACCCGCGTGCGGGCGCGCATCGCCGAACTCGACGGCGCCCCTCAGGTGGTGTTCGACGTGGCGGCCGGGGAGGGTGCGTGATGGCCCATCCCCTGCGCGGCCGCGCCGCCGTCGTCGGCATCGGCACCGCCGGCACCGGGGAGGCGCCGGGCCGCTCGGCGATCGAACTGCTGGGCGAGGCCTCGCTCGCCGCCATCGCCGATGCCGGGCTGCGGCTGCCCGATATCGACGGCATCTTCGCCGCCACCAGCACGCATGCCTTCCCGACCCTGTCGGTGGCTGAATATCTCGGGCTGAAGCCGCGCTACTTCGACGGCACCAATGTCGGCGGCGCGAGCTTCGAGGCGCACCTGCTGCACGCGGCCCTCGCGCTCGATGCCGGGCTGTGCGACGCGGCCCTCGTCTGCTACGGCTCCAACCAGCGCACGGCCGGCGGCAAGCTCGTCTCGATGAGCGAGGCGCAGCCGCACGAGGCGGCGTTCAAGCCGCGCCACCCCATCACCGCCTATGCGCTCGCCGCCAGCCGCCACATGCACCAGTTCGGCACCACCCGCGCGATGCTCGCCGAGGTCGCGGTGGCCGCGCGCGGCTGGGCGAACCGCAACCCCGCCGCCTTCGCCCGCGGCCCCCTCACCGTGGAAGACGTGCTGAAGGCGCGCATGGTGAGCGACCCGCTGACGGTGGCCGACTGCTGCCTCGTCACCGACGGCGGTGCGGCCTGCGTGCTGACCCGTGCCGACCGGGCGCGGAACCTTCCGCAGAAGCCCGCCTATCTGCTGGGCGCGGCCGGGGCGCAGTGGCACCGTTCCATCATGTGCATGCCGGACCTCACCGTCACCGCCGCCTCCGAAAGCGGCCCGCGCGCCTTCGCCATGGCCGGGTTGACGCCGAAGGATGTCGATCTGGCGATGCTGTACGACGCCTTCACCATCAACACGATCCTGTTCCTGGAGGACCTCGGCTTCTGCCCGAAGGGCGAGGGCGGGCGCTTCGTGCAGGGCGGCGCGATCGCGCCCGGCGGGAAGCTCGCGGTGAACACCAACGGCGGCGGGCTGTCCTGCGTGCATCCGGGCATGTACGGCCTGTTCCTGATCGTGGAGGCCGTGACCCAGCTGCGCGGCGCGGCCGGGGAGCGGCAGTTGCCACGCTGCGAGATCGCGCTTTGCCACGGCAACGGCGGCACGCTGTCGAGCCAGGTCAGCGCCGTGCTCGGGGGTGAGGCCGCGCTGTGACGGCGCCGGGCGGCGTGCCCAGCCCTGCCGCGCGGTTCGCCTCCCTCACGCCGCTGCTCGCGCCCGCCGTGGTGGCGGTCCTGGGCGCATCGAACGACCCCACGCGCATCGGCGGGCGGCCGATCGCCTACATGCAGGCGCAGGGCTTCGCCGGCACCATCCTGCCGGTGAACCCCAACCGAGACACCGTGCAGGGCCTGCGCGCCTATCCCTCCGTCGCCGCCCTGCTGGTGGTTCCGGATGTCGCGATCGTCGCCGTGCCGGCGGCCGCCGTGGTGCAGGCGGTGGACGATCTCGGCGCGCGCGGAGTGAAGGGGGCGATCGTGTTCACCGCCGGCTTTGCCGAGATGGATGCTTCCGGCGAGGCGTTGCAGGCACGGCTCGTCGCCACCGCATCCGCGCACGGGATGCGGCTGCTGGGGCCGAACTGCCTCGGCCTGTTCAACGCCCGGCTCGGCTACTATCCGATCTTCTCGTCCAGTTTCGAGAACGGCTGGCCGAAGCCCGGCCGCATCGGCATCGCGAGCCAGTCCGGCGCCTACGGCACGCACATGTTCGCCGCCGCGCGGGACCGCAACATCGGCACGCCGATCTGCGTGACCACCGGCAACGAGGGCGACGTCACCATCGGTGACGTGATCGGCTGGCTGGTGGAAGACCCGGAGACGGACGTGATCGCCGCCTATGCCGAGGGCATCCGCGAATCGGACAGCCTGCTCGCAGCCCTCGCCGCCGCGCGGACCGCCCGCAAGCCGGTGGTGGTGATGAAGGTCGGCCGCTCCGTGCTCGGCAGCCAGGCCGCGAAATCCCACACCGCCTCCATCTGCGGGAACGATGCGGTGACGGACGCGGTGCTGGCGGAATTCGGCGCGGTGCGCGCCCGCACCACCGAGGAGATGCTGGACATCGCCTATACCGCCACCCGTCGCGTCTATCCCGCGCGCAACAGCCTCGGCGTGATCACCATCAGCGGCGGGGCCGGCGTGCTGATCTCGGACGCGGCGGAGGCGCTGGGGCTGCCCATGCCGCCGATGCCGGCCGCGACGCAGGCGCGGCTGAAGGCGGCGCTGCCCTTCGCCGCCCCGGCCAACCCGGTCGATTGCACCGCCCAGGCGTTCAACGACCTCTCGCTGATCGGCAGCTTCACCGAGGCGATGGTGGCGGAGGGCGGCTATGCTTCGGTGCTCGCCTTCTTCACCCAGGTCGGCGCCTCGCCCACGCTGGCGCCGGGGCTGCGGGCGCAGGTCAACGCGGTGAAGGCACGGCACCCGGACCGACTGTACGTGATGTCCGTCCTCGCCCCGCCCGAACGGGTGCGGGAATACGAGGCGGACGGCTATGCGGTGTTCGAAGACCCGACGCGCGCGACCGTCGCGATCCACGCCATGGGCCGCTTCGGCGCCGCCTTCGCCGCCGCCCCGGCCGTGCCGCCGCCCGCGCTGCCGACCTTCACTTTGCCGGACACGACGCCGGACGAGGCGGCGGCGAAGCGCCTGCTGGCCGGGCTCGGCATCGCCATCGCGCCGGAGCACGCCTGCGCCACGGCGGAGGCGGCGGTGGAGGCGGCACGCGCGCTCGGCTTCCCGGTGGTGATGAAGATCCTCTCCCCCGACATCCTGCACAAATCGGAAATCGGCGGGGTGATCCTGGGCGTGGCGGACGAAGCCGCGGTGCGCGCCGGGTTCGCCACGCTGGCCGCGCGCGGTGCGGCCGTGCCGGGCGCGCGCATCGCGGGCGTGCTGGTCGCGCGCCAGATGCGGGGCGGGGTGGAATGCATCCTCGGCATCCACCGGGACCCGGTGTTCGGCCCGATCGCCATGTTCGGGCTGGGCGGCATCTTCGTGGAGGTGCTGCACGATGTGGCGATGCACCGCTGCCCGTTCGGTTCGGAGGTGGCGGAGGCGATGATCCGCTCGATCCGCGGCGCCCCGCTGCTGCTGGGCGCGCGCGGCCGTCCACCGGCCGACATCCCCGCACTTGCCGCCATGCTCTCGCGGCTGTCGGTGTTCGCGGTGCAGGCGGGGCCGCGGCTGCGCTCGGTCGATCTCAACCCCGTCTTCGCCCTGCCGGCGGGGCAGGGTGCGACGGCGGCCGATGCGGTGGTCGAGATCGGGGAGCCGGCATGAACCCCGCGCATCTGCTGAATTTCCCGATCCCCGAGGTGCGCCAGCGGCTGGCGGCGCGGGACAGCGTGCTCTACGCGCTGTCCGTCGGCCTCGGGCAGGACCCGCTCGATACCCGGCAGCTCGATTTCGTCGATCCGCACCGGGCGCTGCGGGCGCTGCCCAGCATGGCGGTGGTGCTGGGCTATCCGGGCTTCTGGCTGGCCGACCCCGCGACCGGCGTGGATGCGGTGCGGCTGGTGCATGGCGAGCAGGGCATCGTGCTGCACCGCCCGCTGCCGGTTGCCGGAGAGATCATCGGCCGGTCCCGCGTCACCGGGCTGACCGACAAGGGCGCGGGCAAGGGCGCGCTGCTCTACACCGAGCGCGAGGTGATCGACGCGGCCACCGGAACCCTTCTGGCCACCACCCTGTCCACCACCTTCCTGCGCGGCGACGGCGGCTTCGGCGGCCCGGCGGGGCCCGTGCGGCCGCCGCACCCGGTGCCGGAGACCGAGCCCGATCTTGTCATCAACCTGCCAACCCGGCCGGAGCAGGCGCTGCTGTACCGGCTGAACGGGGACGACAACCCGCTCCATGCCGACCCGGCGATTGCCGCGAAGGCCGGCTTCCCGCGGCCGATCCTGCATGGGTTGTGCACGTTCGGCGTGGTGGGCCATGCGCTGCTGCGCGGGCTGTGCGGGTATGATCCGGCGCGGCTGGCGGAGATGCACCTGCGCTTCTCCGCCCCGGTATTTCCCGGCGAGACGATCCGCACCGAAATCTGGCGCTCCGGCGCCTTCCGGGCGCGGGCGGTGGAGCGGGATGTGGTGGTGATCAGCAACGGGCGCGCGGTGATCCGGCCATGATCGACAAGTTCGTCCCCACCATGGAACAGGCGCTTGCCGGCATCGCCGATGGCGCGGTGATCGCGGTGGGTGGCTTCGGCAGCGTGGGCCAGCCGAACGCGCTGATCGACGGGCTGCTGGCCCAGGGCGCGCGGGACCTGACCATCATCGCCAACAATGCGGGTGCCGCGTTCGGCGGGCTGCCCTCGCTGATGCAGGCGGGGCGGGTGCGCAAGGTGGTGTGCAGCTTCCCGCGCAGCGCGGTGAATTCCGTGTTCGTCGATCTGTACCGCGAAGGGCGGATCGAGCTGGAGCTGGTGCCGCAGGGCACGCTCGCCGAACGGCTGCGCGCCGCCGGCGCCGGCATACCGGCCTTCTACACGCCCACCGCCGTCGGCACGAAGCTCGCCGAAGGCAAGGAAACGCGGGAGATCGACGGGCGGGCGTACGTCCTGGAACACGCGCTGCACGCCGATGCGGCCCTGGTGGAGGCGTGGCAGGCGGACCGCTGGGGCAACCTGACCTTCCGCCGCACCGGCCGCAACTTCAACCCGGTGATGGCGACGGCGGCGAAGCTGACCGTGGTGCAGACCCAGCACGTGGCAGAACTCGGCACGCTCGACCCGGACGCGATCGTCACCCCCGGGATCTTCGTGGACCGCGTGCTGCACGTGCCGTACGGTGACCCGATCCCATGACGCGGGAGGCCCCGATGCCCGATAGTGACGCTTCGCCACCGCTCAACCGCACGGCGATGGCCGCGCGGCTCGCGCGGGACATCCCGGAGGGATGGACGGTCAACCTCGGCATCGGCATCCCCACGCTGGTGGCGGACCATGTGCCGGCCAGGCGCGAGGTGATCTTCCATTCGGAGAACGGCGTGCTCGGCATGGGCCCAGCGCCGGCGGAGGGCGCGGCCGATCCGTGGCTGATCAACGCCGGCAAGGCGCCGATCACGCTGCGGCCGGGGGCGGCGATCGTGCACCATGCCGACAGCTTCGCCATCATCCGCGGCGGGCACCTCGATCTGTGCGTGCTGGGCGGCTACGAGGTCGCGGAGAACGGGGATATCGCGAACTGGGCGACATCGGACACCGATGCCGCCCCCGCCGTGGGTGGGGCGATGGACCTCGCCGCCGGAGCCAAGCGGCTGTGGGTGGTGATGGAGCACACGACGAAAGACGGCCGCCCGCGCCTTGTGCATCGCTGCGGCTATCCGCTCACCGCCGTAGGGGCGGTGCATCGGGTCTATACCAGCCTCGCGGTGCTGGATGTGGCGCCGCATGGCTTTGTGGTGCGGGAGATGCTGTCCGGGCTGACGATGGAGGCGTTGCAGGCGCGCACCGGCGCGCAACTGCATCCGCCCAACTGACGAGGACGCAACGATGAGTGCCGCCGAGGACCGCGCCGAGACCATCCGCCTCATCCGCGACAGCGCCGCCGCCGTGGCCCCGCCGCGCGGGAACCTCAAGCGCATCAGTGCGCTGCGCTTCCACACCCCCGGATTCGATCCCGCCGTGTGGCGGCAGATTT
>DATKQI010000243.1:0-19255 GCA_035532755.1 Acetobacteraceae bacterium
TGCGCCGGCGCGGCTGTCGATGGAGAAGCGGCTGATCGCATGGCAGCTGGGGATGACCCGCGAGACGTTCTCGCGGATCCTGGGGGGCATGGAGCGGTACGGCTTGCGCATCGCCGGCGATACGGTGGAGGTCGTGGATGCGGCGGCGTTGCAGGCGCGGTTCCGTCTTGACCCGCAGATCGACGGAGCCGAGCCGATCATCCCGTTTCCTCCAAGGCGGCATTGAGGCGGCTCCAGCGGAAACCCCGCTGCTGTTGCGGTGCGGACGGGGCAGGAATGCGTGCCGGCGGCTCAGGCAGCCTTCACGAAGTCGTAACGGCCAACCCCCTGTACCAGCAGATAGCGGCTGATCCCGTCCGCCGCGTTGCTGGTGCTGTGCACGACCCCGGGCGGTATCGCGAGGGTCTGGCCGGGAAGCAGCCGCTGCGTCCGCGCCGGGTCCCGAAGCGCCACCTCGATCATGCCCTCAAGGCAGTAGAACCGGTCGGTGATCACGGAGTGGTGGTGCCAGGCCAGGGTGGCACCGGGCTGCAGCACGTATTCCACCACGCGCACCTCAGCCGTCTGCACCACGATATGGGTCTTCTCGCCGCTTGAAGCCGGGGTCTGGGCAGTCTGGTCCATTGTTCGGTCTCCTTGTCGAGTTTACGGATCCCTGTGGTCACAGCGATGCGGGTCTGGGTTTCGCACGAGGCGCCGCCGCCGGTGGGGCCTGGCGACGGGTCCGTGCATCGGATCAACCCGCCGCTGCCGGGGCGTTACGTCCTGATCCAGGTTTCAGAGAAGGCGAGCATGGCGGTGCTCATGGCGTGTCCGGCCATCTCGCGGGCCACCGGCTTGCCGGCCAACCGTTGGCCGTTCACCTCGATCGCCGCGTCCTGGCACGGGACGAACAGGCTGGGCATGTGGTGCCGGCCGGTGGCCGACTTGTCCGGCGGCAGGGCGAAGCAGAAGGGCTGGCCGAGCCCGGTCCAGCGCAGCCGCACGGTGAGCGGCCCGGCGGTGACGGTCTCGCTGTAGTCGCTGCGCGGATCGCCCGCGGTTTCCACCCGATCGAGCCGGCGGTACTCGAGCGCGGCCAGCCCGGGCAGGCCGCGGAAGGCGCCGAACTGGGACACGAAGCCGTCGACCAGGAAGCGCGCCAGCGCCTCGTTGTCGGTCAGGCACAAAGGGGCCTGCTCCGGCGCCGGGTTCGCCGCCTGCGGTGCGCGCAGCAGCACCAGCGCATGGCCGCGCCCGTGCGGGGAGAGCACCACCCGAAAGAAACTGGCGAGCGCGACGAACGGCCCGTCCTCGCGTTCCTTCAGCGAGATGCCGGGGTTTTCTCCCGACCATTCGACGGTGCCGGGAAATTGGATCGTCTCTGCCATGCTGTCCTCCCTTGGCGTTGTCAGCGGATCGGGGCCGGCATCGCGCTGGCCGCCTTCGGGCCGGCGATGGCCGGGCTCGGGCGGGAGGCGGCGCGCGGGCGGCAAGGTTCCGGCGTATGCGTGCGGGCGCGCGCGGGGAACATGCTGGCCGTCGGCCCGCCCGGACCGATCAGGTCGGCGAGCATAGAGCGCCCCAGCTCCGCCGCGAAGGCCTGCCCCGCCCGCCGCAGCGCCCCTTGCAGCAGGCAGCATCGGCCGAGCACGCAAGCCTCGGTGCCGGCGAAACAGGGCGCAAGGTCCATGTCCGGCTCGGCATCACGCACCACGGCGCCAAGATCGATCGCCGCCGGCGGCTTGGCCAGACGGATGCCGCCATGGCGCCGCCGCGTGGTTTCGATTTCACCCGCCAGCGCCAGGCGTTGCACAACCTTGGCGAGATGGGCCGCCGAGACATCGTAGGCGCGAGCGATCTCGCCCACGGTCACGATCCGTCCCGGGTGCAGAGCGAAGTACATCAGCACGCGCAGCGTATAGTCCGTGTAGGTGGTCAGGCGCATCGGTCAGCCGAACAGCAGCGCGGCGCCAACGATCACGACGAAGTTCCAGACCAGGATGTTCACCAGGGTGCGAACCATCATCCGATCGTCCCTCTCGGTGACCCCGAGGGCCGAGCAGATCGCGTTTCCGGGGAAAAAGAACGTACGAAGAAGCAGGCTTCCCATGGCGGCGGTCCCAGAACCAGCAATTGTGGTACCTATTATAGGGTCGCCGGCCGAGTAAAGCAATATCCAGAATGCCTGTTTGGGCGGTGACGGGCAGCCTGCGCGGCCTACCCCGCGCGCCTATGGGCGAGCCAGTCGATCACCGGCGCCGCGCTCCGGTCCGGCGGGAACACGGGATAGAACACCGTCTCGATCGCGCCCGCCCGCACCACCAGGGTCAGGCGGCGGAGCAGACGCTGGCCGCCGACGGTGAAGGTCGGCAAACGCAGCGCCGTGGTCAGGGCGAATCCCGCGTCGCTGAGCAGCGCGAAGGGCAGTTCAAGCCGCGTGGCCACTTCCTTCTGCGGCGCCGGCGCCTGGGTGCTGATCCCGAAGACGACGGCGCCGAGCGCGACCAGGCGGTGATGGTGGTCACGGAAGTCGCAGGCTTGCGCGGTGCAGCCGCGCGCGCCGGGAATCCGGTCCCAGCCCGGCGGCGTCGGCGTGTCGGCCTCGCTGGCGCGTGGGAAGCAGTAGAGCACCGTCCAGCCCGGGTTGGGGTGGCCGAGATCGACCGTCCCCCCGGTGGTGGCGGGGAGCGTTACGACGGGCATCCGCAGTCGGGGCAGATGACGGCAGGCGCCGTCATCCGGCGGCACGGGCAGGTCGGGCGGGAGAATGCGCGGATCGCTCACGTGCGTCGCGTCCTTGCCGCTGGGCCGGATCTGGCGTGCGCCTCCGGCGTGTGGACCCGGGCTTGTCCCGGAGGTGTCGGGATATAAACAGGCATTCGATATGCCTCCTATAGCGACCTTGGCGGGATCTGTCTTGCCCGATGGATCATGGCCCCGGGATCGGCTTGCGTTGCGGCATCATGCTGGCGATCGCGGACGGTCCGGTGCTCGCGCGGGGGCATGCCTCGGTCTGATCGCTCCCGCGCCCTCGCAGGAGCCTGACAAGCCGAGCGTCGGCGAAACATGGGACGACAGTGATGGATAACGGCGCGACATTCTACACGATC
Source organism: Acetobacteraceae bacterium (assembly GCA_035532755.1). Lineage (GTDB taxonomy): Bacteria > Pseudomonadota > Alphaproteobacteria > Acetobacterales > Acetobacteraceae > DATKQI01. Next base: position 3,093 of record DATKQI010000243.1, read on the forward strand.
GGTCACTCCACCCGGTCCGTGACAGAGCTCGTCTGTCTGCTCCGGGAGGCCGGGGCCGATTTCGTCGTTGATGTCCGCTCCATCCCTCGCTCGCGGACGAATCCGCAATTCAATGCCGATACGCTTCCCGATACCCTGGCCGCCGAGCGGATCGGCTATCGCCACATCGCCCGGCTCGGTGGCCTGCGCGGGCGGCACCAAGGTCAGGTCGTGTCGGCCAACGGTTTCTGGGAGAACCTCAGCTTCCGGAATTACGCCGACTACGCAGCGACGCCCGATTTTGGCGCGGGCATGGCGGAGCTGTATGAGATCGGGCGCGGCCATGCGTGCGCCGTCATGTGCGCCGAAGCCGTCTGGTGGCGCTGTCATCGCCGCATCATCGCCGATTATCTGCTCGTCGACGGCCATGCGGTGGCCCACATCATGGGGAAGGGGAAGATCGAGCGCGCCACCATGACCCCGGCCGCCGCCCGGCAGCCCGATGGCACGTTGCGATACGCCGGCGCCAGCCCCTGACGCGCGGCCAGATCAGACCGGGACACTCGATGGCGAAAGTCCAAGGTCCCGCCGTCTGGATCGACCGCGTCCCTCCGGCGGACACCCGGAAAGGCCCGGGTTGAGAACGGCGGTGGCGATCCGCCACGTCCATTTCGAAGGCCTCGGCGGCTTTGCCGCCCCAACGCCTGGCATCTGCCTGGACGCCGCACTCAAGGCTCATGCTCTCGGGGCGTGCGTGGCTCCGGGTGTGGCGAAAGAGATCGGGTGGCCGCCGGTTGCGCTGACGGATGCCGGCCGGATTGGGTCGCCGCGCTCCCCGGACGGGTGTCCAGGTGCTGCACCGGCGCGGCGGTGCCGTCGCCCCGTCGCCGGGCGCGAAATGCCTCGCGTCCCTCGCTCGGCGTGCCAACCACGCCTGTGCCGCCGGTCGGACGATCCCCGGTTTCCAGGTCGATCCCGAAGCCGACGGGCAGGGGTTCGAGCGGTGGCCGGCCGGACACGCGGCGGAGAGTGCCACGGTGCCGGCGCCTTCCGTCACGAAGCCTCGCGCCGATGCGCAACGTGTCGGCGCGGCGGCCGGCACGGCTGGGCCGCGTTGCATCGCCGGGTGGCTGGATGGGCTTCGGGCTCGAAAAGGGACGAGCGCCATTGGACGCACTTGCCAACCGGACGGGCGGGCCCTAAATAGGTATTGTGAATACCTGTTGATGCACGTGCGGACACCGAGGCGCCATCCGCCGGCTGCGCTCCGTTCGGAGCGAACCCCGGTCAGGAAGGTCGCCAGCGCCTGGCGCGGGGCAGGAGAAAGGCCACATGACTGCTACCAGCGATCGGCTGTCGCGCTGGACGCCAGCGATATTCGCCTGCGCGCTGACCAACCTCGGCCTCGGCTTGTTGCTCTCGGTGCTGGGCCTTGGCTGGCCCGCGGTGCCGGCGACGGCGCCGGTCAGCTTTGCGATGGTGCATCTGCTGACCATCGGCTGGCTCACCCTGCTGATGTTCGGCGCGCTGTTCCAGTTCGTTCCGGTGATCACCAGCCGCAAGCTGCCGAGCCAGGCTTTGCCGCTGATCACCCTGATCGGGATCGAAAGCGGCCTGGCGCTGATGGTCGGCGGGTTCTGCGCCCTTGGCCGCAGTGCCTGGGCGGGGTTGCTGCTGCCGGTCGGGGGAGTGCTGGTGATCGTCGCGCTGCTGGTGGGCGGCGCCACCTTGCTGGTACCGCTGGCGGCGAAGCGGCCGGTGCCGCTCAGCGCGCGCTTCGTCCTCGCCGGCCTCGGGTTCCTGCTGCTCACGGTCCTGCTCGGCCTCAGCTTCGCGCTGGCCCTGACGGTGCCGGCCGCCGGCGCGGCGCTGGCGCCGTTGCTGACGGACGGCGTGGGCTATCACGCCCTGGCCGGGTTCGGCGGCTGGTTCACCCTGACCGCGATCGGCGTCTCCTACGAATTGCTGCCGATGTTCATGCTTGCCCCGCATGAGCGGGGTGCGCTCGGCGCCTCGGTGCTGTGGGTCGGGTTGGGCGGCTTCCTGGCCGCGTTCGCGGCCGGCCTGGCGGCGACCGTCTGGCCCGCTGCCTGGATCGCCGCGCTGGAGCAGGCGGGGCGGCTCGCCATCGCGCTGGCGCTCGGCCTCTATCTGGCCGACGTGGTGCGGCTGTATCGCGGCCGGCGGCGGCGGCAGATTGAGCTGCACAACCGCGCCGCGATCGGCGCGTTCGTCGCCCTCGGGCTTGGCACGCTGCTCGCCGTTGGCGCGGTCGTCACGGACCGGTTGGCGGCGTTGGCGCCGAGCCTCGTGCTGCTGGTGATGCTGGGCTGGTTGAGCGGGCTCGGGCTGACCCAGCTCTACAAGGTCGTTGCGTTCCTGTCGTGGCTGTCGCGTTACGGCGGCCGGCTCGGACGCGGTCCCGTGCCGCGGGTGCAGGATCTGGTGAACGAGCCCGGCACGGTCGGCTTCTTCGTCCTTTATTTCGCCGCGATCGCGGTGGCCGCCGGCGCCGCCGCGTTTGGCCTGTCCGACGTGATCCGTGGTGCGCTCGCGTTCGCGCTGCTCGCGGTTCTGCTGCTGGCGCGAGAATACGCCCGCGCCTGGCGTGCAGTCTATGCGCGCGCGGTCCCCGCGCCCGTCCCCCGTTCCCCCATCGCTCCTGGTTCGGAAGGAATCCGCCGATGACCCAAGCCGCTCCCCTCACGCTCGACGTGCGCCCCGAGCTGCGCACCGGCGGCGAGCCGTTCCCGCGCATCATGCAGGCGGTCGCGAGCCTCGAACCCGGCCAGACGCTCCGCCTGCTGGCGACCTTCGAACCGATCCCGCTCTATGCCGTGCTCGGCCGCAAGGGCCTGGCGCATCGTGCCATCCATCACGGGGAGGAAGACTGGGAAATCCTGTTCACATCCGATCCGGATGCCGCGACCGCGCCGCGTCCACTCCGGCCGGTCGCCGGCAGCCACGCCGGCGGCGGGTTGGGCTGGCCGGCGCCGAAGCAGAGCCTCGACAACCGTGATCTGCAGCCGCCCGAGCCGATGGTGCGCATCCTCTCCGCGTTGGAACAACTCGCCCCGGGCGAGGTGATCGAGGCCTGGAACGATCGCGAACCGCTGCTGCTCTACCCGGAACTGGAGGCGCGCGGCGCGACGATCCAGGTGAGCCGGGAACCTGCCGGCGTGCGGCTGTTGATCCGGCGCGGAGACTGAACCGATGGACCAGCCCGCCCCGCCGCTGACCGACACGCTGCTGCGCGATGCGCTGCATGACGTGATCGATCCGGAACTTGGCTACAACATCGTCGATCTCGGCCTGGTGTACGGCATCGCCATCGACGATGGTCTGGTCGATGTCACCATGACGATGACGACCCCCGGCTGCCCGGCGCAGGACTACATCGTGGGCGGCGTGGAGCAACGCCTGGCCGCCGAGCCCGGCGTCACCGGCGTGTTCGTCAGCGTGGTATGGGACCCCGCCTGGTCGCCTCGACTGATGTCGTCGGCGGCGAAGGCGCATTTCCGCATCCGCGAGGATGCGGAATGACCGCCCCCGGTGCCGTCACCGATGAGATCGGCGGCCTCAACCGCCTGCTGGTCCGGGCGCTGCTCGCGCTTGCCCGCGCGGGCGGCGCCGAGGACGCCTGTCGTATCGCCGCGCGCGGCTGGTCCCTGCTGCGTCACCGTCACGCCAGGGAAGCCGAACGGCTGACCGCGGCGCTGCACACCCTGGCCCGCGAGGTCAGGCTTGATCCCCCCAACCAAGGAGACACAGACCATGGCTGACAGTTCCGTTCTCGATGTGCGCACGCTGGTTCCCGCCGAGCGGCACCGGCGCATCTTTGCCACCTATGAGGCGTTGGCGGCCGGCACGAAGTTCGAACTGGTGAACGACCACGATCCGAAGCCGCTCTACTATCAGTTCGACGCCGAGCATCACGGCGCCTTCTCCTGGCGCTACCTGGAGCAGGGGCCGGAGGTCTGGCGCGTGGAGATCGGCCGCGCCGGCTCTGCATCGAGAGGGGCGCGATGACCTACGTCGTCACCGAAGCGTGCATCAAGTGCAAATACATGGACTGTGTCGAAGTATGCCCCGTCGATTGCTTCTATGTCGGCGAGAGCATGCTCGTCATCCATCCGGATGAATGCATCGACTGCGGCGTGTGCGAACCGGAGTGTCCGGCCGAAGCCATCGTGCCGGACAGCGACGCCCAGGCTTCGGCCTGGGCGGAGCTGAACCGGACTTATGCGCAGCAATGGCCGAACATCACCCGTAAGGGCGAAGCGCCTGCCGATGCCGATGCGTGGAAGGCCATTCCTGACAAGTACCGGCGCTTCTTCTCATCGAAGCTGGGCGAGTAGGGCCGATGACGCGAATACCCGGGCGCGATTGATCTGCTGCGGGCGGCCGACGTTGAGCTATGGATAGGATGTGGTGACAAACGATGACGACTTTCGGCACGACGCAGCGCTACGTGGATATCCCGCGCGAGCCGCCCGAAGAGCGGGCGGTTCAGCAGCGGTTACATGACTTCCGGGAGATCGCCGCCCGGTTCAGCGAATCAGAAGCGCGCCGGCAGGCGTCGCGCTGCGAGCAATGCGGCGTGCCCTATTGTCATGTCTATTGTCCGCTGCACAACAACATCCCGGATTGGCTTCGGTTGACCGCCGAAGGGCGGTTCGAGGAAGCCTATCGCCTCGCCGAATCCACCAATAATCTCCCCGAGATCTGCGGCCGCATCTGTCCCCAGGATCGTTTGTGCGAAGCCAAATGGGCCTGCACGCTGGAGCAGGCCGGGCACGGCACGGTGACGATCGGCGCGGTGGAGCAGTTTCTCGGTGACCTGGCTTTCGAGCAGGGCTGGGCGCGCCCGCGTATTCCGCGCGTCGAGCGGCAACACCATGTGGGTATCGTCGGAGCCGGACCTGCCGGTCTCGCCGCGGCCGAAGAACTTCGGGCGCGGGGATACGCCGTCACCCTCTATGATCGGCACAGCCTGCCTGGTGGACTGCTCCGGTTCGGTATCCCCGGGTTCAAACTCGAGAAGCCAGCCATCGACCGGCGCGGTCAACTCGTCCTCGATGCCGGTGCCCGCTTCGTCGGCGGGTTCTCGCTGGGACGCGACGCGACCTTGGCCGCGCTCGCATCGCGCCACGACGCGATCCTGCTGGCACTGGGTGCCTACCGGGCGAACCGCCCGGCGCTGCCGGGCGCGGGCGAAAGAACCTTGATCGATGGCCTGACGTACCTGCTGGCCAGTATGCCGGAGCCCGGCGCCGCCCTGCCCGATGGAGTTGATCGCGAGCATCTCGATGCCCGTGGCCGGCGTGTCATCGTCATTGGCGGCGGTGATACGGCGATGGACTGCGTGCGCACCGCGTTGCGTCAAGGTTGTCTGGGCGTGATCTGTCTCTATCGGCGCGGCGAGCTCGAGCGTTCCGGGTCTCGTCGGGAGCTGAACAAGGCGCAGGCCGAGGGCGTGCAGATTCTCTGGCGGACGGAGACCGAGAGCTATCTGCCCAACACCATCACGATGGTGGAGGCCGCGGTCGGTGCCTGTAGGATGGATGAAGGCGGTCGGCTGGTGGTGCGGCGGCGCAATGCGGCCGGTCATGAGATAGAACGGCGGACGGTTGATACCGACATGATCATCTCCGCGACCGGAAGCCAACCGGAACTCCCGGCGGCATATGGCGCTGATGGGCTGATAGCGAATGAGAACGCTGTCGTTCAGGTGGATCCGGAGACGGGCGCCACAAATCTCCCGGGTGTCTTCGCCGCCGGCGATCTCTCGCGTGGCCCGTCACTCGCGGTGTGGGCGATCCGTGACGGGCGCGCGGCAGCGGCGGGTATCCACGGGTATTTGTGTGCCGGTACCGAGGAAGCTCCCCGCAAGCGGCCCGTCCGCGAGCCGTTTGCAAGATTCGCCGCGGCGTCGGCCGAATAGGATGTTCTGACGGGAGAACCTCCAGCCGAAAATCGCCACCGTCTCCTTGTTCGAGCAATACGAGGGCACGCATGCACCATTCCACGCGGCCGATGTCTGAAGATGGCGCGCTTTCAGCGGGCCGGTCGCCTGGTCCGGAGGGCGCCGATCGTGCGGCGGATGTGCTGCCGGCAGTTCTGAGCAGGGAAACCGTGCTGAGCGTGCGGCACTGGACCGAGCGGTTGTTCAGCTTCACCCTCACCCGCGACCCCGCGTTTCGCTTCCAGAGCGGCCAGTTCACGTTGCTCGGTCTCATGGTGGACGGCCGTCCGCTGCTGCGGCCCTACAGCATGGCCAGCGCCCCTTACGACGAGGTGCTGGAATTCCTCAGCGTCAAGGTGGCGAAGGGTTTGCTTACGTCGCGGCTTCGGCACATCGCGCCGGGAGCGGCGGTTCTGATCGGGCGCAAGCCGACCGGCACGCTGGTGCAGGACAGCCTGCTGCCCGGTCGTACGCTGTATCTTTTTGCGACCGGGACCGGTCTTGCGCCGTTCCTGAGCCTGATCAGGGACCCGGATCTCTACGGGAGGTTTCATCGCGTGGTGCTGACCCATACCTGCCGCCAGGTGAGCGAACTGGTCCACGCCGAGCACATCTCGCAAGAGTTGCCGCGGCACGAACTGCTTGGCGAAATGGTACGGGAACGGCTGACCTACTACCCGAGCGTGACGGGCGAAACATTCCGGACACCGGGGCGCATCACCGGGCTGATCGAAAGCGGCAGGATGGGCACGGATCTTGGGCTGCCACCACTCGACCCGGCGACCGACCGTGCGATGATCTGCGGCAGCACCGCCTTGCTGTCAGATCTGGGCGCGCTCCTGGCAAGGCGCGGATTCCGGGAGGGCAGCCTCAGCCGGCCCGGCGAATTCGTCATCGAGAAGGCCTTCGTGGCGCGGTAGGCGGCGCTCCCATGATGTTCGACGCTCTTCTGCCGGTCGGTCGCCTGACCTTGGCCTTGGACGTGATCGCGGTGATCCCTTGGATGGCTGGCATGCTCACGTTGCCCTGGGTCTACGTGGCGCGTGCGCGGTGTTCCCGGAGCGATCCCGCTGCCCCGTGCTTGTCTGACGTGGAGCGTCGGCTGATGAGGCGCGCTATCGATCCGACCATGGGTGCGGCGCGGCTGCCCGGCACCGCCCCGATCCTCACCCCCGGCGGCATCGGGACAGGGCATCGCATCCGGCTGAGGAATATCTGATCGACAGGGTTTCGATGGCTCGCTGGCGCGTAGCTGCCATATCTTATCGCGATGGGCGCGGCCAGACGATCCGTCGCAGGCACGTTCCGTGCCGCCCGCCAGAGAGGAGCGCAAGTCAGTGAATGGCACAGTCACTGCGGTGTCCCGCAGCGCGGCGCACGCGTTCAGTAAGGAAACGCAGGACAGCATCCGGCTCCTGTCTGGATTAGGGGTAGAGGGCGATGCGCACATGGGCGAGACCGTGAAGCACCGCTCGCGGGTTGCGCGCGACCCGACCCAGCGTAACCTGCGCCAGATTCATCTGGTCCACGACGAACTATTGGACGAACTGCGGACCGCCGGCTTCCGGGTATCGGTTGGGGAACTCGGCGAGAATATCACCACGCGGGGTATCGACCTGCTCGGACTGCCGACCGGCACCCGGCTGCATCTGGGCGACGGGGCGGCGGTCGAGGTGACCGGGCTACGCAACCCTTGCGCTCAGTTGGACGATTTTCAGCCGGGTCTGATGGCGGCCGTGCTCGGACGTGACGAGCACGGCAGGCTTATTCGCAAGGCGGGTGTCATGGGCATCGTCCTGATTGGAGGCATGGTACGGCCTGGCGACCCGATCCGTGTCGAGCTCCCGCCAGAGCCATGGCGGTCGCTGGTGCCGGTCTGACATGGTGTTGGCCGATCAGGGGAGGGGATGGGGATGGATGATTTGGCCAGTTGAGCGTCCGTCCTGACCGGGCGATCGACACCGCTGCCATCAAGGCCTGCTGCGAGGTGCTTGCACCGGTCCAGGACGAGACGGGCGGCGGTTGTTTGCGGCCAGCGAAGCGTGAACGGCACGTTCTGGCGGACGAACTGGCCAGCGCGATCGCCGTCTCCCATCTGCCGTCCGGCCGAGGGGTGCGCCGCTCCGGGGTCCTTGCCGCCAGGGGCGTGCGCCTCAATGCGGGCGCGGCAGCAGTTTGCGCAATTCCCACAGCAACCCGACGAAGGCCAGCGTCCAGGCCGCCAGCGCGAACGCGAACACCACCGGCGGGAGCGGGTCCAGGAACGGCAGATCGAGTGCCAGCGCCATCTGCCGTGTGGCGACGGTGTACATCCCTAACGGAAACACTGCCCCCCAGTACAGCGGGTCGTAGCGCAGCGGGAACCGCCGGATTATGTGGCGCCAAACGCCAAGCACCAGCAGCATCGGGATCCACCACGTCCCGGTGGCCCAGTAGAACACCGTGAACCCCTTGAGGAACGGCAGCAGCGAGCTGAGGAACGGTGCGTCCGGCGCGTTCTCCACGAGGCGCGCCCCGGCCAGGGTGGAGATCGCCATCGCCCCCATGTTGATCCAGTAGGGCGGCGACAGGTCACTTGGCGAAAAGGCGAAGAAGCTGTAGCGGTAGAAGATCAGCGAGACGATCCAGATATAGAACATCCCACCCCACAGCCACATCGACAGCGCGAAAAAATTCAGTTCCAACCGATAGGGCTGCGGCCAGGTGCGCGCGATCACCGCCGCCAGTACGGTGATCGACTGGGTGGCGACCACCGCGATCAGCCAGGCTCCCGTGATCCCCTCCTCCAACGGCGGCTTGTGGCGCTTGACCGTGAAGGCCGCGAAGATCGTGTAGGTAAGACCGACCCACAGCGCGACGCCGAGTCCCAGGAACACCGTCGCCGCCGCTAGGCTGCGCGCCATCAGCAGGAACTGGGTGCCGAGGATGCAGGACGCGGCTACCGTGGTGAAGAAGCCGGGGCCAAGCCGATGGTCGGTCATGTCGGCAAAGAACAGGCGCGGGTAGCGGATCGCCCGCAGCACTGTCAGCGCTGCCAGCGCCGCGTAGGCGGCGACGTTGAAGACGAACAATCCCGTCGCCAGGACGGGGTAATGGAAATCGTGCGCCGCGATCGAGACGATCCCGGTGGCCATCACCAGCGCGAAATAGGCGGGCGGAAGACGTTTCATGCCGCGTGCGCCGTGCGGTTGCTGCGGGAACTGCGTTGCGCCGCGGCGCCTGCCGCCTCGGGCGGCTTGCGGAAGGGGATGGCAGACCAGTTCCAGCCGCCGATCGCCACCACCGCAGAGCTGAGATCGACCTGCTCCTTGTCGCCGAACTCCCGCTGGGCGGCTGCATGAACCGCGCCCGGCACGTGCCCATCGGCGATCGAGGTCGCCAACTCGGCCGAGGTCAGGCCGGCAACTCCACGCGCGGTGGCGCGCGGCGCCTCCCGCCAGGCGGGGAGCAGGTCCAGGAGCGCTTCCCGCTTGTTCTGCCGGCGGGCATCGCGCAGGTGCATGGAGCGGCGGAAGGCGCAACCGTTGATCCGCGAGACGCGGATCTTGACCAACTCCAGCAGCGCGGGTTCGATCCCGCTGCGGGTCACGTCGGCCTGCAACCCCGCCGTTACCTGGAGGGCTTCGGGGTCCTGACGGTCGGCGTCAAATCGTGCGCTCATCGCAATCCCCACGGGTCGGCGGTACCGGCCCTCTGCGTTCGGCCTTCGTGGCGGCCGTGGCACGACCGACGCCAGCACGGCATCGTGTCGAGGTAAGTCTCCGCGCCGGCGCGTGCCGGCGGGCCCTTCTTCACGGCGTGTGGGAGCGTCCGACCCGCAGCCGGGTGAGCGGTCCGAAATACAGGACCACGAACAGCCCGAACGCGCCGCTCCATGCCGCACCGGCCAGCCCGAGCAGCACCAGCATGTCGTCCCCGGCCAGTGGTGCTGCCAGCCGCAGCAGCGCCGCGACACCGATCAGTGCAAAGATGGTGCAGGTCCCCGGCCCGGCGTGCAGCGCCCGCCCGGTATGGCCCAGGGTGGCGCGGGTCATCACCGCCAGGGTCATGGTGCCGACGGCCCCCACCGCCAGCCCGTGCACCGCATCGGCCGGCGCGAGCCATCCGGTCAGCCCGGCGATCCCGAGCAACACGAATCCCCCCGCCAGCCAGCCGTAGCCGACATGCAGCACGAGCAGCAGCGGTTCCCGCCAGCTGCACCAGCCCTGCCAGCGCGCGAGGCGCGCCAGCAGCAGCAAGCCAGCGGCAAGCGCGGCCCAGGAGCTTGCCGTCGCGCCCGGTGCCACCACCCAGGCCAGCAGGGCGAGCGCGACAGCGCCGAGCGCCACGCGATCCACCGTCCCGAACGGCGCCGGCATCGGGCCGGCGGGACGTGCGCGCGCCAGCCAGTTGCGAGTGAAGCTCGGGATCAGCCGCCCGCCCATCATGCTGATCAGCAGCAGCAGCACCGCGAGGCCCGCTCGGTTGCCACCCTGCGGGTGCGAAACGAGCCCCAGTACGCCGAGATGCACCCACGCATCGGCGGCGAGCAGCGCGCCGAGCACGGCCAGGATCGGCAGGTTGCGCCAGTTGCGCCCGGCCAGGATCTCCCGCCCCATCACGGCCAGCAGCGCGGCGGGAAAGGCGAGGTCGAGCGGTGCCGCCGCCGCCTCGCTGATCCAGGCCGAGCCGAACACCGCGACGCGGCCGAGCCCCCACAGCGCGACCAGCCATCCCAGGCCCGCGCCCTGCAACGGCATCCGCCCGGTCCAATTGGGAACCGCGGTGAACAGGAACCCGGCGACGGTGGCGAGGCCGAAGCCGAACACCATCTCGTGCACATGCCAGACGAGCGGGGGGAATGCGCTCGGCAGCGGAGTGATCCCAGCGAACGTCAGCAGCCACAATGGGATCGCCGCTGCCGCGGCAAGCCCGGACAGCAGGAAGAAGGGGCGGAACCCGGCCGACAGCAGGACCAGACCCTGGTACGGACGATAGCGTGGGACAGCGGTCATTCGCGGTGTCCTGCGTCCGGCGCGAATCGGCTTTCCCGAAAGGGTGGCGCGGCTCCGAGCGGCGCCGCGGCGATGCGCCCGTCGGTATCGGCGGCGAACGCCGGATCGGGGGAGCGGGGCATCATCGTGTCCGTTCCACGCTGATAGGCGACAACGGGGCCGACCGCACTCATATCAGCCCCTCCGATGCCTATTTTTCAACATGAGCCGGCACCAGCCATCGGGCAAGATCGGGCATGCGGCAATCGGCGAGGGTGAATCGTTCGAGATGGGCGAGGAACGCCTGTTCGGCGGCGATGAGAATGGAACGCAGCCGGCAGGCAGGCGTGAGGACGCAGGCGCCGCCATCGCTTCGGCAACACTCAACCAACGGTTGGTCCGCTTCCAGGGCCCGCACGACGGCGCCGACACGGATCGAGCCGGCGGGTTGGGCCAGCGTGACCCCGCCCAGCTTGCCGCGCAGGCTGCGGACGAATCCAGCGGCTCCCAGGGCTTGCAGCACCTTCGCCATGTGATGCACAGAGACATCGAGCGACTCGGCGATCGCCGCCGTGCTTACGACCTCGCCGTCGCGATCGGCCAGAACGATAAGGGCGCGCATCCCGAAATCGGTAAATTGTGTCAGTCTCATGGGCCTGCCCTAATTGGGTATTGTGTTTACCTGGATTGGCGTTATCTAGGTACTCGAGATGCCTATAATGGAGTTCCTGGATGACGGCGGCAACTGCGGCACACCTGGAGAGTGCCGTCGACGGTCCGCTCGACGAGGCGATGATCGCGCGCCTCGTGCATGCGTTCTACGCGGAGATCCGCCGCGACTTGTGGCTCGGCCCGATTTTCGAGCAGCGCATCCACGACTGGAACGCGCATCTTGGCCAGATGTGCGCGTTCTGGTCCTCGGTCATGCTGAAATCCGGCCGCCATCACGGCACGCCGATGCAGAAACACACGACGCTGCCAGTCGAACGCGCGCATTTCGTCCGGTGGCTCGATCTGTTCGCCATGACCGCACACAGTATCTGTCCCGCCGAGGCACCGCGGTTCGAGGCGGCCGCGCACCGCATCGCCGAGAGCCTCGCACTAGGGATCGAAACGTATCGCCACCGGCTGCCCGGGACCGCGACCGAGTGATGCCGGGTTCCCGAGGTTTCCACCGTCGGCACGCCTCTCTGGTCGTTGTGCCCGGTTACCCTTGGCGCATTTGTGCCCCAAAGCGTCGCCATCCGTGCCCTGATCGCGTTACCAACCTGGTTTATGCGCGTATCACGCTCGCGGCAGTTGTGAACATCTCCGCTACAATGGCGGCGGCTTGGACCGTGCCGCTTCTGATCATCTCGGCATGTCGCTGGATCGCTGCCGGCGGGCACTTCGTGCTGTGCTATCGACCGATGCCGCTTGGGCCAAGTGACGCCGAGATGATCGCGAACGACGGGAGGGCATGATGGAGGGTCAGGTGAAGATGATCGCGGTGGTTCGGGGCGCGCCGAGTGCGATGGTCCAGGAGCTCTTCCGCATGCTGGTCGATCGGTGGAAGCCTGCTGTTCGCGTGGCCGGCGTCATCGCCGAAAGCCACGGCCTTGCCGACCGGGCTTGCAGCGCCGGTTTCCTAAGGAACATCAGCACCGGAGAGCTGTTCCCGATTTTCCGGGATCTCGGGGCTGGATCGACAGCGTGCCACCTTGAGGGGGCCGGCGCCCTTGCAGCGGCCGAAGCGGTGCGGCAGGACGTTGCCGCGGGATGTGAGCTCGTCGTGTTGAGCAAGTTCGGCAAGCTTGAAGCAGCCGGACGCGGACTTGCGAATGCGTTCAAGGCGGCTGTCGAAGCCCAGGTCCCACTTCTGACATCGGTTTCCCCTGCCTTCGAGGAAGCCTGGGCAAAGCTCGGGGGCCCCTTGTTCAGTGCTCTTTCTGCCGACGCGGCAGAAATCGACGCGTGGCGGCAGGCTGTTCGATCACGCGCCGCAATCGATAGCGCCTCGCCTCCTGCCGGTTTCCTGCAATCAACCTCTGGATTGATATACTCGGTGACGAACGAGCGTTGATCCGGTCTCGCCTGGCCCGACAAGAGCGCGATCGGTCCGTTATTGAGTGCGGGCGACAACGTCGTTGGCGAGGGCGATGTTCGCCTCATGGGATCGCAGCATCTCGGTGAGGTCGGCATGGAGCCGGTCGTCGCGAACGCGAGGCAGCATTTCGCGCAGCTTCCGTGCGACCCAGCCTTGACCGCGATTGAGGAACGCGGTGCGCGGCCCCAATTCAGCGATGGCCATCGCCTTATCATAGAAGGCGCCGACCTTCGAAGAAGGTAAGCCTCCAAGTGTTCTGACGTGGCGGAGCAGCATGGCGCACCAGCGGGCTTCGTCCTTCTGGACGGTTCTCATCAGTTCGGCGATCGGGCCGGCGCCCGCCGTGCGTGCGCTCTCCAGGGTGACGCGCGCTCCGGCGCGCTCCGCCTCGAGCAGTTCATTGAGGATTCCGATCGACTCTTCCTTCGTCCAATAGCCCATATAAGCATCGTCTGCCTCGTGCATGGCGCAGGCCGGGGAACTAACCTCTACCGTGCGGTCATCATCCCATTTGGATGTCATTGCTGCATGTCCTCCAACGCGACGGCATAAGCCCGCGTGCAACGACAAAAGATACGCCGCATATGGCCAGATCCGCGGTCTTCGATCGTACCGCAAGCAGTGCCGCAATCTATCTTCCGCCGGATGGCATCGGTCAAGAGGTCAAGTCCCGGCAGCCGATCACGCCTTAGCGGCCAAGCCGCCCTCTGACTGTACAGTCGTCCGGACGTAGTGACGTCCCGTAAAGCTATCGCCGTCTCCGCGGCCCCCCTCTGTTGCGACGGTCGGCGCCAGCAGGGTTGGCGGCGGGCATGCGCGCGTCGATTGGACCTCTCCCTTCGAGGCCACGTTGTCCAGTTCATGGTTGTCGGTGAGGCGATGTGTGCGCTCATTCGGCAGGCTGGCGTCGTCGACTCCACGTTGGGACGCTGGCCGGTTTATGCCGCTACCCGGAACAGCAAGTCATGTTGGGGGGGATCAACCGCAACCACCTTTATTATAGCTCTCTTGTAGCTCAAATCTGACTGTCACGCTGCACCAAAGTGTGCGACTCGCCACGAGTCTCACGTGCCGCTGCACGAAAGCTGAGAATGAAGGCGGGGCGGGTCTCAGGTTTGCAGCAATTATGAGACCCGAACGGTCGAGGTACCACCCTCCCGGCTCGGAGCAAGAATCTGCGCTGAGTAGTGGGGGCGTCTCGGCATCGACGACCATCACGTCCACCGGTGTATGGTCGATCTGCACGATGCCGAGCGGGCGGGGGGCGACTAGCTCGCCCGGAACGGCCTGCAGATCCGCCAGCGCGGTGACGTCGTGCCGCTTGCGCGCAACGAGCTTGGTATCGAGAGCCCCGCCGCGCGCGTGGATGGTTCGCCGGTTTGGCGCCCTCACGGCCGCCGCCTCACATCGCTGGGCGATCCGCTCGATCAACTGGGGCAGCTTCGGTCGCTCCGGTCTGAGATAGAAGGTCTCGATCTCACGCAGGACCAGGGCTCCGCGTCGCGCGTCGAGCGACCTGATTCCAGCCGGGTGGCCGGGGCCCCACAGGGCAGCAACGCGGAGGTCCTGCCGACCGTCCAGAACCGCGCCATCACCCGGTAAATGCCCGCCCGGCTTCAGCGGCGGCCGAGCAGATCGCGCCGGCGCGAAGCCTCGCCCCGTCGATCAGCACGGGCCTGCGAATGGCCGTCGCCCGCTGGTGGCCGACAGCCCAGGCCTCGTCGTCCATGTCCGGATGATCGTCGCTGGGCAAGTCCATGTGACCGCCACGTTGTTCGCCACAGCGCCTCACGTTAAGCGCAGCAGATAAAGTTCCTTCTCGACTTCCGTGCAGTCAGTCTCAAATGCAGGCCACCAAAAACTGGCCGCGGGCGCCGGGGGATCGACACCGGCCCCGTCCGAGCCGGTTGGCGGGCGCGCTGCTGGTGCGGCTTCTGGTAGGGCTGCACCGACCGCCCGCCCCGCCAAGCCTGGTGCGACTCAGGCAGATCGCGGCCGGGCACGCAGCGGACAGCGGAGGGAGTACTGCCGCGGGCCGCCGGGGGCGGCTCTGTGACGAAAACGGGCCGCGGGCCGCCGACCAACCCAAGGGCTGGCATGGCCCTGGAGCGCTCCGCACGACGCGCCCTTGACGCGCTACCGGGCGCAAGCGGTAACCCGCTCGTACGGGTGACGTCGTCACGACCTCGCTGACGGGGCCGCCAGAAGATCGACTAGCAGCCTGTCGGATTCCCCATCTGGCTGGAATGGTGCAGAATCGGCTGATGACCGATTTCATCCCGTTCAATCGCGAGCAATCGTATCTGCTTCCCCCCGACCTGAAGCGCTGGCTTCCGGAAGATGACGTGGCGCATTTCGGGAAGGTCTGATTAAGTGCTGCTCGGTCGAAAATCCGTGAGTCGGAACAAGGGGATAGTTCTTCGGGGTCGGACTTAATCAGACTTTCCTTCGTGATCGCGGCGGTGGAACGGGTGGGGCTGTCCGCGTTCCAGGTGAAGACGCGCCCGGGGGGCAAGGCGCAATATCATCCGCGGCTGATGCTGGCGCTGCAGGTGTACAGCTATGCCAACGGCATCTTCTCCTCGCGGTGGATCGAGCGGGCGAGCTATCGCGACATCGGCGTGCGCTTCGTGGCTGCGAACCTGCACCCGGACCACGACACGATCGCGGCCTTCCGGCGCGCCAACAAGGCGGCGTCCGAGGCGGCGTTCCTGCAAGTGCTGCTGCTGGCGCGCGAAAGCGGGCTGCTGCGGCTCGGCACGGTGTCGATCGACGGCACAAAGATTGACGCCAATGCCTCGAAGATCCGCTCGATCCGCTACGACCGGGCCAAGGAACTGCGCGTCAAGCTGACCGCCGACATCGCCGCCCTCAGCGCCAAGGCGGAGGCGGCCGATGCCGAGGATGACGATCCGCAGGCGCTGCCGGCCGAGATCGCCCGGCGTGAGGCGCTGAAGGCGAAGCTTGATGCCGCCTGCGCCCGGCTGGAAGCCGAGGCTTGCGCCGAAGCAGACGCTGCGCAGGCGGAGTATGAAGCGAAGAAGGCGGCCTATGATGCCAAGGACGGCCATCGCGGCCGTCCGCCGGTGCCGCCCGACGATACGCCGCCGGCGGAGCGGCAGACCAATCTGACCGATCCGGACAGCGCGCTGATGCGCCG
>DATKQI010000244.1:0-14175 GCA_035532755.1 Acetobacteraceae bacterium
CGGGCGGGCAGACAATTCGGGCGACGCAGCGACCGGCGCCGGCACAACCGTCGGCCTCCGTCTGCGCCGGCGCCGGTCGCTGCGTCCGTCTGGGTGAGAAGCATGGGCATGGGCGAGATGATCCTTCCGCGCCCTCAAGTCAAAATTCCCGGGGGACTGGTGTCTCACCTTCATTGGCACGGAGGGGCCACCTAGAGTTTTCACACCCTTCGCGACAGAACCAGTTGACAATCAGGGTCCTTATGTTCAGTGATACGACACGCGGGTGCGAGGGTGCGGGCGCACAGCCTAACATGGAAAACATTAAGGAGACGCGTATGAGGACCTTCACCTCGCAGGGTGTGCGCCGGCGCACGGTGCTCGGGTCGGCAATAGCCGGCGCGTTCGTTGGGAGCATGCCGGCCATGGCAAAGGGCGATATATTGCCACTTGGCCTCGCCATGCCAATGACTGGTTCCCAAGCTCTGTTCGGCACCGACCAGGTGCGCGCCGCCCAGTGGGCGACCGATGACATCAACAAGAGCGGCGGTGTTAACGGCAAGAAGTTGGACCTGCTCATCCAGGACACCCAGGCCGATCCGCAGATTGGCATCAACGCCTTCAACCATTTGGCCGAGATCGACAAGGTGCCGGTCGTCGCCACAGCCTGGAGCTCGGTGGTGCAGGCCATCGCGCCGGTGGCGGATCGGACCAAGACGCTCGCGCTGTCGATCGGTGCAAGCTCGACCCAAATCGCGCATCTCGGTAAATATGTGTACACGACCTATCCGCTGGCCAGTGTCGATGTGACCGCGCTGGCGAAGTACTTGTACAATACGATGCATAAGAGTACCGCGGCCGTTCTGTACATTAATAACGATAGCGGACTGGAGGGCGCCCGGGTTTTTCGCGACGTCTTCAGCAAGCTGGGCGGGAAGATCGTTGCCTATGAGGCCTACGACCCGAACGCCACCGATTTCACCGGCATGCTGCTGAAGGTGCGGGCGGCCAATCCCGAAGTCGTGCACATCCAGGGGCTGACCGCCGATATCCCGCAGGTGTTCGCGCAGATGCGCCAGCTTGGCATGCAGATGCAGGTCACCAGCTACTCCGCCGGCTATAACCCGCGACTGATCAAGCAACTCGGTTCGGCGGCCGAGGGCTTTATCGTCACCTCACTTGCCCCCGGGGTGAGCGAGGATCCCAATGTCGGGCCGTTCATCGAGCGCTGGCAGAAAGTGATGGGGCGGAAGCCGAACGGATTGCCATACACGCAGTACCTGTACGATTACCCATACATCGTGAAATCCATCTACGCCTGGTTGGAGCATCACAAGTTGCCGGCCACGGGGGTGAACTTCCGTAAGGGCCTGCTCGATATCCGGGAGTTCAACCTGCCGATGACCGGCAGGCTGATCATCAATCCGGACCACACTGTGTTGAAGCCGGTGTACCTGATGATTGTCCGCCACGGTACCTTCGTGCCGCTTGCCACCATCTCCTGATTGGCGCGGCGCTTCATGCTGCTGATACTGGGGCAGATCCTTTGGACGGGCGTTGCCAACGCTGCGTACTATGTCCTCTTCACCATCGCCTTCGCCATCATCGTGAAGGTCGTCCGCCTTTGGAACTTCGCACAGGCGGGCATGATGGGAATCGCCTTCTACAGCATGTATGCGGTGGTCAACTTGCTGAACTGGCCAGGGTGGCTCGCCCTGGCCATCGGCATGGTGGCGACCATGGGGGCCGGGCTGCTGATCGAACTTTACGGTCTGCGCCCGCTGCGGCGCCGTCATTCCTCCAGCCTGATGTTCTTCATCTACACGCTGATTCTCTCCGAGCTAATTTCCTACGTGCTGATGCTGCTGTTCGGCACCGAGCCGGTGACCCTGTTTCCCAGCATTCTATCACCGGTTCGCATCATCGGCGGCATTGTCGTTTCCAACTGGGACTTGACCGCTGTTGGCGCCACCGCGGTTTCGTTGTCGGCGCTGTGGTTGTTCCTGCGCTTCCATCGCGATGGCCAGTTCCTGCTCGCGGTATCGGACAATGGGGCGCTGGCCGAACTGTACGGGATCAGCGCGCAGCGGGCCTATCTGGTGGCAATGGCGATCGCCGGCGTGTTCGCCTGTGAGGGGATGTATTTGTTCGGCACGCGCGCGGGCGTGCTGCCCACCACGGCGAACGATCTGATGTTGTTTGCCGTGATCGCCACGCTGCTGGGTGGCATGGGGCGGCTGTTCGCAGCCGCAGCCGCGGCCGCGGTTTTGGCGTTGGTGCAGAGCTACAGCGTTCTGGTGATCGCGTCCAAATGGCAGGGGCTCGTGCTGTATGCCTTCCTGTTCATCGTAATCGTGTTGTTCCCTCGCGGATTCCGTCTGCCCAGCTTGCGGCGGCGCCGCGTGGAGCAGCCGGCCGTGACGGAGGCGAAAGCCTAGCACATGGACTACATTTATTCGATCCTTGTGCTGGCCGGGATTTACCTGGTTCTCAGCTCCAGCTTCGACCTGATCATCGGCTATGGCGGGCTGATCAGCATCGCTCATCCGATCTTCTACGCGCTGGGGGCCTATACGGCCGGTCTCCTGGCTGTCTCCTGGCATATCCCAGCCGTGCCGGCGACGCTGGCCGGCGGCGCGGTGGCCATGGTCGCGTCGGTGGCGATGTCGCTTCCGGCGATCCGCGTCGCAGGGGATTACCTGTTGATCGCCAGCATCGGCTTTCAGCTTGGCCTGTTGCAGGTGATCAAGAATGTGGAGTTCACGGGCGGTGACGCGGGTCTGAGCAACATTCCGGCGGCGATCGGCGGTCCGTTACGCTCTCAGATATTCGCGGCGATTTCCCTGTCGCTTGGTCTTACGGTGGTGTTTCTAATCCGCTGGATCGTGCGCGGCCCGTACGGCGCCATCATCACCGCCATGCGCGATGACGAGTTGGCGCTTTTGGCCTTGGGCCGCAACGTGACGCGGATCAAGGTGGTGATCCTGGCACTCGGTTCCGGCCTTGCCGGATTGGCGGGCGGCGTCTATACGTTCTACTATCAGTACCTCAACCCGTCGCAGTTCGACGTGCTGCAGTCGGCGACCATCCTCACCATGGTCGTGATCGGCGGCATGGGCACGTCGCTGGGACCGGTCATCGGTACATTCCTGTTGCTCGGGCTGCCGCAGGCCATTACCTTCCTCCATCTGCCGCCCAGCATCATGGCGCCTTTCCAAGGCATCCTCTTCTGCGCGCTGGTGCTGTTGTTCATCCAGCTTCGCCCGCAAGGCATCATCGCAGCCCGTCGTCCACAGACATGACCGAAGTGATCCGCCTCGAGTCCGTGCACAAGCGCTTCGGCGGCGTCGTCGTGGCGAACGACATCAACCTGACCCTGGCTAAGGGCGAAATCCTGGGGCTTATCGGCCCCAACGGCGCGGGCAAGACCTCGCTATTCAACCTGATCTCCGGCGTGGTGCCACTGGACGCCGGCCGCATCTTCCTGGGCGGAGGGCGCATCGACCGCATGCCGCTCTATCGGCGGGCACGCGCGGGGATCTCGCGCACGTGGCAGCATATGCGGCTGTTCCATACCATGACGGTGATGGAGAACATGCTGGTGGCACCGCGGATCTGCCACGGCGAATCCCTGGCCAAGGTACTATTCTCGCCTGGCGCTACGCGGCGCGAACAAAAGGACCTTCAGGAGCGCGCCCGCGGCTTGCTGCGTCGGTTGGATCTCGATGAAGTGGTGGATAAGCTGACCAGCGAATTGCCGTTCGGGCAGCAGAAGCTGATCGGCCTGGCGCGCGCGCTGATGCATGGCGGCGACTGCCTGCTGCTGGACGAGCCGATGGCCGGTGTTGAAGGGCGTGCCTACGAAACCACGCAACGCGTCGTGCAGGAGGAAGCCGCGGGAGGCCGAGCGGTTTGTGTAGTGGAACACAATATCTCGTTCATCAAGGGGCTATGCACCCGCGCAGTGTTCATGGCGAGCGGCCGCATCCTTCAAACCGGCACCGTGGACGAACTGCTGGCCAGCAGCACCCTCGCTGAACTGTATTTCGGCGCATAGGACGGCGATGCTGGAATTCCATAATGTCGGAGCCTCTTACGGCGGCCTGGTCGCGCTGACGGGAATTTCCCTTCAGTTCAACGACGGGGAGCGTGTGGCGGTGTTCGGCCACAACGGCGCGGGTAAGACCACGCTGCTGCGTTGCGCCGTCGGCAGCCAGCAGACGATGACTGGCGAAGTCCGCTTTCGCGGCGAGCGGATCGTGCCCGGTCAGGTCTTCCGCAACGTGCGCCGGGGCATCGGATTCGTGCCGCAGGGCGCCAACGTGTTCCGCGAATTGTCAGTGGAGCAGAACCTCGGGATTGCTGGCCTGCTGCATGATCGGCGCGCGGTCGGCGAGGTGTATGATCTGTTCCCGATGCTGAACGAGCGGCGCCGCCAGATCGCCAGCTCGCTCAGCGGCGGCCAGCAGCAGATGCTCGCGCTGGGCATGGCGCTGATGACCAATCCGTCGATCCTGCTGCTGGACGAGCCGACCACCGGCCTTGCCCCCATCATCGCGAACAACGTGCTGCGCGGCTTGCAAACCATCAACCAGACAAAGGGCACGGCGATCGTCATCGTCGAGCAGAACGTCTCCGCCACGCTGAAGGCGGTGGACCGGGCGGTAATTCTGAAATCCGGATCGGTGGTGTTCGAGGGTTCGGCCGAACAGCTTTCAGCCGAACCGAATCTGTGGGCGTGGTTCTGACGCGCGGGGTTGCCCTTGAGCAAACGGCATGAGAGCATCGACCGTCAGCTATGGTGGAGGATCGATGGCCGATAGCGTGCTGCGCCTGTGCGAGAACATGCGAACGGTGGTCTATGCCCCGTTCTATTTCGCGCTGAACCGCGGGTATTTCGCACGCGCGGGCCTGGACGTCGCGTTGATCACCTCGCCCGATCCGTCACGCACCGGGTCGACGTTGCTGAACGGCGACGCCGACGTGTCCTGGGGCGGGCCGATGCGCGTGCTCCAGCATCACCAGGCGGACCCGGAGTGCCCATTGATCTGCTTCGCGCAGGTTGTGGCACGCGATCCGTTCCTGCTTGTCGGCAATCGCCCCAACCCAGGCTTCGCGTTCCGCGACCTGCAGCGCTGCCGCGTCGCCGTGGCCAGCGACGTGCCGACGCCTTGGCTCACATTGCAGGACGACCTGGCCCGCGCTGGCATCGTGCCCGATAGCATACGCACCCTGCCGGACCGCAAGATGGCCGACAATGTTGCGGCATTTCTGCGCGATGAGGCGGATGTCGTGCAGGTGCTGGAGCCCTGGGCGGATCGGCTCGTGCAAACGGGCCGCGGCCATGTCTGGCACCGGTTCTCGATCCGCGGCGATATCGGCTACTCGACCTTCTATTCCACCCGGGATTTCGTCAGCGGCAAACGCGATGCATGTGTTCGTCTGGTGTCTGGCCTTGCAGCCGCACAGGCGGATTTCCAGGCTGACTCCCCAACTTCGATCGCGGCAGCGACCGCTGGCTATTTCGATGATCTCGATGCTGCTTCTATCGCGGGCATCGTCGCCGGCTACCGAGATGCCGGGTTGTGGGCGCAGGCACCTGGGTTTCCCGTTGAGACGTTCCTGCGGCTTAAAGCCGCATTGGTCTCGGGCGGGCTGCTGCAGCGCGATGTGCCGTACGACCACGTAGTGGATGCCGCGTTGTCTTCGTCTCAGCCACACTAGGGGAGACCGCAATCATGGAGATTCAGACAATCGATCTGAGCCGCTTTATGGATGGCTCCGATCGAGCGGGCGTTGCACGCCAGGTTGCCCGGGCCTGCGAGGAAGTTGGATTTCTGATCGTTTCCGCCCATTCGCTTCCGCTTGATGTGCGGCAGGCCGCGTTCGATCGGTCGCGCGCGTTCTTCCATCTGCCGCAGGAGGTAAAGGCCCGCTTCTCGCCGCAGATCAAGGGGCAGCAACGCGGCTATCACGGTGTCGCCACGCGCAGCCTGGGACGCACCGACAGGCAGGCGGCGCCGGCCGATCTGCGCCAATCGGTGTTCCTCGGTCCGCTGGACGATCACCGCGCGTATTACGCGGACCTGCCCGAAGCGCAACCCGCTTATGCGCCAAACATCATTCCAACCGTGCCCGACGGCGTCGATGCAGCGCTGACGGCGCTGTATCGTGCGTTCGAGCGGCTTGCCGCGGATATGTTTCGGGTCTTCGCCTGCGTGCTCGACCTTCCCGATGATTTCTTCGTGGACAAGATGACCCGGCACTTCTGCATCATGGGATGCCACCACTATCCGTCGCTGGAGCAGGATCCGAAGCCGGGCCAATTGCGGGCGGGCGCGCATACCGACTTTGGCGCGATGACCATTCTGGGCATGACCGATGGCCTGGGCGGGCTGGAGGCGCGCACCGCCGCCGGCGTCTGGATCCCGGTGACGGCGCAACCGGGTGAGTTTGTGATCAATCTCGGCGACCTGATGCAGCGCTGGACGAACGGACGCTG
Source organism: Acetobacteraceae bacterium (assembly GCA_035532755.1). Lineage (GTDB taxonomy): Bacteria > Pseudomonadota > Alphaproteobacteria > Acetobacterales > Acetobacteraceae > DATKQI01. The sequence goes on from DATKQI010000244.1 coordinate 6,482, forward strand.
GCGATCAACCTTGCATCGCGTGGTCAACCCGCCCGGGCTGAGCATGGCGAACAGCGAGCGCCAGTCGATCGGCTTCTTCGTGCATCCCGATTACGACGCGCGCATCGCCTGCATCGAATCCTGCCTCGCGCTCGGCGAATCGCCGCTCTATCCGCCGATCACCGCCGGCGAGCACATCAAGATGAAGATCGACCGCAGCCACGATACAGCCGACTGGGAGAAGGACACCGTCGGTGCGTGACGATCAGACGGCCGCAACTGATGCGCCTGGAACCGCAGCGGCCCAGCAAGGCCTCCGGGCGATGCCGGATGCTGTCTGTGCCGCGTAAGCCACCGATCATGAAATCCGGCGAACCTGAGTTCATCCCACAGAAGGGCCGCGTGCTGCCACTGGAAGAGCGTATCGATCCGCGCGCCACCGCGCTCATCGTAGTTGACGTGCAGAACGATTTCTGTGATCGCGACGGCGCATTCGGCAAGCTGGACGCCGATGTGTCGATGATGCCGCCGATGGCAGACAAGCTGCGATGCCTGGTGGACTCCGCCCGCCGCAAGGACATGCTGATCCTGTGGGTACGGGCCACCTACGACGCCGTGGTGACGTCGAACACGCTGGCGGAAACCTATAACCGCCGGGGCTTCACGCAGAGCCAGTGCCTGGACGGCTCCTGGGGCGCGGAATGGTACGGCGTGTCCCCCCGAAAGGCGCCGAATGAGATCGAGCTGAGCAAGCACCGGTTCAGCCCGTTCTGGGACACCCCGATCGACCTGTATCTGCGCAGCAACAACATCCGCAGCGTGGTGGTCACCGGGGTCGTCACCAGCGGCTGCGTCGACTCCACGGCGCGTGATGCGTTCTTCAACGACTACTACGTCGTCGTGGCGGAAGACTGCGTCGCCGAAGCGTCGCGTGAGCGGCATGATGCGGCGCTGGGCAAACTCGCACAGTCCTTCGGCACCGTGCTGCCGGCCACGGACCTGATCGCGGTGTGGGATGCGTCGGAATACCATGCGACCTCGTGGCGCTTGCAGAGCAAGCAGGCGCGCGTGTTGCGCGATCGGCAGGCGCGGCTTGATCCCGCCCATTCGGCGCTGGTGCTGATCGATGCGCGTGGCGGCCCGGTGCCGGAGATCGCCGAACTGGTACAGCAGGCACGCGCGAATCACGTCATGGTGGTGCATGTCGAAACCGACCTGGCCGAGGCGAGCACGTCGGACGTTCAGTTGTTCCTGCAACAACGCCATGCCGCGGGCGGCGGATGTGGGCCGGCTGGCGCGGCGACGGCAGACCTCGCGCCACGGGGTGAAGAACCGGTCGTGGTGAAGCACCGCCTCGACGCATTTGTCGACACCGGCCTGGAGAAGCTGCTGCGTGTGAACGGTATCCGCACGGTGGTGATTGCCGGTACCGACACGCCTGGCGCGATCGACTCAACGGCGCGTCAGGCTGCCATGCGAGATTTCTATGTGGTCATAGCCGAGGACTGCGTCACGGCAAAGGCGTGCGAGCAGCATCTGCACCAGGCATCGCTGCAAACCTTGGCGGCTCGTTTCGCCGAGGTCTGCGGCGCGTCGGCGGTGACGGCTTGCTGGGGCGCCGCCGCCCGTTAGTACAACCCGCGTGGAACATGGCACATAGTCGCCGCTTCAATGTCGTAGCCGGTGTAGAGGGGCCATCCGCGAGTATCCCCGGCAGACCGCAGGCCAACTCGCTTTGACACCACCCTTTTGCTGCCAGGCCAGCAAGCCAGGAATCAAACAGAACAGCCCACGATTGCACCAGACTACCCGATCAGCTTTCCCCTACCGGCCCAGACGTCGTGCTCGGTAACGACAGGAAGCGGCGTATATGCTCGACCATCTCCCGCGGTGGTGAGGCGTGCAGGTAACCACGGCGGGTCACACCGATGCCGAGCCGTTTGAAGTCGGCCATCGACTCGGCCATCTTCAGCACCGAGGTCAAGCCGTCGACGACGGGGGCCTCGTCAATGCGGGTGACGCCGGCGCGGGCGACTACTTCACTCAGGTAAAGTTGGCCCGGAATGATGGCCTCCGCACCCTGGGCGATGGCAGTGCGGGCTGCCTGCTTGAACTGGGCAATCATCTGTTCGGGAGCCGACAGGCCCCTGCCGATGTCCTCGAACTGAGCATCGATCAGCATGGTCGGCAACGCGCGCGCCGCCAGACCAAGGCGCTGGATGCGCAGGTCCAGCATCTGCTCGAAGCCCTGCTGGAAGGCCAGAACGACAAAGCGGGTGGCGAGACAACTGGCGAAATGCATGGCGGACTCGCCATAGCCCACCACCGGAATGTTCAGCAGCGAGCGCGCCTCCTCCAGCGCCGGATCCTGCACGGAGCCGATGGCGAACACGTCGTAGCCCTCGGCCTCGGCGCGCAGCGCGTTCTCCAGGATAAGCTGAGTGCTTACTGTCGCCATATACGGATACTTGACCACCTCGGCCGGGGTCCAACGGCCATACACACCCTCCGGCATGCCGACGAAATCCACCGACACGTCGGGCCGTGCAATGGCCGCCACCCGGGCTTGCATGCCCCTGAAGTATTCGGGCGAGCGACCGGCTTCGATCAGGCTCTGAAACAGTATCCGCATGGGCTGGTCTCCGTTCAGCCGCCCCGTTCAGGCAGGGGCGGTAAATTCCTCCACGATGTCGCGCCATGGCCGCTGCATCTGTGCCGCCGGCAGCGCGATCATGGCTTCCGCGAGGCGGCCCAGGTGCGGGTATGTGGCGACGGTAAGCGCGCTGATCTTCTCGAGCCGCTGCGCGTCCGGGAAGGGCCGGTCGATGCCGCCGCGCGCGGAGAGGCAGGTGGCCTCCAGCGTTGTGCCGTCAGCGAACCGCAGCGTCACCTGCGCCGGTCGGTCGTGCGGTGGGGCGGGCACCGGGCCGGGCCAGGGCCGTATCGTCACCTTCGGGCGCAGCGCATCCACCCGCACATCACCAATGCTGAAGCTGGCGAAGGCAGGGGCCCCGGCCTCGCCGGTGACAAGTGCCGCGGCCAGGGCGTGCGCCATGGAGAACTTGGCCGCCAGCGTGTTGCGGGGCTGTGCGTTCTGTAGCGGCAGCGCCAGATCGTGCGTCGCCACGTCTATGGCGACGATGCCGTCCAGCCCCCTCGCCGCGGCCGTCGGATACAGTTCCAGCACGGCCTCGACTGCCGCATGGAGGTGCTGACAACAGGCATACATTTTGGTGTAGCCGTCAAGGATCGCCCAGGCTTCGCCCAGGCCGGCGGAGAGCGCCCCTTCCACGAACCGGCCGCGCAGAACGGTGCAGTACACGTCGAAGAAGCTGCCCGGCGAGCCGGTGATGCCGGCATCGGCCCAGTCGACCGCCAGCATCCCGGCCTGCGCGCCCATCGCGGCCCAGACGTTGCGGACCAGCGCCCCGAGCGCGAGGTGATTGCGCGGCGAGGGGCCGATGAGCGTGACCGCGGCGCTCGCTGCATCCATCGCCTGTGCAGCCGACAGGCGGCGATGCAGTGCCACTACGATCGCGGCCCCCACCGCAGCGAAACGGCCGTGCGACTGCATCACCGGCGGCTGCTGGGCGAAGGCGCGGGCAATGCGCGTGATGGCCTCGTATCCCACCACGAGCGCGTGCAGCACATCCGCAAACCGTGTGCCGGCGGCCTCGGCCTCAGCCAGCAAGGCGGGCAGCAGGTATAGCCCGGCGTGGCAAGGAGTAGTACGGTAGCCCTCGTCCAGCTCCAGCCAGTTGGCCGAGACTGCATTGATCTGTGCCGCCGACCGGCGGTCGGTCCGCGGGCCGGGGCGGGCGAAGGCGGTGCCCTCCTGCGGACCGCCGGGAACGCCGAGGCGCGGCAACAGGCGCTGGAACTCCGGCTCGGCGGCGGCACCGACCATGGCGGCAATATCGTCAAACAGCACCAGGACGGCACGGCGCAGGGCGGCCTCGGGCACGTCCTGCGGGCTGATGGAAGTGGCCCAGTCGATCAGTGCCCCCATCTCTTGGGCGCTGGTTTCGCGCATGGTGATCTCCTTCATGGGCGGAGCGATCGCGCGGCATGCTCGCCGGCAATCAGACCGAGCCCGTAAGCGCTGAGCAAGCCATTGCCGGAGAGGTAGCCATCCGCGCTGTTGCCGGAGATGCCGGCCGCCGTGCCGCCACCGGCGTAGAGGTTGGGGATCGGTGTGCCGTCCGGTCGTAGCACCCGGGCGTTGACATCCACCACCAGCCCGCCCTGGGTGTGGGCCAACGCGCCGGTGATGAGTGCACCGTAGAAGGGCGCGGCGGCGGGAATGGGCAGGGCGGCGCGACCAAAGCGATCGGGCCGGGTGCCGTCGCATTGGCGGAAGCTCGTCTCCAGCACATCGTAAGGTAAGCGGAAAGCCGCGGCCAACTGGGCCAATGTCGGCGCCGATCTGATCGCGCCCGAGGCGACGGTGTCGCGCCAATGGTCCAGCCGCGCCACCACGTCGAACATGCGCTGGTCGAAGAAGGCCACCGCCACGCCGTCCGGCTGGGCCAGCACCTCCCGCGCGAATTCCGAATAACCTTGGTCCTCGCGCGCGAAACGCCGGCCCTCGCGGTTGACGATGACGGCGCCGAGCTGGGGGATTTCCGGCACCAGCCTGGTACCGTAGCCGGCGCAGACCAAGCCATGACCCTGGTAGCTCGTCATGTGCACCACCGCGGCGCCGAGTTCTAGCCCCCAGCGGATCGCGTCGCCGGTATTGCCCTGCACACCGATACAATCGACACCGGCCATTTCCGGGATGTACTGCGCGACCATCGCCGGGTTGGCGCCGAAGCCGTCGCAGGCGAGGATCACGCGCCGCGCGCCGAGCCGCTGATCTTCGTCGCTGCTGGCGCGCACGCCGATGATGGTGCCTGTGGCATCGGCGATGAGGCCGGCCCCCGGGGTGCGGTCGGCGTGGGTGACGTTGTCCATCCCCGCGATCGCGCGACGCAGCGCCGTAATCAGTGGCGCGCCGGTGCGGCCGGGGCCGTTGTGCAGGCGTAGCGTGGAGAAGCCGAAGCGGCTGGAATCGGTGTTCAGCTCCAACGGAACACCGAGTTCCTCCTCGAAGATGGCGATGATCTCAGGCGAGCGGGCGCATAGCGTCCGCACGATCTCGGCATTAGCTTGGTTCTTATTCTTAGCCAGAATGTCGGCGGCCATCTGCTCGACCGAATCCCGCACGCCAGCTTCGCGTTGGTGGCGCGTGCCAGCGGCGGCGAGCGAGCCGGAGGCGATCTCGGCGTTGCACCCCAGACGCGAATCTTTCTCCAGCAGCACCACATCCAGCCCATGCTGACCGGCGCGATAGGCGGCCATCAGCCCGCACGCTCCGCCACCTATGACGACCACGTCGGCGCTGAGGTCGAACTGCCTTTCGTCCATGCCGCTCGCCGCCTATTCTGTGATCTTGGTGCCCGCCCGGTGGATTACTTGGCACAAGCGGTCGCAGTCCTTGCTTTCGATGACGATCGGCTGGTCCCATAGCGCGAAAAGCGCTTGGGGGCCACTTCGCGCCGGCCGCGCGGTGCCGTTCGAGTCCGGGAATCGGGTGGAACTCCAGCGACCGGTCCAGCGACTTGCGCCGAGTACCTGGTTGAGCACCATATCGAAGGGCTCGATGGTGGAGACATTGACGCTGAGGCCGATCGTGCCGGACGGCCGGCTGTCGCCGGGATCGCGTGTCTCCGGCGGCTGTAGGACGTGGGGCCCGCGTCCGACGCGGCTGACGACGAGGCCGCGGCGCTCTGCCTCGGTATAGCCCTTGGTGACCGTCCCGACGGTGACACCGAGCCGCTCCGCCAGTGCGCGCTGGATGGGCAGGCGCACGCCGGGGACGAGCGTGCCTGCGGCGAGATCACGCCGGAGTGGCTCGACAATGGTCTGGTAAATCGGGCGTTGTCTGGTCAGTAAGGCTTCCCACACGCGAACGGATGCTCCTTCCATACGCACAATATATGCACACAATGCGGGGTGAGGCGAGCAAGCGGCGGCGTGCCGCATCCGGCTCCTTGGTGATCACCCCCCACGGCTGTTCAATGAGAGGTGGCCGGCTTCGTCGAGACAGCGTTTCGCCCTCGATAAGTGGAGCCTCTGCCCATTTGGTTCATTGTGTGCCGTTGTCGGGGCATCGCGCAGGGAGGGCGTAGCCCGACCGGAGTGATGCCCCGACAACGGCGGCGAAATTCACGCTGCCGCGCACCGTGGCAGATGGTCGAAATAGGCACGGTCCGGATGATGGCCGAACGCTCGACATGGTGGGCCGGCGCGGTGCGTGAGCGGGCGAGTGCGGACAGTGTGGCGCGCGCCTCTTCGCTCAGGCACAGCGCCATGGTGCTGGGTTTGCGCGGCATTTGGTGTCTTCCGGAATTGCAACCAACTTCCGGCTGGTTGGCCCAGCGCCCGTGGTCGGGTCAACAGGGCTGAAAAAACGGCTCGCTCTCGATCAGGTGCAGGGCTTCCGTCAGGGGCAGGCGCTCAAACACACGATGCCACTCGCCGGTATGCCGGTGCCACAAAAGATCGAAGCAGTCCCGGCTGACGTAGTCCAGGCGGGCAAAGGGTGCGTCGAACTCAGCCGCCACGGATTGGGGATCATCCGAACGGTAACGCGTGAACAACCGATACTTGTTGCCATGCCACTTGCCATCGATGGCGACCGGATAGTTGAACGTGGCGGAAGGACGGATCTCAGGCAGGAACCGCGGCCGCAGCACCTCGGCGATGAGCCTCTCGCAAGCCGCGGTGATCGCCGCCTTCTCCGCCGGCGGCGGTTGGTTGCCCGCCCGGCCACCGACATACACCCAGACACCTCTCGCCACGGCCGCCCCGTCCGCTGCCCTGGATGTTCTAGCCTCCCTTCCCCGCCGCGGCCACAGTCGCGCCGGGGGGGCGGTTTCGATCACCAATTCGGAATCGCTGTACTAGTCGAGTGTTGCCGAAGCGATGGCGGTGCCTGCGTCCTCACGCCCGCCTGCCGGTTGCGGTCCATTCATCGCCGCGGAACAGGCATTCCTAACCCATCTCGATCAGTTCACGCTCGCCGATTGTCGCATTCCCGGTCTTGCCCGATGGCTACTGCCGGCCTATGTCAGTAAATCGGTACCTTGAATACTCGTTCGAACTCGGCATAGTTTCCTCGATGTTGATCGACATGAAAAGGACGCGTTGATGCCCCAGCCTGACGGCCCGACTTGGTGCTTCGTCCCGACGGCCGGCCGCGTCGCCGAGCGCCATCGGTGACCGTCATCCCCCGCTACCGCCCGCACCAGGGTCCCTTCCTGCTGTCGGCCGGATTTCGTCCGTTCTTCCTGGCGGCCGGGCTCGCCGCCGCGGCGGCAATCCCGCTGTGGCTGCTGGCCTTCGCCGGAATCGCGCCGCTGCCGAGCGCGTTTCCGCCACTCGTCTGGCACGTGCACGAGATGGTGTTCGGCTTCGGCCTCGCCACCGTCGCCGGGTTCCTGTTCACCGCAGTTCCCAACTGGACCGGGCGCATGCCGCTGCAGGGCGCGGGCCTCGGGTGGCTGGTCGGCCTGTGGGTCCTCGGCCGGATCACGGTGTTCGGTTCGGCCTGGACCGGCGCGGCGGTGGCGGCGCCGCTCGACCTCGCCTTTCCCGCCGCGCTCGTGGCCGTGATGGGACGCGAGATCCTGTCCGGGCGCAACTGGCGTAACCTGCCGGTCCTTGCCGCC
>DATKQI010000245.1:0-8974 GCA_035532755.1 Acetobacteraceae bacterium
GTATTTCCGCGACAACGGCATGCACGCGGTGATCTTCTACGACGATCTGTCCAAGCAGGCCGTCGCCTATCGCCAGATGTCGCTGCTGCTGCGCCGCCCGCCGGGCCGCGAGGCGTATCCGGGGGATGTGTTCTACCTGCACTCCCGCCTGCTGGAGCGCGCGGCGAAGATGTCCGACGCGAAGGGTGCGGGCAGCCTCACCGCGCTGCCGGTGATCGAGACGCAGGCGGGCGACGTGTCCGCCTACATCCCGACCAACGTGATCTCCATCACCGACGGCCAGATCTTCCTGGAGACGGAGCTGTTCTTCAAGGGCATCCGCCCGGCGGTGAACGTCGGCCTGTCGGTCTCGCGCGTGGGTTCGGCCGCGCAGATCAAGGCGATGAAGCAGGTGGCCGGGCGCATCAAGCTCGAACTCGCGCAGTATCGCGAGATGGCGGCTTTCGCCCAGTTCGCCTCCGACCTCGATGCCGCGACGCAGAAGCTGCTCGCGCGCGGCGCGCGGCTGACCGAGCTTCTGAAGCAGCCGCAGTACAAGCCGGTGCCGGTCGAGGAGCAGGTGGCGGCGATCTTCGCCGGCGTGCGCGGCTATCTCGACTCCATTCCGGTCGGCCGTATCGGCGCGTTCGAATCGCAGTACCTGTCGGAGCTGAAGGCGCGCGAGCCGGGCATCGTCGAGGCGATCCGCGACGATCGGGAGATCAAGCCGGAAACCGAGAAGAAGCTCGCCGCCTTCCTCGACGGCTTCGTCAAGGCCTTCGCGTAAGCCGGCCCGGAAAACGCCGCCATGCCCAGCCTGAAAAGCCTGCGCGTACGGATCAACAGCGTGAAGTCCACGCAGAAGATCACCAGCGCGATGAAGATGGTCGCGGCCTCCAAGCTGCGCCGCGCGCAGAGCCATGCCGAAGCCGCGCGGCCCTATGCCGAGCGCATGGCGCGCATGATGTCGGAGCTCGGCGCCTCCATCGTGCCGGGGCCGAACGCCCCGCGCCTGCTGGCCGGCACCGGGGCGGACCGGGTCCATCTGCTGGTGCCGATCACTGCCGATCGCGGGTTGTGCGGCGCGTTCAACACCACCGTCGGCCGGGCCACGCGCAATCTCGTCCGCGCGCTGGAAGCCGAGGGCAAGACCGTGAAGATCCTGGCGGTCGGCCGCAAGGGGCGGGATTTCCTCCGCCGCGAATTCGCCGACAAGATCGTGGGCGACATCAGCTACGCCGGCCGCAAGCGGCTGGAATTCGCCGATGCGCGCGCGGTGGCCGAGCGCATCTCCACGATGCTCGAAGCCGGCGAGTTCGATGCCTGCACGATGATCTACAACCGCTTCGTCTCCGTGATCTCCCAGCCCACCACGGAAACGCGGCTGATCCCCACCCCCCTGCCGGAAGGCCGGGAAGATGCGGAATCGGGCGCGATGGTGGAGTTCGAGCCGGACGAGGAGGATATTCTCGCGAAGCTGCTGCCGCAGAACCTCGCCGTGCAGCTCTACCGCGCGCTGCTGGAGAACGATGCCGGCTTCCAGGCCGCGCAGATGACCGCGATGGACAACGCGACCCGCAATGCGGGGGACATGATCAATCGCCTGACGCTGAACTACAACCGCACGCGCCAGGCGAACATCACCAAGGAACTGATCGAGATCATCTCGGGCGCCGAAGCCGTCTGAGGGATCGCGTTTGCAAGGAGTGCCGCACATGGCGAACAACAATGTCGGACGGGTGTCGCAGGTGCTGGGCGCCGTGGTGGACGTCCAGTTCGAGGGCGATCTGCCGTTCATCATGAACGCGCTGAACACGAAGATCGGCGACCGGCCGCTGGTGCTGGAAGTGGCGCTGGAACTGGGCGAGCGCACCGTGCGCTGCATCGCCATGGACAGCACCGACGGCATGGTGCGCGGCCAGGACGTGGAAGATACCGGCGCGCCGATCCAGGTGCCCGTGGGGCCCGAGACGCTGGGCCGCATCCTGAATGTGATCGGCGAGCCGATCGACGAGCGCGGGCCGGTGAACGCGAAGACGTTCTCGCCGATCCACCGCGCGGCGCCGAGCTTCGAGGAACAGGCGACCTCGGCCGAGATCCTCGTCACCGGCATCAAGGTGGTCGATCTGCTGGCCCCCTACCTGAAGGGCGGCAAGATCGGCCTGTTCGGCGGCGCCGGCGTGGGCAAGACCGTGCTGATCCAGGAGCTGATCAACAACATCGCCAAGGCGCACGGCGGCGTATCCGTGTTCGCCGGCGTGGGCGAGCGCACCCGCGAGGGCAACGATCTCTACCACGAGATGATCGATGCCGGCGTGATCAAGCTTGAAGAAACCGGATCGAAGGTGGCGCTGGTCTATGGCCAGATGAACGAGCCGCCGGGGGCGCGGGCGCGCGTGGCGCTGTCCGGCCTGACGCTTGCGGAATACTTCCGCGACGAGGAAGGCCAGGACGTGCTGTTCTTCGTGGACAACATCTTCCGCTTCACCCAGGCCGGCGCCGAAGTGTCCGCCCTGCTCGGCCGCATCCCCTCCGCGGTGGGCTATCAGCCGACGCTGTCCACCGACATGGGCGCGCTGCAGGAGCGCATCACGTCCACCAAGAAGGGCTCGATCACCTCGGTGCAGGCGATCTACGTGCCCGCCGACGACCTGACGGACCCCGCGCCCGCCACCTCCTTCGCCCATCTGGACGCGACCACCACCCTGTCGCGCCAGATCGCCGAGCTTGGCATCTATCCGGCGGTCGATCCGCTCGACTCCACCTCCCGCGCACTCGATCCGCGCATCGTGGGGGATGAGCATTACACCGTGGCGCGCGAGGTGCAGCGCATCCTGCAGACCTACAAATCCTTGCAGGACATCATCGCGATCCTGGGGATGGACGAGCTGTCGGAGGAGGACAAGCTGGTGGTGGCGCGCGCGCGCAAGATCCAGCGCTTCCTCTCCCAGCCGTTCCATGTGGCCGAGGTGTTCACCGGCTTCCCCGGGGTGTTCGTTCCCGTGGCAGACACCATCCGCAGCTTCAAGGCGATCTGCGCCGGCGAATACGACCACCTGCCGGAATCGGCCTTCTACATGGTCGGCACGATCGAGGACGCGGTGAAGAAGGCCGAGTCGCTCAAGGCCACGGCGTAACGGAGAGTTCCGATGCCGCTCGCGCTCGAAATCGTCAGCCCGGAAAAGCTGCTGGTGTCACGGCCGGTCGATATGGTCGTGATTCCGGGCAGCGAGGGCGATATCGGCGCGCTGCCGGGCCATGCGCCGATGATCACCATGCTGCGCGGCGGCGTCGTCTCGCTGTACGAGGGCGATCAGATCACCTCCCGCCTGTTCGTGACCGGCGGCTTCGCCGAGATCACGCCCGAGCGCTGCACAGTGCTGGCCGACAGCGCCCTGTCGGTCGCCGAGATCGACCGGCCGGCGGCGGAAGCGGCACTCGCCGCCGCTGAATCGGCGTTCAAAGCGGTCGGCGCGAGCGACATGGCCGGCACTGCGAAGGCCATGGAAGACCTGCAAGTGGCCACGGCCCGGGTCGAGGCGCTGCGCTGATCGCTCCGGCCGGCCGCGTCAGAACGGCTTGATCAGCCGCTCGATATAGTCCCGTTCCTGGTGCGAGCGGCCGGGCTCGCCCACCCGCTTGCGCAATTCGTCCAGCAAGGCGCGGATGCGCGTCTGGCGCATGTGCATCGGGATCGTCACGTCGTTGCCGGTATCGATCCCGCCCATCGTGCCCGTGGTGCGGCCGAACGGGTCCTGCCCGTTGCGCCCGCCATACTGGCCGGGTGTTTCGCCGCGGCTAGGCGGCCCAAGCGCCAGCCCCTGGCCCTGCCCGTTCGGCGGCCCGAATTGTCCGGCCATCTGGCGCGCCATCTGCTGCCCGCCCTGCTGTAGTGCCGCGATCGCCTGCCGCTCCGCCGCGAGCGCCGCGCCGTTCCGTCCCTGCCCCAATGCCTGGGCCGCCCCTTGCATCGCCTTGGATGCCGCACCCAGGCCGGGCGGCGGGTTCTTCTGCCCCGTGAGAGCGCCGAACCGCCCCATGAGGTCCTGCAATGCCCGGCGCAACGCGCTTTGCGTCGCGGCCTCTCCCGGCTGCGGCGCATTCCGTGCCTGCGGCGGCCCCGCGGCCCGCTGTTCGGCCTTGTTCAGCAGCCCCGCCTCGCGTTGCAGGAGTTTCTGCAGCGCCTGCATCTGCTGCCGCCCCTGCTGGAGGGCGGCCTGCGCGCGCGGGTCCATCGGCGGCTGCATCTGCGCCTGTTCCAGCGCGCGCAGCATGTTCTGCAAGGCCGCCAGCCGCTGCCGCACGGCGTTCATCCGCCCCGCCTTGGCTTCCTGCTCCATCCGGGCAAACTGGCGGGCCAGGGCGGCGGGATCGAGCTTGTGCGCAGCCTGATCCGGCTGACCGGCCTGCTGCGCCTGCTTGGCGAGAGCCGCCAGATGGCGGGCCAGCGCCCGCTCCAGCGCACGCACAAGGTTCGCCATCTGCCGCGGCGTGGCGTGGCCGCTGTTGAGCGCATCCTGCAACGCCCGGCGCGCCGCGTTCAGCGCGGCCGCGGTGCGGGCGGCCGGGCCTTCCTCCAGATGCAGCGCAAGCTCCCACAGCGTCTGCTGCGCCTGCGGCACCGCTGCGGCCGCGTGGTTCACCATCAGCCGCCACGTGGTATCGGCCATCGCGAGGAATGCGATGGTATCGCTACCATACGCGACGGGATTGTCGGCCAGGGCGGCCAGGGCATGCGCCGGGCCGGACCGATGGCCCGGATCGAGGCTGAGCTGCCTGCGGATCGCCATCAACGCGCGGGCGAGCGGATTCGTGAAGTGCCGCTCCGGCAGGGCCAGGTGCGCCGGCGCGCTGGTGCCGCGCAGGCCGATCGCATTGCGCGCCACGAGCCGCATTGTGACCGGCAGGCCCGCCCAGGGGTTGGCCGTCAGGTCGCTGATCTGCACGCCCGCCGGCGCGCGCGGTTGATTCCCCGGCAGCGGGATCTGCACGACCAGCGGTGCCGCGTGCGGCCGCGCATCCAGCCTGATCCGCGCTTGCAGGGACGTGACGCCATAGGCATCGGCGGCCTGCCAGGGCAGGCGCAGGCTCTGCCCATCGGCCGCCGCGCCGGGCGGGGCGGTGAAAGCGGCGGTGGGCGCCATATCCGGTCGCACCGTCACCATCCATGCGGCAAGCCGGCTGCCGTTGCGGCGCAGCGCCAGGGGGCTGGCGCCCGTGCCGCCGGCATGCAGCACGCCCTTCGCCTGGAAGCTCCCTGCATCCAGCCGCCGGAACGGCAGGTTTTGCCCTGCCAGCGACAGGCGCGGGGCGCCATGGCCGCCGGTCACGCTCACTGAAAGGCGCGACCCGTTCGGCACGCTCACCACCCGCTGCTCCGGCCGCAACAGCAGCGGCGGCAGGCGCGTATAGGCCGGCGGCGTGATCCAGGCGGCGATCTCGGTGCCCGGCGCGGCGGCCCATGGCGCGAAGCCCGGCGTGAGCGCCCGCACCAGCCGGGCCGGTGCATCCGCCCCCGCTATGGCAAGGCACGCCACCAGCCCGACGACCAGGGCGCCGCGCAGCGCCAGCCTGTCCCGCGTGGCCAGGCCGGGATGCGGCAGGCCGATGCGCAGCCGTGACAGAGCTGCCCGCGCCCGCGCCCGATGCGCCTGCCACAGTGCCATCGCCAGCCCGTCGGTCTGCGCCGGCCGGTCGGCGAGCGTGGCGAGGGGATGGTGGGCGAGGCCGGAGGCCTGCTCCAGCCGCCGGTCGGCCGCCGCGGCATCCGCCAGCGACAGACCGCGCAGGCCGCGCGCCAACAGCCCGACAACCAGCAGCGCGATGGCGGCGAGCAGCCCGGCATGCGCCCAGGCCGGCAGCAATGGCGGCAGGCCCAGCAGGGCGGCGCACAGGAACGCACCCAGAATGCCGAATGCCGGCCACAACGCCGGCCACAGACGTTCGAAGAAGATCACCGCCCGGGCCGCACCGCGCCGGCGGCGCAAAGTCCGCAGGAACGGGTCGGGCGGTGCCGCGCTCATCCCGCGCCGGCCTCCGCCAGCCAATCCGGCACCGTCTCGCCGGCCCACAGGGCCGCAAGCTCCTGCCGGGGGCGGATGGCGCTCCATCGCCCCCCGTCCACCAGCGCAGCCGCCGCGAACGGCCGGGCGTTGTACGTGGAACTCATCACTGAACAATAGGCACCCGCATCCAGGATCGCCACCCGCGCGCCCGGCGCGAGCGCGGGAAGCGGGCGGGCATGGGCGAAAGTGTCCCCGCTTTCGCACACCGGCCCCACCACGTCCGCCGGGCTCGCCGGCGCCACCGCATCGGTCGCCGCCAGCGGCACGATGCCGTGCCAGGCATCATACATCGCCGGGCGCACCAGATCGTTCATCGCCGCATCCAGCACCACGAATCGCGTCGCGCCCGCCTTCACCAGCACCACCGACGCCAGCAGCACCCCGGCCGGGCCGACCAGCCAGCGCCCCGGCTCCAGCATCATCTCCACATCCAGCCCGCCGAGCGCGCCGCGGATCACGCCGGCGAAGGCCGCCACCGTGGGCGCGATCTCGTCGCGATAGGCGATGCCGAGCCCGCCGCCGCAATCCACCCGCCGCACCGCAAGCCCCTGGGCGCGCAGGGCGCGCACCATCTCCGCCGCGCGCTGGAAGGCGGCGGCATAAGGCGGCAGCGACAGGATCTGGCTGCCGATATGCAGCGCGATGCCCACCGGCCGCACCCCCGGCAGCCCGGCCGCGCGGGCATACAGCGCGGGCGCATCCGCATACGGAATGCCGAACTTGTTCCGGCTCAGCCCCGTGGTGATCTTCACATGAGTCCCGGCATCCACATCCGGGTTGATGCGCAGCGCCACCTCCGCCGTGCGCCCCAGCCGGGCGGCCACGGCGGAGAGCATCGCCAGCTCCTCCGCGCTTTCCACATTGATCTGGGCGACGCCGAGGCCGACCGCTTGCTCCAGCTCCGCCGCCGTCTTGCCCACGCCGGAAAACACGATGCGCCCTGCCGGAATGCCGGCGGCCAGCGCGCGGCGCATCTCGCCGCCGCTCACCACGTCCGCCCCCACCCCCGCCGCGCCGAACACGCGCAGCAGCGCCAGATGGTCGTTCGCCTTCACCGCGTAGTGCACATGCGCCGGCAGCCCCGCCGCATCCAGCGCCCCACGCAACGCCGCAAGCCGCGCCCGGATCGTCCCGGCGCCATACACCCAGGTCGGCGTGCCCAGCGCATCGGCGATGGCCGACAGCGGCACATCCTCCAGCACCAGCCCGCTCATCGCATGCATCGACAGATGCGGCCGCGCCGCAATCAGCTCCGCAACCGACGGCTCGTCACCCACCGGCACAGGCACAACTCCAGCCATGATCACTCCGTCGGATACGTGCGGGGATACGTCACCTGATCCGCCGGCCCCGGTGCCGACGGCGCCCCCCGCTTGCCACACGCCGCCACCGCCAGCACCGCCAGACCCGCCGCGAGCAGGAGCATGGGCTTGAGGCCGGTGGAGCGGGAGTGGAGGGAAGACAGGAAGGCCAGAGGCTTTGCCCCTGGACCCCACCAGAGGCCGTCGCCTCTGGACTCCGTGAGGGTTTCTTGAAGAAGGGGGGCCGCGCCAATCGTCACGCGGGCAGGCCTTCCCAAGCCCCCCTTCTTCAAGAAACCAGCAGGGTTTCCAAAGGGCGACTGCCCTTTGGCAGGTCCAGGGCAGAGCCCTGGCCTTGCTTCCTTGCCTTCCATCTCCGTCTCCATCCGTCTCATGCCAGTGCTTCCTGCCAGCGGCGGGCTTGCTGGCTGACGTTGGTGGGGGCGGTGCCGCCGTAGCTGGTGCGGGAGGCGACGGAGGCGGGGACGGTCAGGACGGCGTAGATGTCTGCCGTGATGCGGGGTTCGATGGCTTGCATGTCCGGCAGGGGCAGTTCGGCGAGGCCGATGTTGCGGGATTCGGCGAGGGCGACGAGGCGGCCGGTGATGTGATGGGCTTCGCGGAACGGCAGGCGCAGGGCGCGCACCAGCCAGTCCGCGAGGTCTGTCGCGGTGGCGAAGCCGGCGCCGGCCAGGGCGGCCATGCGGGTGGTGTCGGGCTTCATGTCCTGCACCATGCCGGCGATGGCGGCGAGGCAGAGGGCGAGGGCCTCGGCAGCGTCGAACACCGGTTCCTTGTCCTCCTGCATGTCTTTCGCGTAGGCGAGCGGCAGGCCCTTCATCACCGTGAGCAAGGCGACCAGCGCGCCGGTCATCCGCCCGGTTTTCGCGCGCACCAGCTCGGCCGCGTCCGGGTTGCGCTTCTGCGGCATGATGGAGCTGCCGGTGGTGTAGGCATCCGACAGGCAGATGAAGCGGTAGGGGGCGCTGCACCAGATCACGATTTCCTCGGCGAAGCGGGACAGGTGTACCGCACAGATTGCCACGGCGGCGAGGAATTCCAGGGCGAAATCGCGGTCCGACACGGCATCGAGCGAGTTCGCGCAGGGCCGGTCGAAGCCGAGGGCTTCTGCGGTCATGTGCCGGTCGATCGGGAAGGAGGTGCCGGCCAGCGCCGCGGCCCCCAGCGGGCATTCGTTGAGGCGTTTGCGGCAATCGGCGAGGCGGTCGCGGTCGCGCGCCAGCATTTCGACGTAGGCGAGCAGATGGTGGCCGAAGGTGACCGGCTGGGCGGTTTGCAGATGGGTGAAGCCGGGCATCGGGTCGGCGGCATGCTCGGCGGCGCGGGCTGCGAGCGCGCGCATGGCTCGGGTGATCTGGGCGGAAAGACCGTCGATCGCATCGCGCACCCATAGGCGGAAATCGGTCGCCACCTGGTCGTTGCGGCTGCGCGCGGTGTGCAGGCGCTTGCCGGCTTCGCCGATGCGCCCGGTCAGCCGCGCCTCGATGTTCATGTGGATGTCTTCGAGCGCGACGGCGAAATCGAACTGCCCGGTCTCGATCTCGTGTCCGATCGCCTCTAGACCGGCGCGGATCGCGCGTTCATCTTCCGCGCCGATGAGGCCGATCT
>DATKQI010000246.1:0-9270 GCA_035532755.1 Acetobacteraceae bacterium
CCGAACAGCGCGGCGCCGACCACGACACCGAGCGCTGTCGCGGCGAGGAGCGATGCTCTTCTCATGGGTCTTTCCTCACCAAAGGCCGCCGGTGGTTGGCAGCGTGTATCCCGTTGGCCCTGTCCCGGAGCCGTTGACGTACATGCCGCCGCTGCCGTTGCCCCCAATACCGATGGTGCCGATCCGGGGGCCGCTGCCGCCGAAACTGAGGCTCGGGCAGAACGAGCCGCCGCCGAGACCGCCGAAGAAGCCGAGGTTGAAGCCGCTGAGGGTGAGCCCGCATTGCGCGCTGCCGAGCAGACTGCTCCAGGTGGATTGCACCGTGTTGCATATCTGCCCCTCGACATCCTGCAGCAGGGTGGTCGGGTCGAGCAGATTGGTGACCAGATTCAGGCCGACGCCGTTGAAGAAGTTGCTGAGACAGGTGAGCGAGGTGACGCTCTTCGGCGGGTTTATGCTCTGATCGTCGGCCGCGATCCGCGCCTGCATGCCGTTGGCGGCGGCCTGGGTGATGGCGGCGCAGCCGGCACTTCCGGTTGTCGTCTGGGCCAGTGCCGCGCACGGAGCCAGCCCGCCGAGTGCGACGGCCAGGATGAGGTGCTTCCCGCGCATCAGGGTGCCTCCGCCGGGATCGCGCGACAGGCTGCTTCGAGCATTTCGATGCGCTCCTTCGCAAAAATGCGGCCGATCAGGATCCGCCGATTGAGCTGCTGGATGGCGGCTCGGAGGGTCTGCCCGGCTCCGGTGCCGTCCGGTTCCAGCAGCGCGGCGATCAAGGCCCGGCGTTCCGGGAAGTCAGGCTCGGTCAGCCAATCCAAGGTTCGCAGCAACCGGCATCCGCCGAGCTGGGCGAGGATCGACCGGAGGTCGTCACGCACCGGGTCGGAGTGCAGCCGCGCGGAGAGCCCTGCCGGATTGCGGTCCCGGCTGTTGTCCAGGCTGGTGCCGAGCAGAAGGAGGCCAGCTTCTACGGCGTCGTCCCGTTCGATCGGGCGGATCGCGTGGCGCAGGCCAGCCGGCAAGGCGGGCTCTTTCTGGTCGAGCCACGCCGTGACGGCTTGGATGCTGAGGTCGGGCATGTCGGCTCCGCTGAAGGCTGCGGGGCAGGATGGGATGGCCACGCGCGAATGCGCGCGGGCTTAACGGCTGATGGTGACTTCCTTCCGATGAACGATCAGATGCAGGCCGAGCGGCCGGACGGTATCGCGCAGGACCGCGTTCCAGGGGCGGCCACCGTTCCAGTCGATCAGGGCGGCCGGATCGGCGCCGGTTCCGAACGTCACCTTCACCTTCGGGGGAACGATCTGGCGCACGGCAAAGGAGAGCGGGATCTGGTGGCCAAAACCGCGAACTGTGGAGAACCTGGGCGGTGCGTGCCAGACGATTGGCGTCGCAGCGCCCCGGTTCGGCGGTCGCGGTGTACCTGTTGATCGCTGCCCAATCGGTTCCACGGGCGTTGGAGCAGATGGCGAATCTTCGTGGAGCACAATAAAGTCAGCGTGAGCGCCCACCGTCGCGCCGACCAGGCCGACAAGAACCAGCGCTGGGAGAGTCCGCATATGCACCTCCGGTCCGGCATCCGAGTTTCCAGGCCGCCAGCGCGAATGGGCGCACGTCATCTCGTTATGAACCGGCGTTGCCCCGCTTTCGCTCGAATCTTACGATCCAGTTCGTGATCTGGACGCACGCGGGAGTCGCCCATCGGGCGGCGCGGTAGTGATCCAGGGAGGTTCTTGAATGACGAGAAGGCCGAAGGGCCCGGATGAGGACGTGGGCGACCGCGACGAGCTGTTGGAGGCTGTCGGCGCGAGACTGCGGGAAGCCCGCCTGAAAGCCGGTATGACGCAAGGGCAGCTCGCCGAGAAAGTGGGAACCAGCCAGTCTTATGTCTATCTGGCTGAAACCGGCGGTCAGAATCTCACGCTCAAGGCGCTGCACCGTCTGGCGACTGCGCTGGGATCCGGTCTTCGGGATCTGCTTCCGGCAGAGGTTGACGCTCCTGTATCGGACGCCGCGGTTGAGCGGCTCTGTTCGGCCTTGGAGCGGTTTGCGGATGCTGTCAAACTCCATCGCGATCAGGAGGGCACGCTCCTCAAGGAGATCGACCGCATGGGCGTGCTGAGGGATCAGGTGGCAAGATTGCTCTCGAAAAGGAGGCAAGAGCACTGACCGTCCGGGAGGCCGAGTCCACAAACATTTGGTCGTGAGCCAAGTTTGAACAGCCTGTTACACTTCATTCAGAGTTTTTTCGTGACATACACCTAATACGGTGTATCTAATCTGCTTCGGTTGCCCAGCCGGAGTGGATTTGCATTGTTGCGGGTCGAACGATCATCGGAGCATTCAGCCGGACCTGGTCGCGCAGGCCTGTTCGTTGTCCCCCTGGCGGCAGCGCTCTCGCCGCTCGACTACGTGCTGGCCGGCATGGTCGCCGCCGGCCTGGGGATCGAGGCGCTCTGCCTCTACCTTGGCCTCGCGCGAACGGCGCTGTTCGAGCGCATCGTCGCCCTTGGCCTGCTGACGCCGCATGACCGACAGCTGCGGCGCCCGGGCGGGAAGCGGCCCTGGCTCGCCGGTGAGGTGCATGAGCTCATCCGCCTGTGGGTCTCCGGCGTCCGGGTTGTCTGCATCGCCGATTGCCTCGGCCGGTCGCCTGGAGCCGTCTGGTCGAAGGCGCGCCGGCTTGGATTGCCGAAGCGGGATCGCAGGAAGTTGGTCCGGCTGGAGCCGATCTCGCGGCCGGCGGCGGATCCCGAGCCGGCTACTCTTGTGCGCGATTTCGTGGCCCCTGCCGCTCACGAAGCGGCGGTTTCCGAGAGCACGTCATCGACCATCGATGCAGTCCCGGCCGCTCCTTCTGCCTCGCTGGCGCCCGCTCCTGTTTCCGAGAACAACGAGGCGACCGGCCAGTTGGCGCTTGCATCTGGCTCTGCGGATCCTGCCGAAGGACGGCAGGTCATCGCAAAGCAAGACGCGGTCAGCGCGGCGGCTGCCCCCGCTGGTGGCGGCCAGCGGCGGAAGCAATCGCGTCCCGGCCAGGTCACATGGTTTCGGGAAGCAGACGAGGAAGTGAGCCTCCGGTGGTGGGCGAATCAGCACCCGATCGACATAGCGCGGGAGATGTCGGAGACGTACATGGAGCTGACGGCAAGCGCGGTCAGTTCCCGGTGCCATCGTCTGCAGCTGCCGCCCCGCTACGGCAACACACTGGTCGCGCATTTCGATCCGAAGGTGGCAGAGTCGACCATCAAGGCCTCCGGCTTCGTGTCCAGGTTTTGCCCAGGCAAGAAGCGGATCTTCTGGACAAAGCCGCGCTGGGGGCAACGATTCTGCCCCGAATACAGACGCAGCAAGACCTTTCAGGATCGCGCTGGGGGAATCGATCAATGCTACGCCTGATCACGCCCGTGCAGGCGGTTCTTTTCACGCGTGCTGCTGAGCGTCTGCAAGCGATCGACCATGTCATGCCTACCGAGAACCGGCGGTTGTCATTGTCACAGGCGTCCGGGCAGGCTTGCCACGGCGTTTCAGCGTAGGCGGAGCCGCGTATCGAAGCGATTTGTTCCGGCTGACCCTCCCGGCCCGCATACGGGCAACGATCCCATCCTTGCCCTCTATGCCAATTATTTCTCTTCGGCGCAGGTCATGCACGCGCGCGCTCATGCAGCGTGAGAGAGGTTCGTGGCCGAAGCGCCGTCGTTGCCGGCACCCTTCGGGCAGATCCACTGGACGGCAGGAATTGGAGGGGCCGCCCGACACACTCCGCACAGTTTTCGTCCGTTCGCACGGGGTGGCGCCGGCGCTTTGCTGAGCGGGCGCGTTTGCGATCGTCTTTCGGGGGAGCGAAGGTCTGCATTTTCCAGCAGCAATCGCGAGTCTGGCCGCTCTGCCCGAGACTGTGATTTTTCTGTGACCCCTGGAGCGCGTGGCCGCCGTGTCGATTCAGGGCGCGGTTTGCCCCGGGGAGACGGGCGGCCTGCGGCCGGTTGCTGGACAATCTTCGACCGGTGCAAGTCGGAGGTTTTGGCTGCCGCCATTCGCGCGTGAGGGTCTCAGGATGCGGCCATGCAGAACCAGCACGCGGCGGTCATGCGCAGACTCTCGGACCCGGACTTCCAGGCCTCTCTCGTCAACCGATGCATCGCCCTGGCGCTCGGGGTGTCCGCCCTGCTGGTCGCGTTCGTGGCCCACGATGCCTATGTGTGGACCCATCCGCCCGCGCCTCGGTATTTCTTCATCGACGGCAAGCATCCACCGCGGCCAGTGACGGCGCTCGGCAGCCCGATCGTGGACGACACGGAGCTGCTGGATTGGACCGTCAAGGCAGTTCTGGCCGCCTACAACGTCAACTATCATGACTACCCCGAGCAGCTGACCGCAGCCGGCCGGCGCTTTACGCCGCACGGCTGGAGCACCTTTGCGACCAGCTACATCAAAGGCGGCAATTTCGCCGAGATGAAACACGCCATGCTGCTCTGCTACGCGCAGGCGCAGCGCGCCGCGATCATCCGGCAGACCAGCATCGTGGACGGCGCACTCGCCTATCAGATCCAATTCCCGCTGGTGCAGACCTGCCAGAACACCAACCAGCAGAGCACGCAGAACATGGTGATGACAGCACTCGTCGTCAGGACGAACTCGAATGACCATCCCGATGGCCTGGCCGTCGACCAGCTTGTCGCAACGGCCCATTAGCAGGAGATCAAAGCCGTGCTCTCACGAGCAGCTCTCGTCGCGCTCATCGCCTGCATGGCCGCCCCATGCCAGGCGCGTGCGCAACAACTGCCGAATCAGCAGCGGGGTGGTATCGCCGGGCAGAATCCGCACGATGCGATCCCGCTGACGCCGGACATGATCCGCCAGCTCGGCAAGCGCTATGGCGAGACCAGGCGAGCCGAGGAACAAGCGGTCACGCAGATCGCTGCACCCGTGAGCCGCCGCATCAACGTGTCATTCGTACCCGGTCAGGCGACCAGCATCATCCAGACCGTCAAGGGCTATCCGACGGCGCTGTCGTTCTTCGACAACACCGGGCAGCCCTGGCCGATCCAGTGGGACACCAACAGCAACCCGGCAGCTGTCGCTGGCGCCACGAACTGCAACGCCAGCCCGAATGCGGGCGGGCCGGCGGTCGCCGCCGTCGGCTTCTATGTCTGCACCCCGGTCAAGGGGAGCAACGTGCTGGAGATCACGCCGATGTCGCTGCAGCCGCGCGGCGGCCTCCTGGTGACACTGCAAGGCGCGCCGAAGCCGATGAGCTTCCTGCTGATCGGCGGCGGGGGCCGCTACGACGCCGATCTGAGCGTGCAGGTGGCCGATCGCGGGCCGAATGCGAAGGTCCAGATCGTCACCCAGCCCGACGCGCCGGATACCGGTGCGCCGTTCCTGACCGGGATGCTCGATGGCGTGCCGCCCGCCGACGCGACGCCGCTGTCTGTCACCGGCGTGTCGCCCGAGGACCTGCGCGCCTGGCGGCTCGGGGACCGCGTCTATCTGCGCACGCGCTACACGCTCCTCTCGCCGGAATGGATCGCGTCCGAGAGCGGCGAAGGCGGGCTCACGGTCTACGCCGTTCCGTCCACGCCCGTCGTGCTGCTCTCCGCCCATGGCCGCACGGTCTCGGCCTCGCTCAAGGATCCATAGAGATGCCCGGTTTCGTGTCGCGGCTTGTGCTGCCCGCCGCCCTCAAGGCCAGCCTCTTCAGCCGCGCCAGCCGGGCAGGTCCGCGGCGACTGGTGGTGATCACCTGCATCGGGCTTGGCATGCTGGCGCTGCTGATCGGCGTTTCGATGATCAGTTATCGGCCACCGCCGCAGTCCGTCGCGGCGAAGATGCCGCCGGTCAACCCGCTGCCGGGTGGCACGCACAGCGACCCCGAGCAGAACGCGTTGCTGCTGCGCGACGCGCAGGAGCACGCGGCACAGGCACTCAAGAGGCGCCAGTCCTATACGCCACCGATGCCGGCCAGCCAGCTGATGGCCCCACGGCCCGTGGTGCAGCCAGCCGATCCGACGCCGACCGCACCGGTACAGCGCCATGCACCGGTCGTCGTCACCGCGCCACGGCCAGTCCCGGTGCCGGCAGCCTATACGCCGCCGGCCGTAGTCCATGCCCAGCAAGTCGCAGTACCGGATCCGCAGCCCGGGCGGGACTATCGCCAGGCCGCGCAGCTCTTCCAGGCCTGGAATACGCCTGCGCCGCGGACCAATGTGGTGCTGCCGCCCGACACCGGTACGGACAGTCAGGGCAGCGGCCGGCGACCGGGCGTCACCGCGGAGGCACGCAATATCACCCGGAACGCGGGACCCCCGGTGACGCACGCATCCACGGCCTCTGGCCCCGATGGTCAGAATACCGGACAGGTGCTGGTTCCGGCCGGCCGGGGTGTCTATGCGCACACCGTGCTGGCGGTGAATTCGGACACCGGCGGGCCGATCGTGCTGCAGGCGGATTCCGGCCCGCTGGCCGGCGACCGCATGATCGGCAATTTCAGCAAGAGCGGCAGCGACCGTCTCGTCGTACGGGTCTCGACGATCGAGCACCAGGGCCACATCCTCGACGTCGATGGCATCGTGGTCGCGCCCGACACAATGGAGACGGCGGTCGCGTCCAGCGTCGATGAGCATTATCTGGAGCGCTTTGTGCTGCCGGCCGCGGCGGCCTTCATCCAGGGCCTTGGGCAGGCGATTGCAACGACGACGAACACGCAGACGGTGCTGAGCCCGTTCGGCGGCGCTTCCTATGCGACGCATCTGAACCTGGCGCAGCAGGCCGGTGTCGGCGCGGGTGTGGCGGCAGCGCAGATTGGCAGCGCGTTGAACCAGGAGGCGCCGAAGGGGCCGACGGTCAACCTCGACGCCAATGTGACTGTCGGCGTGATGTTTCTCGGCAACGTCACCACAAAGGGCTGATTCTGGTGACGTCCGTGCGCCATTCGCGCACGGGTGCGCGATGCTGAGCGCAGCAAAATCGGACGGGACTGCCATGGACACCCATATCCTCAACACGCCCGAGACACTGGCTTCCGGCTCGGAACTGGCTCCCGAGGCATGCCTCCCCGGCGAGGGCGCGCCGCCACTCGCAGCAGGGCAGGATGAGCGTCCGCGCTCGTCGATCCCACGCCGGCGCCGTCGGGGTGCTCTGCTGACAACGAGCAGCATTGCGGTGGTGGCGCTCGCTGCCGGCGGCGTATTCCTGATCTCACCGTACAACCACATCGTCCCGATCCACGCGCCACATGTGCAATCCGCCGCGCGCCATGTCGCGGCGCCGGTCGATCTGCCGCCCGCGGGGCCACTGGCCCCGGCGGCCACGCTGGCGACCGCACCCTTGCCGAAGAAGGGCGCGCCGCCGGTTCGCAAGCCGGTTGTCGCGGAGTCGAAGGCGGCACAACTCCGCGAGTTCCAGTCGTACCACATGCCCGGTCCCGGGCATTCGGGAGCGCCGGTGAAGCCGGCGGCGGCACTGTCTGCTCCGCCGGCGTCACCAGCGCCGTCGCCGAGCCGGACCGCCTCGATCGCTCCCCGGGCGGTGCATGAGGTCGGGGTTTCGCCGCCCACGCCTCCGCCGCCACCGATCGTCCCGGTGGGTGGTGACCCGCTCAGCAAGGGCGGCGAAGTAGCGACTCTTGCATCCCCCGCCGCGCCTCCGACGAAGGCAGCGCCGCCAGCGCCTGGTCCCGTCGCGGCGGCGGCGGCTTCCAGCATTGCGGTTGGTGCGCCAGCGACGCCGGCCGCGCATGCCCCGCCGGCTGCTCCGTCTCCTGCGCCCGACCCGGTCGTGGTCGCCACGCATCTCCGGCCGGCCCCCACGACCGAGAAGCAGGAGATCCAGGTCCTGTCGCTGGTGACGCAACTCGGGGCCATCATTCGCGATCAGCGGGCCGAGATCGCCTCGCTGCGTGCCGATCAGCAGAAGACCAGCAGCACGGACGCCGCGCGGCTCGACGATTTCGACCGGCGGCTGTCGCTTGCGGAAGCGCGCGGTGCGATCGGGGCCGCGATGGGGGCGGCCAACACTGCAACCTCAACCGCCGCCGCAACGCCGACCATGCCGCCTGCGGCGGCGTCCGCCGGGAAACCATCCGTCCAGCTGACGAAGGCCTCGACCGTCGCGCCTGCGGGATCCGGTCCGCATCGCTATCGCGTTCAGGCCGCATCGCCTGGTCTCGCCATGCTGGCCGAGATCGACCGCGGCGGTGGCGAGGGCGCGCAGCTGCAGGTCGCCGTCGGCGACACCGTGCCAGGCTACGGCAAGGTCACCGGCATCTCGCAGCATGGCACTTCATGGCTGGTGCAGACCGACCACGGCGCCATCCGGTAGCAGGAGCGCACCATGCAAGGCCTGGTCAACTTCGCCTCCGACATCGGCTACGGCCTGGCCACCTTCCTGCCGGCCTTCTGCTACCTCGCCGCCATCGCGCTGTTTCTCTTCGCCGGCTGGGGCTTCTTGCAGCAGGCCCGACCGGACAATCCGTTCCGTGGCCGGCCGTGGATTCCGCTGCTCTCGCTCGTGCTCTGCGGCGTCTTCGCCTCGTTCGATCGCATCCTGACGATGGCGAATGTCAGCGCGGGCTCGAGCCTGCAGGTCTCGCTGGTCGCCGGCCTGACCAGCTACACGCCGACGGTTCCCGGGAGCGGCCTGCTCGGCAACACGCCGGGCGACACCGTGATCAACGTGGTCCAGCTGTTCCAATCGTTCTTCCAGGCGTTTGGCGCGATGGCGTGCTTCTTCGCGGTGCTGGCCTGGCGGTCGGTGATCAACGGCCGGAGCAACCGCAGCCAGAGCGGGTGCGGCGTGCAGTTCGCCTTCGGGGTCATGCTGATCAATGTGCTGACCATCTCGCAATGGCTCGTCACGATCTTCCGGGCATGACCGCGCAGAAAGGCGTGCGCCATTCGCGCGTGCGGCTGCGACGCTCCGCTCCGAGGGAACGGTCCCTCGACTTACCCAAGGAGCATCACGTGAGCCTCACCCTCATCAACACATCCCAGCCGGAACGCGCCGTGCACCGTTCGATCCGGTTCGCGGTGACAAGGGGGAAGTCGCTGGCGATCCGTCTCGCCGGCGGCGCCTCTCTCGCCACGCTCATCGCCGTCGGCCACGCCTTCGCCCAGGCCACCTCGCCCACGGGGGGCTTAGGCGCCCAGCTCAACTCCATGTCGAGCGAGGCGATCAACTCGGGCGGCGAGTTCGGCGGGATGGCGATGTATGCCGCTGCCCTGGTCTGCTTCATCGGCGGGGTGTGGGCGCTGTGGCAGTCGCGCCAGC
>DATKQI010000247.1:0-6484 GCA_035532755.1 Acetobacteraceae bacterium
CGGGGGTTGACCGCGGCGGCGATGCAGGCGATCGCCGCGGAATTCAATTATTCCGAGAGCACCTTCCTGCTGCCGCCGGATGATCCGGCGCATACCGCGCGCGTGCGCATCTTCACGCCGCGCCAGGAGCTTCCGTTCGCCGGGCATCCGAACATCGGCACAGCCTTCGTCGTGGCCGGGATCGGCGCGCTGTTCGGGCGGCCGGTGGGCGAGGTGCTGCAGTTCGAGGAGGCAGCCGGGCTGGTGGCAGTTGCAGTCCAGCGCGTGGGCGATAGGGTCGTGGGGGCGCGGCTGACCGCGCCGCAGCCGCTGACGACAGGGCAGGCCTGCCCGCCGGAAGCGGTCGCCGCCTGCGTGGACCTTTCGCCCGCCGATATCGTCACCGTGCACCATCCGCCCCGCGTCGCCTCCGTCGGGCTGCCCTTTCTGTTCGCCGAACTGGCGAGCCTGGAGGCGCTGGCGCGCAGCCGGCCGGTTCTGGACGGCTTTGCGCGGCATCTGCCGCGCGACGGGGCGGACGCGATCCATCTCTATGTGCGCGATGCGGCGCGCGGGCCGGGTGCGGTGCGGGCGCGTGTCTTCGCGCCGCTGGACAACATCTGGGAAGATCCTGCGACCGGCAGCGCCAACGCCGCGCTGGTCGCTCTGCTTGCCGACCTGATGCCGGAACGAGACTACGACCTGCATCTTTCCATCCTTCAGGGTGTGGAGATGGGGCGGCCGAGCCTGCTCGATGCCGAGGCCGTCAAGCGTGATGGCCGGGTAGGCGGCGTGCATATCGGCGGGCGATGCGTGCACGTAATGGCGGGGCGGCTGGCGCTCGACGGCGCCATGCCCTGAGCAGTCAGACGACGATGGCGCCTTCATGCCGGAGCAGCCATTCCTTGCGATGGAGGCCGCCGCCGTAGCCGGTCAGGCTGGCGTCCGCGCCGATCACGCGATGGCACGGTACGACGATGGCGACGGGGTTGGCGCCGTTGGCGAGACCGACCGCGCGTACGGCCGTCGGGCGGCCGATTTGCACTGCGAGCCGGCCGTAGCTGGTCGTCGTGCCAGGCGGAATCCGGCGCAGGGCCGACCAGACGAGACGCTGGAACGCAGTGCCGCCGGTCTCCACCGGAATGCGGTCGAGTGCTGCGATATCTCCGGCGAAGTAGGCTTCGATGCTCTCGCCGGCCGCGCCCGGCCTGTTTGCCGGAACCAGCGTGCAGTCGCCGTAGTGCCGCCGGAGCAGGTGGTGCAGGCGGTGCTCGTGGTCTTCGAAATCGAGCGCCCGCAGCTTTTCACCCTCCGAGACGAGCAGAATCGTCCCGATCGGGGAGGGGATGCGGTCGAGCCGGAGTTTCACGGGGCTTCTCCATCGTCACATCAGGGGGCGTCACGTCAGGGGGCGTCGCGCCGGAGGGTGCGGCGGCCTCGGCGGTCCACAGATGCAAGGTGGCGTAGGCGCGCCAAGGGCGCCACGATTCGGCACGAGCCAGGAGTTGCGCCGGGGTTGGCCGCCCTTTGTCGGTCGCCATCGCGCGGAGCAGGCCGATATCGGCTGCCGGAAAGGCGTCGGGTTCTCGCAGCGCGCGCATGGCGATGTACTGCGCCGTCCATTCCCCGATGCCGGGGAGCGTCCGCAGGCGGAGGATCGCATCCTCGAGCCCCTGGCTGGCTTCGAACAACCGGGGATCGGCTGCCGCGGCGGCGGCCAGGGCGGAGATCGCGGCGGCACGGGCGCGCGGCATGCCGAGCCTCGTGGCGAGTTCAGCCTCCGCCAGCCGGCCAGGGGCGGGGAAGACGGCGCAGAGTCCGGCGGCGTGGCCATCGGTTGCCAGCGGGGTGCCAAAGGCCGCGACCAACTTTCCAGCGAGCCGGGTGGCCGCGCCGACCGTGATCTGCTGGCCGAGGATGCCGCGCACCGCCAGTTCGAAGCCATCCCACGCGCCCGGCACCCGCAGGCCCGGCCTTGCCGCCACCAGCGGGGCCAGATGCGAGTCCTCGGACAGGTGCGATCCGATGACGGCGGGGTCCGCCCCGAGATCGAAGATGCGGCGAATGCGGTTCACGATCGCGGGAAGTGCCGTGACGAGCGGGAAACGGATCGTCGCGGCGAGCGCGTGCGCGCCCTTCCGGGCCGGGCGCACGGCGATGCTTCCGTGGCTGTCGCCGAGGGAGATCGTGCGCGCGTAGCTGTCGGCCTCCACCTGCTCGATGCCGGGGATGGCGCGTGCTGCCAGGAAGGCGATCAGCGACGGCCAGTCATAGGGCGGTTTGTACGGCAGGACGAGCGTGATCGCGGTGCTGCCGGCCGTTTCGATCGCCGCCTTGCCGCGCCGGAGGCTGCGGGGCGGGCGGCCGTAGAGCTTGTGGAAGGTGTCGTTGAAGCGGCGAAGGCTGCCGAAGCCGGCGGCGAAGGCGATCTCGGCCATCGGCAGCCGCGTGTCGGAGATCAACTGCTTGGCGAACAGCACGCGCCGCGTCTGCGCGACCGCATTGGGCGACGCGCCGAGGTGCTGGCGGAACAGCCGGCGAAGCTGCCGTTCGCCGAGCCCGAGGCGGCCCGCCAGCCCGTCCACGCTATCATCGTTGAGCGCGCCCGCCGCGATCAGCGCCATCGCGCGGGAGACGGTGCTGGCCGTGCCGTGCCAGGCGGCGAGATCTGGCGTGGTTTCCGGCCGGCAGCGCAGGCAGGGGCGGAACCCGGCCTCCTGCGCCGCCGCCGCGCTGGGCATGAAGATGATATGCTCCAGCTTCGGCGGGCGTGCCGGGCAGATGGGGCGGCAGTAGATGCCGGTGGTTCGGACAGCGGTGAAGAACTGCCCGTCGAAACGGGCATCGCGCGTCAGAAGGGCCCGGTAGCAGGCGTCTCGATCGAGGTGCATGGGGGGATCATGGCGCAGAAACCATCATTGTTCTCGCCATTTTCGGACTTCATTGGAATCATGGCTGTCAGGCTGCCCAGCTTCCGGTGCGTTCCGTGGTCGGGGCATAGCCGCGCAGCGACCAGCGCAGCGACAGCGCGCCACGGCGGCGCCAGCCGTGGGAAACGCGCACGCGCCAGAGCCGCTCGGCGCCCTGAAATCGGGCCGCTTCGGTGCTGCTCCAGGCCACCTCCACCTCGCCGGAGAGATGCAGCAGGTCGCCACGCGCGAAATCCACGAAAACGAGGGCAGCGCGCGGGCAGAGCAGGAAGTTGCCGAGCGTGTTGAAGTAGCGGTTCCCGCGGAAATCCGGGATCGTCAGCGTCTCACCATCCACCCGGACGAAGCCGGGCCGGCCGCCGCGGTGCGAGATGTCCACCCCGCCGGCCCGCTGCGCGCGTTCGCCGGAGGTGGACGCGACGAAGAAGGTATCGGCCGCGCGGATGAGGCCTGCGGCTTCCGCATCCAGCGCAACCAGGTTTTCCGCCGGTCCGCCGGGCAGTTCGGCCGGCGGCGCCGGGTTCAGCTCGCGTGCCTGGATGTACTGCGGGCAGTTGCCGAAGCTCTGCTCCACAGCGATCGTGAGGCCTCCGGTGCCGACGTCGGTGATGCGGCCGTTCACGCGGTTTCGCCGGCGCGTGGCGAGATCGATGCCGAGCGCGCCGATGCGGGCACCCGGGCGGAAACTCGTGGCGGCGGGGTCGTTGGGGGCCGCGGTGGACCCGATCTCCAAGGTTCGCGGGTCGGGGCTTGTGATGAATCCGGGCGGGCCTGTGAGGATCGTGGCGGCGGGCCAGCCGGCCGGGTCCACGGCGGCGATCGGCAGGAAGGGCAGCAGGGTGAAGAAGCTGCGGTGCTGGCCGGGCATCTCTTCCCGGATCGCGGCGCCCTGAAGCTGCACGCCGGCCAGTTCCTGCGCGGCCAGTTCTCCTTCGTGGAAAGAACCGAGGGTCATGACACGGGCATCGGCTTGAAGTACGGCAATGCCTCCACGCGCTCCAGCCACGCCTGGATGGCCGGATAGGGGGCGAGCGGGATGCCGCCTTCCGGGGCGGCGGAGACATAGCTGTAGCAGGCGAGGTCGGCGATCGTGGGGGTTCCCGCGGCAAGCCACGCGCGCGCCGCCAGATGATCATCCATGAAGCGGAACAGGCGTGCGGCGATTTCATGTGCTTGCGCGAGGTCGGCTTGCAGCGCCCAGCGGGTGATCATCCGCGCCGTCGCCGGCCCGTGCATCACCTCCCCGGCCGCGATCGACAGCCAGCGCTGGACCCTGGCCGCGGCGACGGGTTCCTCGGGCAGCCACGTGCCGCCGGCATCGTAGCGTTTCGCCAGATAGACCAGGATCGCATTGGAATCGGGCAGGATGAGATCGCCATCCTCGAGCACCGGGATCTGGCCGAGCAGGTTGAGGGCCCGGAACTCCGGGCTGGTTCGCACCGCGGCGGGTGCGGCGCTGAAGCGATAGCCGAGGCCGAGCATGCCGAGCAGCAGCTCGACCCGGTGGGTGTGGCCGGACAGCTTGGTGCCATGGACGGTGATTGTTGGCGGCGGCATGGATGCCCCTTTCGATCCGATGTCAGCCGGGCAGAGATATTCCTTGCCCGGTTCGTGGTGAACGCTGCTATTTTGCAAATTAATCTTCCAGCTAATGGAATACCGGATGGACCGCCTGGACGAATTGGCCGTGTTCGCGGCCATCCTGGACACCGGCAGCCTGGCCGCCGCGGGGCGCCGGTTGCGCCGTTCCCCGCCGGCCGTGACGCGCGCGCTCGCAGCACTGGAGGAACGCACGGGGGCCCGCCTGCTGGAGCGCACCACGAGAAACCTGGCTCCGACCGAGGCGGGATTGCGCCTGGGCGAGCAGGCGCGCCGCGTGCTCGCCGACTATCGGGATGCCATGCGCGGCGCGGATGCGGAGCAGAAGCTGCGCGGGCTGCTGCGGGTGACGGCACCCGTGATCTTCGGGCGCAAGCACGTGATGCCACTGGTTTCGGCTTTCCTCGCTGCCTTCCCCGCGATGCAGGTTGAACTGGTCCTGTCCGATGGCAATCTCGATCTGATCGAGGAAGGGCTGGATGTCGCCGTGCGCATCGGGAAGCTGGCCGATTCGGGGATGGTTGTCCGGCGGGTCGGGCAGGTGCGGCGCGTGACGGTGGCGAGCCCGGGCTATCTTGCGGGGAAAGGCGTGCCGGAGCGGCCGGCGGATCTGGCGAAGCACGACATCATCTTCACGTCCCGGCGGCCGGACCCGGTTGCATGGCGCTTCGGCACGGGCGGGCGCGGCCCTGTCGTCCGCCTCTCGCCAAGGCTGATGGTGAACGAGGGGGAAGCAGCGCTGTTCGCGGCACGGGAGGGACACGGGATCACGCGGGCGCTGTCCTACCAGGTGGCGGAGGATTTCGCCGCGGGGGCGCTGGTGCGGTTGCTTGCCCGCTTCGAGCCGCCGCCGCTGCCGGTCCAGCTTGTCGTGCCCAGCGCACGAAACCTGCCGTTGCGGGTGCGCGCATTCCTCGACCATGCGGCGCAGAGGCTGGGTGCGCTGGAGGTGATCGGCGGCCCCTGATGCCATCGGAATTCGAAAGCAAGAGCCGGAGTGCGGGTGGTGCGCGCAAGCTTCATCATCGCCCCATGTTGAAGCCTTCGGATCAAGGAATGATTATCATGAACCTCATCCAAAACAGGAATGCGCCGGCCCCGCCGCCGATCGCCGATACCGACGATGCGCGATGGGCGGCCGTCGAACAGCGGGATGCAAATGCGGACGGGCGCTTCTACTACGCGGTGCGCACGACCGGCGTCTATTGCCGCCCCTCCTGCGCGGCCCGGCTGCCCCGGCGCGAGAACGTCAGCTTCCATGCCACGCGCGCCGAGGCGGAGCAGGCGGGCTTCCGGCCGTGCAAACGGTGCCGGCCCGATGCGGCACCCCAGGCCGAGCGGCATGCCGCCGCCATCGCAGGCGCGTGCCGGCTGATCGAGACATCCGAGGAGCCGCCCGCGCTTGCCGAACTGGCCGCTGCCGCCGGGATGAGCCCCTACCATTTCCACCGCGTGTTCAAGCAGGTCACGGGCGTCACCCCGAAAGCCTACGCCACCGAGCATCGAGCGAAACGGGTGCGGGCGGAACTGGGCCAGAGCGACACCGTCACGCGTGCCATCTTCGATGCCGGCTTCAATTCCAGCGGGCGCTTCTACGAGGGCTCGGCGAAGATCCTGGGCATGACGCCGGGTGCCTATCGCGATGGCGGCGCCGGCTCGGAAATCCGCTTCGCCGTCGCCGAATGCTCGCTCGGCACGATCCTGGTCGCCGCAACGGACAAGGGCGTCGTCGCCATCCAGTTCGGCACCGATCCGGAGCGTCTCGTCCATGACTTGCAGGACCGCTTTCCGAAGGCGACCCTGAAGGGGGCAGATGCCGCGTTCGAGCGGATGGTCGCCCGGGTGGTTGGCTTCGTGGAAGCGCCGCGGCAGGGGCTCGATCTGCCGGTCGATGTGCGCGGCACGGCGTTTCAGCAGCGCGTGTGGCAGGCGCTGCGGCAGATCCCGCTGGGCAGCACCGCGAGCTATGCCGAGGT
>DATKQI010000248.1:0-5147 GCA_035532755.1 Acetobacteraceae bacterium
TCACCTCCTCTTGCCCGCATTCCTGCATCACCATCCGTACCTGCTGGGCACCACGCTGAGCGTGCTCCGGCTGTCGCTCTGGCTCCTGATCATCGCCGTCATCTTCCTGCCGCTCGAGCTTCTGTTCGCGGTCCGCCCGGCGAAAATCCTCCGGAAACAGATCCTCGGCGACCTCGGCTTCTATTTCGTCAGCGGCCTGGTGCCGAACCTGCTGCTCACGGTGCCGCTGGCGATCGCCGCCTATGCCGCCTATCATTTCGTTCCATGGCGGATCCATGCCGCGGTGGCCGCCTGGCCACTCTGGCTGCGCGGCGTGGCGGCCTTCGTGGTCGGCGATCTCGGCTTCTATTGGGGCCATCGCTGGGCCCACGAGATCCCGCTGCTCTGGCGCTTCCATGCCGTCCACCACGCCCCCGAGCATGTCTATTTCCTGATCAGCGCGCGCGCCCATCCGGTGGATTTCGTTTTCATCCGGCTCTGCGGCCTGATCCCCATCTATCTCCTCGGCCTGGGCGCGCCCCGGAGCGTCGAGGGCACGCTGGTCGCCACCCTGGTGATGCTGCTGGTGACGGTATGGGGCTTCTTTATCCACGCGAATATCCGCTGGCGGCTGGGTCCGCTCGAGTGGCTGGTCTCCACCCCCGCCTTCCACCACTGGCACCACACCCGCGCCGCGCCGCGAGACCGCAACTACGCCTCGATGCTGCCGTGGATGGACCGGCTGTTCGGCACCCATTACCTGCCGCGCGGGCAGTGGCCGACTTCCTATGGGATCGATGCCGAACTGCCACGCTCGCTCGCGGGACAACTGATCCACCCGTTCCGCGCGCAACCGTCACCGGCCCCACGACAGCCGACTGCCATCATTCCGGGCTGACGGATCAGGTGACGGGTCCTGCCCACCGGAACCGCGGCCACACCCTGGGGAGCCGGCGTCAGACCAGGAACACCGCCATCAGGATCAGCAGCAGCACCAGGAAGATCACCGACCCGATGGTGAACCGGGTCCAGGCGTGCCAGAAGCGCTCCCGGTCGGCGAGGAACGCCTCCTGCGATTCGGGGCCGGAGACGGTCTGCGGGCTATGCGCCATGGAATCCCCTCAGTCGAACTGAACTCGCCCGGTTTCTAAGGCACCGCCCCCCTGGTGGGCAAGGGGCGGGGATGCCGGCAGGTGCCGCGCTTCTTTTCAAATCGGGACATGACCGTCGCGGCGCGCATTACGCCGCGGTGATCCGGCGCAGGTCTACGAACATCCGGTCCTTGAAGTTCGCCCGGAGGCTGTCCCAGCCCTCCGGCTCCTCCTCGAGCGAGTCGTAGGCGTCGCGCGGGACCTCCAGACTGGCGAGCCTCTCTTCGGACAGGGCATTGAACCACGCGAAGTCGAGCTGGGTGTCGTCACCGCCCACCAGCCGCAACTCCGTCGCGTCGCTGATGGGCGCGCCGGGCACGTCGCGCATCACCGCGATCTTCAGCAGTTCGAGCGTGACGTCGTCGAGGCCGAGTTGCTGGCAGAGCAGCTTCTCGCGCAGCGCGGGCCATCCGAACACCAGGCGCGGCCGTAGATCGGCGCCGATCTCGCGGGAGAATTCCGGGGCTTCGGCGCCGAAGGTCTCGTCATAGACGCCGCTTGCGGCAGTCTCCTCGGCAGCCCAGTCGTCGCGCGTATCGGCGCTCTGCATCAGGATCCACTGGCCGCGTCCGACATCGAGATAGGTGATCCGCGCCGGGAGCCGCATCGGGCTGGCACATTTCGGGCAGGTCGCGGCCTGGAAGCTGCCGTCGAGGATCGCATCGCGCAAATCCGGCCGGCGGTCGGCGTTGACGCTCGCCGAGAGCTCGACCTCGGTGGTGGCCTGGCACACCGGGCACGTGGCGGTTGCGGTCAGAAAGATCGACATGGTGTTTCTCCGTCAGGGGCGCGGGCGGATTATCGGGCGGGCTTGTAGAGATATTTCAGGACCGCGGAATCGACGCCGCTGATCGGCTGCTTTTTGGTCCAAGACCAGCCGTAGAGCTCGGCAAACCACTCGCCGGGGGCGCGCCACTGGTAGTCGCGCACGGTGGTGCCGCCCGAGCGGGCGGAGGCGCTGTAGCTTGTCCACCGGTTGCCGTAGGATTCCTGATAGACGATGCCCTCGAACTCGGCGTGATACTTGCCGGTTTCCCACGGATTGTTCCCGCTCTTGATCGCGGCGCAGTTCTCCAGCAAGCCCTTCACCGTCGCCCAGTCCGAAGTGGAGCAGCCGGTCGGCCGGCCCGTGGTGCCCTTCCCGAGCGCGTCGAGCACCGCCTGTTTCAGCTTCTCCGCGTCGAACGTCACCGCGCTTCCGGCATGGGCCTTGAAGTCCTTGAGGAAGGCATCGGCGACCGCGGCCACCGCGATATTGCCGTCCGACCAGCCGCCGCAATTGGCCTTGGTCTGGTTGGCCTTCATGATCCCGTACTTGTCGTCCACCGCATGGCCGAGCTCGTGCAGCGTCGTGACGCTGAACGCCTTGGCCCCGTCCTTGTAGCCCGCAAACTCCCAGTCGGTGGTTCCGAGATCGCCCATGGTGATCTCCGCGCCAACATACCAGGCGGTGCCTCCTTCCTTCGTGTAGGCAAGTTTCTGCAGCTTCGCATGGCAGGTGTCGCGGAGCGGCACCTGGCCGAACATGTCGTACATCCGGTCGAGCTGCAGCTTCGCCGGATCGATCGGCTGCTTCACCTGCACGTCCCGCACCTTGCCGCCCTTCGTCTGGCGTTGCGTGACCGTCACGGACGTGTCGATCGTCACACCGTAGCGCTGCTCCAGCGCCGCCTTGTAGGCGTCCTGGCGCGCCGCGGTCTGATCCCCGCCGGCCGCCGAAATCGCGTCATCGAACAGCTTCTGCGCCTGCTCATCGAGCGTGGCGAGCGCCTTCTGCTGGCCCGACGGATCGGAGATCTTGAGCGCGGTGATCTTGGCCTTGTCCCACTCCGCGAGCCGGCCCTCCAGCGCTTTCCTCGGATTGCCCTTGGGCAGCTTGCCGATCGCCTTTGCGGCGCGCGCGCGCAGTTCCGACGCCCCGGCGGTGGTACCGTCATTGCCGATCCGGGTCAGCGTCTCGCGCGCGTCCTCCCGCACGGCGCTGAACGCTGCCAGGGCGGCCGCGACGGGCGTCGTGGTGGAGGCGGTCTGATAGAGCGGCGTGAGGCGCTTGACCTCCTTCGCCGCGGTCTTGCCGATCGAGCTCGACTTGTTGTTGTTGGTGAATTTCTGCGCCGTGTCGTCGATCAGGCCGATCGTCTCCTTGGCCTGGCGGTCCTTGGTCTTGATCGCGCCCATATAGGCCGCGGTCAGGGGACCGATCGCATTCTTGAACAAATCGAGCGCGGTCAGCGCCGCCGGCCAGTCCTCGCCATCCGCCGCCCGCTCGGCAGTGTCGCGCAAATTGGTCGCCCGCGTCTCCGCATCGCGGACCAGGGAGGGGATGCCGGCCACGCCCTTGGTGTGGCCGAGCGCGGCGGCGAGCCAATCACGCGGCGTCGCGAAACCGTGCCAGAAATCGTCATGCGCCCTGGTCCGCTCCTGCAGGATGATGGTTGCGGCCGTATCCGCCTCGGTCAGCGCCTTCTCGGCGGTCGGGAAATCCTTGGCCTTGGCGGCGATCCCCATGCGTTCGAGCGCGGATTCCATGGTGGTGTGCGCCGTCGTGGCGGCCTCGGACGCAGCCGGAGTCTTCCGCGCCAGTTCGAACGTGTCCAGCAATTTGCCGAGGCGCTCGTTGAATCGCGATTCCTGCACGTCGCCCCGGACCTGGCCGAGCTTGGGACCGTCCCGGCGGATCTGATCGCGCGGTGCCTCGACCTTGCCCCAGGTCCGCACGGTGATCCCGAGGACCCGTTGCATCCATGCCGCCTTCGCATCCGGGGTCGGGGTCGGTCCGCCGGAGCCGCGCACCGGCGGGTCGGATAACTCTTCAGTATGCGACATGGCCATTCTCCTGATCCCGAATTCTCGGCGAGTCTCGTCCTCCCGCGGCCCCTCGGTGCCGCGGTACCCACTCTAAACAATCTTCGGGTTCGCGCGCCATCAGAGACTCGCCCCCGCTGCGTGCCAAAGGCGACCGGCACCATCCAAGCAGCCGCCCTATCGCTCCGGATTGCGCAGCACGGCCGTCGGCTTCGGTGCCGGCCCGGCCACGCCGCTCAGGAGCGCCGCCAGCGCAGCAGGCAGGATGCGGTGCTCCTGGGCCAGCACCCGGGCGGCCAGCACCACCTCGGTATCGCCCGGAAGCACCGGGACCGCGGCCTGGGCGAGGATCGGGCCCTCGTCGACGCCCTCGGTCACCAGATGCACCGTACAACCGTGCAGCTTCACCCCTGCCGCCAGCGCCCGCGCATGCGTGTCCAGGCCAGGAAACGCCGGCAGCAGGCTGGGGTGGACATTGAGCATCCGACCAGCCCAGGCGCCCACCAGGAACGGCGTCAGGCGGCGCATATACCCCGCCAGGACCACGACCTCGACCGCCGCCGCCCGCAGCGCGGCGTCCAGCGCCGCCTCGTGCGCCGCCCGATCGGCCCCGAACGGCCGATGGTCGATCGCGCGCGCCGCCACCCCGGCCGAAGCGGCATGGGCCAGCCCCGCCGCGTCCGCCCGGTTCGACAGCACCAGCGCGATCGCGGCCGGATAGGCCGGGTCGCGCGCGGCCTCGAGCAGCGCGGCCAGATTCGACCCGCGTCCGCTGATGAGCACCCCGACCCGGCGCTTCATGGCGCGCGATCCTCCCCGGCCGGGCGCATCGCCGCCTACCGCAACCAATCCGCCGGCGGATCGATCGCGACCGAAGCCGGGGCCTCGGCCGTCACACCCGCCACGATCGCGCCCAACGGGAACACCGTCTCTCCCGCCGCCTCCAGCAGCGAGATCGCCTTGCCGGCTTCCTCCGCGGCCACCACCAGCGCCATGCCGATCCCGCAATTGAACACCCGCAGCATCTCCGCCGGCGCGATCCCGCCGGTGGCCGCGAGCCAGCGGAACACACCGGGCACCGGCCAATCCGCGCGCAGCTCCGCGCGCAGCCCCGCCGGCAGCACCCGCGGCAGGTTGTCCACCAGCCCGCCGCCGGTGATATGCGCCGCCGCCTTCAGCAGCCCCGCGCGATGCAGCGCGAGCAGCGCCCGC
>DATKQI010000249.1:0-6976 GCA_035532755.1 Acetobacteraceae bacterium
CGCCGCAGCCGCAGCGGCGCCACCACGCCATCGGTCGCGAGCGCCGCATAAAGCGCCGCCATATCGCGCAGGCTGGTGCCTGCGCCACCGAGAACCACCGGCAGCGACGGCGCGGCACCGGATGGCAGATGCAGCCGCACCCCGGCCGCACCCAGCGCGGCGACGAAGCGGAGCGGCCCGTAGGCGCCCATCAGCTCCACCGCCGGCAGGTTGAGTGACCGACGCAGCGCGCTCGCGGCACTCACCCGGCCGCGGAAGCGATGGTTGAAGTCCTCCGGCGCGTAGCCGCCGAAACGGGTCGGCAGATCGTTCAGCAGTGTCCGCGGCCCGGCCAGCCCATCCTCGAAGGCGAGCCCGTACAGGAACGGCTTGAGCGCCGACCCCGGCGAGCGGATCGCACGGGTGAGGTCCATGTACCCCGCCCGTTCCGCATCGCCCCAATCCCCGGCGACCAGCGCCCGGATCGCGCGGCGGCGCGCATCCGCAACGACGATCGCGAGCGAGGCATGCGGCGGCAGCCCCTGCAACTGCCGCCGCGCCAGTACCTGCAGCGCCGCCTGCAGCGGCGCATCCAGTGTGGTCGGGACATGCGCGGGCCCGGCGAGGGTGGCCACCACCTGCGGCGCCATGCGCGGCATCGGCCGCCGCGCCGTCGGCACCGGCGTCGCGAGCGCCTGGGCGAGATCGGCGCGCGAGATCAGCCCCCGCCGTGCGGCGAGGCGCAGGATGCGATCGCGCACGATGCGTGCCTGCCGCGGATGCAAATCCGGCCGCAGCGCCTCCGGCCGCCTTGGCAGCGCAACCAGCAGCGCCGCCTGCGCCGGGCTGAGCGCGGCGGCCGAGGTGCCGAACCACGCGCGCGCGGCAGCCTCCGCCCCGACCAGATTTCCCCCGAACGGCGCGAGCGTGAGCCACATCGACAGGATCCGCCGCTTGGAGAAGTGCGCGGTGAGCTGCACGGCCCGCAGCGCCTCGATGATCTTCGCCCGCAGCGTGCGCGGGCGTGGATGCAGCAGGCGGGCCACCTGCATGGTGAGCGTGGACGCGCCCGATACCACCCGCCCCGCCGCCGCGTCCTGTGCCGCCGCGCGCAGGATCGCGAGCGGGTTGACGCCAGGATTGAAATAGAAGCTGCGGTCCTCCACCGCGACCAGCATGCGGACGAGCAGCGGCGAGACCGCGCGCACCCGCACCGGGAACTGCCACATCACCCCCGGCGCCGGAAGCATCGCGAGCACCCGACCGCGCCGATCCCGCACCACCGTCCCATGCACTGCAAGCCGGGCAAGCCCGGGAGGGAACAGCCGGTCCAGCACCACGCCTGTCCCTGCCAGCAGCGCCAGCGTCGCCAGCCCGCCGATGAGCCAGCGCCGCATCATGGCGCGGCGGGCAGCACCGTCACGTGGCTGCCGCCGGTGCGGGCAAACAGGGCAGGGCGGTACATGTCCGCCACCTCTGCGGCCGGTTCGTCGAAGCTGCCCGGTGTCACCGCCCGCAACAGCACGGCGAGGCGGAACGCGGGCCGTTTCCCGGTCACGTCCAGCGCCGCCTGATAGCGGTCGTCCGCGGCCGGTTCGGCCGCCGGCGCGGTCAGCCGGCCGAGCCATTTCATGCCCGGCGCGCCGTTGCGCAGCGTGCCCGCCACCTCCCACCCCGCCGGCAGCCCGTCCAGCACCATCAGCCGGTGGTTCTGCCCGTCGGTCGCGCGGCCGGACAGCAGCAGCACGAACACCGTGTTCTGGTGCAGGGCCATGACGCTCAGCGGCGTTCCTGTCATGGTGAAGAACTGCCGGCTGATCTCCATGCCATGGCCGGCAGCCGGCAAAGTCGTTGCAGGCACGCCCGTCACGGTCATGCTCTCCCACACCGGCCGCGCGGTCGGGTTGCGGATGCTGACAGGGCCGGTCAGCGCCACGTTGATCAGCGGGGCGGGGGGCAGGGCGGTACCGTCGAACAGCACATGCACATCCGGCCCTCCCGCGCCCAGCACGGCTGCCGCGGCCGCACCCCATGCCTGTTCCTGGGTATCAAGGAAGCGGGGTGAGAGGTTGCCGCCCGGCAGCGTTGCCACCAGCCGGTCAAGCCGTCCGGGCAGCAGGCCGCTCTGCTTCAGGATCACCGCCGTGGCGAAACGGTCCCGCAACGCCGAGCCGTAATCGGCGTACCAGAAGCCGCGAGCCGGATGATCAAGAACGGCGGACATGATCCGCCCGGCCTGCGCGGCATCATTCATATGCGCGAGCGCGGCCGCAAGCTGCATGCGTGCAAGCGGCGTGGGCAGCCGGTTCAGATGCTCGGCCAGCACGCGCACCGCGCCGGCCTGAGGCTGGCCGGCCAGGGCAAGCACATACAGCGCGTAGGCGTCGGCCGCCCGCGCCGCCGGCGTATCCGGCTGCTGCGCGGTCTGCTGCCGCAGGAAGGTGAAGGCGGCATCCAGCGGCTGCTGCGGCACGGCCGCACCGGCGGCCCGCGCGCGCAGCAGGAATTCGGTGGCATAGGCGGACAGCCATGGCTCCGCCGGGTCGTTCGCCGACCACAGCCCGAAGCCGCCATCGTAGCGCTGCCGGTCCAGCACGGAAGCGACCGCGAGCTGCAACCGCCCGGCACGATCCGAACCGGCCGTCGACCCGTTCGGCAGGAAGGCGAGCGGCAGGCCGCGGCTGACGCTCTGCTCCAGGCAGCTCAGCGGATAGGCGGCCAGCGCGCGCACCAGGGCGGCGGCGTCGTAGCGGATCGCGCTGCCGAAACTCGCCGTCGCCTCCCAGCTTCCCGGGATCAGCCCCTTCGTATCCGGTGTGAGCCGCGCGGTGGTGTTCGGGACGATCTTGCCATAGCTCACCCGGGTTTCCGCCGGGCGCGCGGAATGCACGCTGATCCGCACGGTACGAGTGATGCGGTAGCCGCCCGGCCCTGTCACCTTCAGCCGGATCGTCCCCGTGCCGACTCCGGTTGCGTTCAGGATCGTGGACGGCTCGGCCCGCGCGCCTGGGGCGAGTGTCGCGGTCAAACTGGCCGGCCCCGCCAGCGCCAGCGGCCCGCTCACCGACAGGTTCACGTCATCCGCCCCAGCCGGCAGTTGCAGGTTCTGCATCAGCACGGCAAGCCGCGCGGAATCACCGGGTGCCAGGAAGCGCGGCAGCAGCGGCTCGGCGACGAGCTTGTCGCGCACGTAGATGTCCCGGCTTGCCGCCCCGATCCGGTTGCCCCGCCAGGCCACTGCCATCAGCCGCAACTGCCCGTTGAAATCCGGCAAGGCGAGCGGAAAGCGCACGATGCCATCCGCCCCGGCCTGCCGTGGCGGGGAGAACAGCGCGACCACCTGCTGCGGGATGTTCGGCGGCGTCGCACTGCCCACGTTCTCGCCGCCGCCTTGTTGCAGCAAAGTGGCCGGCCCCTGGGCGGGGCGGATCAGCGCGCCCCAGCCGTCCCGGATATCGACGCCCAGCGTCCGCCGGCCCAGGAAATGGCCCACCGGATCGGGAGAGGCGAAACCGGTCAGCCGCAGCACCCCTTCATCCACCGCGGCAAGGCTCACCCAGCTTCCGGGCGGCACCTGCACCGGGATCGTCGCATTTCCCCGCGGGCGGTATTGCGGTTTGGCCTGGAATGTCACGGCCAGCACGCGCGCGGGGTCGTGCACGGCGATCCACGCCAGCCCGATGGCCCGCCGCGGCGGATGCACGGCACCTTTCGCGCCGGTCGATCCGGGCCGGAACATCTGCACCGCCACATAGGCGCCCGGGCCCCAGCCGGCGCCGACCTTCACATGGATATCCGTCCCGCCCTTGGGCACGGCGATGTCGCGCAGGCTGATCACCCGATCGGTCAGCACCAGAATGCTCGCCCGCCCGGCGAAGGGCGGAGTGATGTGGATGCGCGCCATCGCGCCGGGCGCATACGCCTTGTGCGCGGCCGAGATGCTGACAGGATCGGGCCGGTTCGGATTGCCCGAGGACGCCCAGCCCGAATAGAACACGACCGAACTGGCGGCGAGGCCCCGGCCTGCCTGCGTCACCTCCAGCCTGTAGCGGCCGAAGCCCAGATTTTCCGACAGATCGAGCGGCTTGGCCGCCGGAATGGTGAGGGTTTTCGTGGTCAGCGGCTGGTCCCGCCACACCGTCTCGTAGCGGGCGACGCCGCCGCGCACCACCAGCCGCCAGTCCGGGCTTTGCCGCACCAGGCGCAACTGCACCTGCATCGCCACGCGCTTGCCGAGCGGATCGACAGCGATGATGCGGAAGCCCGCCGTCGTGTTGGCGTCCACCGCGTCACCCTTGAACAGCGGCTTGATGCCGATCATCGGCCCGGCGGGCCGTACCTTCACCTGCTTCTCCGCATAGACCGCCCTGCCGGCGGGATCGTTGATCCCGACCTGCACGCGGGCCGTCAGCGCATGGGTGGTGTCCGGCACCGAGGGCAAGGCGATTGTCAGTTTCGCATGCCCCGCCGCATCGGTCATCGGGACCGCGAGATCGCGCTGTTCGGGGGCGAAGATCTCGTCGGCGAGCCCGAAGCGATAGCCGGCGAAGGCCGGGAAGGGCGTCTCGTCTTCCACCAGCCGCAAGGTGGCGCTGCCAGTCAGCCCCGACCCGGCCGCGCCGTAGAGGAAGCGCACCGAAACCGGCAGATCGAGCGCTCGCCCCGGCACGATCGGTCCCGTCGTTTTGCCGAGATCGACCCGCAGCCGCGCCGGCACGAACGCCTCCACGCGGAAGCTTGCATGGCCGATCGGCGGCGCCTTCGGGTCGGCCTCGATCGAGACCTGCCAGATGCCCGCCTGCGCGCCGCCCGACAGCGGCACCGGCACGCCGATCGAATCATCCGCCTGCCGCGGCGGCACGCTGTCTTGGAACACCTGCCCGCCGGGCCGGCGGATGACCACGTGCACCGGCACATCCATCGGCTTGCCGGCCGCATCGCGCAGCAGCGCCATCACATGCACCGTCTCGCCCGGCCGGTAGATGCCGCGGTCGAGCCAGACGAAAGCATCGAGCGGCCCCGGCTGCGGCCGGCCGGATACGCCCCGCCCCGACAGGTCGAAGGCGGGGGCGGAAAGATTTAGCACCGTGAAATCGCCATGCGGGCCGAACAGATGCAGCTCCACCGGGCGCTGGCCGTGCGCCCCGTGCAGCAGCGGGGCAGGGAAGCGCACCACGCCGGCCGCATCCGTCGTCGCGGTCGCCAGCACGTCGTTGTTCGCCGCCAGCAGCGCCGCCTTCACGCCGGGCTTCGCCCGCGCCGTGGCATAGCCGCGCACCTGCACGGTCAGCCCGTCCGATCCGCGCCAGACGGTGGGCGCGAGATCGGTGCGCAGGATCAGTTGCAGCGCCACCGCGCCGTCCGGTTCGCCGGGCGTGCCGTCCCCGGGTTCGGCGATCAGCGCGAACAGGCCGGGTTTCGCATCCGCCAGCGCGGCGGGCAGGGGCAGCGTGGTGTTCTCCAGCCGATTCGCGGTGAAATGCGGAATGCGAGCGTGGCCGCGCCAGACCACCCGGCCGGAGGAACGGCGGATCTGCCGGGCGGTGTAGAAATCGATTCTCGTGCCGGGGCCGTTGCTGTTCAGGAAATCGACGATGTTGCGCTCGGAGATGCGGGCAAGGCTCAGCTTCACCGCCGAGATGTTCACCGACGACAGCGTGAGCTGCGGCTTCGCCTCCCGCGGCAGCAGAAAGCGGGCGTTGTCGAACACCAGCCGCGGGGCGCGGTTGGGCATGGCCACCGGCAACACCTCTGCCGCCTTCAGCGTGGTGCCGTCGATCGCGGGCAGGCCGGCGCGCAGGCTCACTCGCGTGGTCGCACCGAGCGGAAGGCCGGAGATGCAGATCTGGCTGCCCTCCTGCGTCACCGCCGCATCCGCCAGCGATGGAGCGAGAGTCACCCAGTCCCGCGCATGGAAGTTGTCGCCCCCGGGCCGGGCGGTGAAGCCGATGCAGGCGCGCGCCGGATAGGCTTCGGGCTCCGTGTGCACGGATTTCACCAGCAGCCCAAGCGCCTGCCGCCGTGCGGCCAGCGCGGCACGTGCCGCCGTGTCGGTCGGCGCGCGATCGACGATCGCCTGCAATACATCGATCTCCGGCAGCGCATGGTGCTGGGCGCGCAGCGCGCTCACCATCACCCGCAACGCCGGAATCTGCCGCTTGCCACCCGGCACGCGGATATAGGCCTGCCATGCCGCATCCAGCGCATGGGTCGCATCGGGGGGGCTGCGGCGCATCTGGGCCTTGGCCAGCGCCAGCCACTGATCCGGCGCTGCCTGCCCGGCGCCGATCCGCCGCTCCCACGCCGCCGCCGCACCCGCCCAATCCCCCTTCGCCGCCGCCGCATGGGCTGCCTGCTCGGCAGCGAGACGGTCCTGCGTGGTGGCCCCGGCCGGGAAGCGGCGGCGCAGTGCCGCCTGATAGGCGTAGCTGTCCCCCGACAGTCCCGGCAGATCGAAGGTGGCGGCGGCAGCGACGGCAGCGGAGAGGCACAGGCACGCAACAACCGCCGCACGCAACCAGCGCATGACCACCCTCCACGATTCCGTGCAGCCTAACACGGAAGCGTAAACCCGTCGTGTGGCGCCGCGTCTCAATCGACCGCCGGCCGCCTTCCGCCGAGGCC
This sequence comes from Acetobacteraceae bacterium, assembly GCA_035532755.1. GTDB lineage: Bacteria > Pseudomonadota > Alphaproteobacteria > Acetobacterales > Acetobacteraceae > DATKQI01. The sequence continues at coordinate 6,604 of DATKQI010000249.1, forward strand.
AAGCTTTTCCTCCAGCGCACGACCGATCGCGAGGATGGTGCCTTCGTCGAACAGCTTCCCCCACAGGCAGATATTATGCGGCACGGTGAAGTGCGGCCCCTCCGCGCTCGCCGCCACCGGGCGCGACAGCGATGCCTGTTGCCGGCTCGGGGACGAAATGAACCCGGCGGGGAGGCACAGGCAGGGGTGGCCGGTGAAATTGGTGATGATCATCATCGGCCCGGCCAGGCTCGGCCCGATGATCGCATCCACCTGTGCGAAGCAGCCGTCCATCACCTGCATCACGAGCCGGCGCAGCCGGTCGAGCTGCACATGGTCCACCGCCGAGAGGAAGCGCGCCTGGCGGAAGCCGTTCGGCCAGGCCGCCGCGCTT
>DATKQI010000250.1:0-14522 GCA_035532755.1 Acetobacteraceae bacterium
ATCTCCTATGACTTGGCGGTGTGCCGGGGCTTCCCCTTCTGCCTGGTCGCCGCCATGGAGTGGAGTTCCTTCTCGCTCATCGATTGGTACATCGACTCCGACGCACCTTTCAACTCACTGACCTTTTTCTTGCCGCGCTTCGCGGAAAGTGCGGCACCGGCCGCCATCTGCTGCGATTTTGACTTGGCTGGCATTCTGGACCTCCTCAACGGCTTCAGGGATCGCGCACGGGGTGGGCAGCTGCCGCATCGGCCCGGGTTGCAACCGGATGGCAAGATGCAGGTTCGCCGCCATGATTGAGAAGTCATGACCCGCTGTGCCGGTTCCCGCCCCTTCGCGGGCTTGGCCATTTTCCGCGGGGGAGGTCAAAGGAACGCAGCCATACCGAATATCCCCGTTCGCCCATAAGTGGTATCAGAACACCACCTTCCGCAAACTCACCGCAGGTCATGGCCATATCCACACCATTCCCATCGTCCCCGTCGTCACCTCGCAAGGCTGCACCTGCGGCGAAGGGCGGGTGGCAGCGTGACCCGGAGGGGATGCGCCAGCGGATTCTGGCGGCCGCGGTGCAGGAATTCTCCCGCAACGGCTATAGCGGCGCGCGAATAGACCGGATCGCCGCCGCGGCCGGGGCGAACAAGCGCATGCTCTACTATCACGTCGGGAACAAGGAGGTCCTGTATCTCACCGTTCTGGAGGGCGCCTACGCGCAAATCCGGGAGGCGGAGCACGCGCTGGAACTGCAAATGCTGGCGCCGCCCGATGCGATCGGGCGCCTTGTGGAATTCACCTGGGCGTACTATCTGGCCCACCCCGAATTCATGGCACTGCTCAATGAGGAGAACCTGCACGCCGCAAGGCATCTGCGGAAATCCGGCCGGGTGAAAACCATGCATTCCCCGTTCGTGCAGATGATCGAGCAGATCCTTCGTCGCGGCGTGGAAAGCGGCGTGTTCCGTCCTGGCGTCGATGCGGTGCAGCTTTACATCTCGATCGCCGGTCTCGCGTATTTCTACCTTTCGAACCAGGCGACGCTGAGCACGATTTTCGGCCGCGACCTGCTGGCCAAGCCCGCGAAGGCGGCACGCCTTGCGCATATGACCGATCTGGTCCTGGCCGCCCTGCGGCCGTAGGCGGGTGGCTTGACGTGCCGGCGGGGGTGCTGATAGTTTTTAACCAGTGGGTTAATTTCAACGCGGCACGCAGTCCGCCCGGAGGAACGGCATGGCCCAGGATCCTGTTGGCCAAAGCTTGCGCAGATCGTTCGCACGCGCCGCCAAACCCCTGTTGTCGCTTCTGTTCCTGTGTGTGCTGTGGGATCTCACGGTGCGGGTCCTGCAAATCCCGCCCTACCTTGTCCCCAAGCCGGGCGATGTTCTCGTCGCGCTGGTGAAGAATTGGCCGACCTTGCTGGCCGCTGCCTGGCCGACCTTTCAGGCAACGATCTACGGCTTCATCATCTCGATTGCATTCGGCATTCCGGTGGCTGTCCTGATCGTCATCTCCCGCCGGGCGGAGGATTTCGTTTATCCGTTGCTCGTGTTTTCGCAATCGGTCCCCAAAGTCGCGGTTGCACCGTTGTTCGTCGTCTGGTTCGGCTTCGGCCTCGTGCCGCGCGTCATCTCCGCATTCCTCCTCGCCTTCTTTCCCATCGTCGTCAGCGCCGTTCAGGGCTTCAAGGGTGTCGAGCCGGATATGCTCGACATGGCCCGGGCGATGGAGGCAAGCCGGCTGCAGACATTCCGCATGGTCAGCCTTCCGCACGCGCTGCCCTCGATCTTCTCCGGCCTCAAGGTATCCGTCACGCTGGCCGTGGTTGGCGCGGTGGTAGGGGAATTCGTCGGCGCCAATGCCGGGCTTGGTGTCGTGCTGCAGCGGGCCATCGGCAATTTCGAACTTCCCACCATGTTCGCAGCACTTTTCCTTCTGGCGTTGATGGGCGTCGTCCTGTTCTGGCTGGTGGAGCTGGCGGAGCGGCTGTCGATTCCATGGCACGCGGCGCGGCACGAGGCCATGCTGGCGACCGCCTGAACACATTCACAGCCGCGCAACAAAAACGGGAGATATTCAAGATGTCCAGGTCGATCGTCCTTGCCGTTCTGTCATTGCTTGCCGCAAGCCCGGCCTTCGCGGCCGACAAAGTGACCCTGATGCTGAACTGGTATGTGTATGGCGAGCACGCACCGTTCTTTCTCGGCAAGCAGCTCGGATTCTACAAGAAGGAAGGGATCGATCTGCGGATCGAGGAGGGGCGGGGCTCCGCCATCACCACCCAGGCGGTCGCCGCCGGCACCGCCGATTTCGGTTATGTCGATATACCGACGATGATCAAGGCAGCCTCGATGGGCGCGCCTGTAATCGCCATAGGCGTCGCGTTGCAGACGAGCCCGATGGCCGCCATGGGGTTCGCCAGCAAGAACATCCGCACCCCGGCCGATATCAAAGGCAAGATCGTGGCAGTGTCGCCGGGGGATTCCATGTCCCAGATCTGGCCGCTGTTTCTCAAGAAGGTCGGCTTGCGGCAGAGCGCGTTCAAAACGGTATCCGGCAACGCAACGACGAAGCTGGATGCCGTGATCAATGGGCGTGCCGATCTCCTGCTGGGCTACGTGATGGACCAGAGCATGCGGATCAAGGATGCGACGGGGAAAAGCGTCTATCCCATCAAGTTCGCGGATTACGGAATCAACCTCGTCAGCTCCGGCGTGATCGCCCGGAAGGCCTTCCTCAAAAAGCATCCCGGTCTCGCGCGCCGCTTTCTTGCCGCGACGGTGATGTCGATCAAGGCGGCCGTGAAGTCACCGGCGGCCGCGGCCGATGCCATCCTGAAAGCCATGCCCAAGGCCGGCCATCGCGCCACGCTGCGCGAGGGCTTCAAGCTCACCATCCCGCTCTACAAGGCGCCGGGCGCGAAGAAGCTCACGCCCCTGCGCGTCTCCGCCAGCACGATGGATGACAGTGTGAAGCTGCTCGTCAAATCCGGTTTCATGGGTGCCGCGGCGGGGAAGAATCCGCACGCCTATTACACAAACGCCTACCTGCCGAAGTAGCGGATCTTCGTATTGACCATGGGCGCATCGCCGGCTCTCCGCCTCGTCACGGCCAGCGCCGCGTCACCGTTGATCGCGATCAGCGGTGTCTCCAAAACCTATCGCACGCGCGGCGGGATCGTCCCGTCGCTGCGCCCATTGGATTTCACGATTGGCGAGGGCGAATTCTTCGTCGTCGTGGGCCCGTCCGGCTGCGGAAAATCCACGCTGCTGAAGATGATCGCGGGGCTGCTGCCGCCATCCGAAGGAACGATCACGGTGCAGGGCCGCCCCATCACCGGCCCGCATCGCGATGTCGGCGTCGTCTTCCAAAGCCCGCTGCTGCTTCCGTGGCGAACGGTTCTGCGCAACGTGACGATGCCGGCGGAAGTCAAGCGCCTGCCCCACGGTCCGGCGATCACGCGCGCCCGGGAACTGCTGCGGATGGTGGGGCTGGAAGGATTCGAATCCAAGCTTCCGTTCCAGCTTTCCGGCGGCATGCAGCAACGCGCGGCGATCTGCCGCGCTTTGGTCCACGATCCGAGAATCATCCTGATGGACGAACCGTTCGGTGCGCTGGATGCGATGACGCGGGAACACATGAACCTGGAATTGCAGCGCATTCAGCGCACAACGGGGAAAACGGTCGTGCTGATCACCCATTCCATCCCCGAAGCCGTGTTTCTCGGTGACCGGGTTCTGGTGATGTCGGAGCGCCCGGGCGGAATCGCGGCGATCTACGATGTCAACCTGCCGCGGCCGCGCACGCCCGATACGATGGGCGATCCCGTATTCCTGGAAACCGCCCGCAAGATCCGCGCGCATTTCCAGACGCAAACCACGCTCGACTGACTTCCCTGTGGCTCCCCTCCTACGCATCCGCAGGCTTGATCTGCATGAGCGCCCGGTTCCGTTCGCACGGCCGTTCCGCTTCGGTGTGGTTTCGGTCGATCAGGCCAGCCTCGCCATGGTCCGGGTTGAAATCGAGCTGGCGGATGGCCACCGCGCTCATGGCGGCGGTGCCGAGCTGATGGCGCCGAAATGGTTCAACAAGGATCCCGCATTGTCGAGTGCGGCAACCGTGGATCAGCTGCGCGCCGCATTGCACGCCGCACGCAACCTGTATCTCGATGGCGGATCAGACACCGCTTTCGGCCTGCACGCGGAACGCCTTGCCGCCGTCACTGCCGCCTGTGCATCCCTTCCTGCCCTGGCCGCAGCCTTCGGCCCCGCACTGATCGACAAAGCTGTCGTCGATGCACTCGCACGCGCACTCGGCATATCGGTCTTCGCCCTGCTCCGCGAAAACGCGATCGGGCTCGATGCGCGGCTGACCCCGGACATCGCCGCGCCCGCGATCACCCGGTTTCTCGAAAGCCGCCAACCCTCGATGCAGGTTGCCGTGCGCCATACCGTCGGCCTGCTGGATGATCCCGCCTCGCTCGCGGGCGAACTTGGCGCAACCGGGTGCCGGTATCTCAAATTGAAACTGTGCGGAGAGCCGCAAGCGGACAGGCTGCGTCTCGGCGCCCTTGCGCAAGCCCTTCAATCCACCATGCCGATCAGCGGCATCACGCTCGATGCGAACGAACAATATCCGGATGCCATGGCGTTGCAGGCGCTGGTCACCGCCGTCGGGGCGGACCCCGCTCTGCGCTTCATTGCCGACAGGCTGCTCTATATCGAACAGCCCCTGCCGCGGGAAATCACCCGCTCCCAGCCGCTCGGCGCCCTCGGCCGGCATGTGCCCGTCGTGATCGACGAGGCGGATGATTGCTATGGCGCCTTCCCGGCCGCCCTGGCGCAGGGCTACCGCGGCTGTTCGAGCAAATCGTGCAAGGGCATCTACAAATCGCTCCTGAACGGCGCGCGCTGCGCCGCCCTGTCCGCGCTCGGCACGGCTTGCATGATGACGGCGGAAGATCTCACCTGCATCGCAGGTCTGCCCGTGCAGCAGGATACGGCGCTGGTGGCGTTCCACGGCATCGCTCACGCCGAGCGCAACGGCCATCATTACGCTCCCGGCTTTCCGGGTGCGCCGGCGGCGGAAGCGGCCCGCTTCCTGGCCGCGCATCCGGATCTCTACATGCCCGGCGCCGATGGTCCGGTCCTGCGCATCGCGGACGGGATGCTCGCCACCGGCTCGCTTCACGTCCCCGGCTTCGCATCCGGCGCAATGCCCGATTGGCGCACGCTTGCGCCCCTTGCCACCCCCCAGCCTCCGGAGTCTCGCTTATGACCGTCCGCCGCGTCGGCCTCATCATGCACGGTGTCACCGGCCGCATGGGCACAAACCAGCACCTCGTTCGCTCGATCGCGGCAATCCGCAGGGACGGCGGCGTGCTTTTGTCCGATGGCACCCGCCTGATGCCGGACCCGATCCTCATCGGGCGCGACCAGCGGAAGCTCGAAGCCCTCGCGCGCGAAACCGGCGTCGAACGCTGGAGCACGGACCTGGAGGCCGCGCTGCGCGACCCGCGGGAGGAGATCTTCTTCGATGCCGCCACCACGCAGATGCGGCCGGACCTGCTCGCGCGGGCGATCGAAGCCGGCAAGCACATCTATTGCGAGAAGCCGATCGCAACGACGCTGGCCGAGGCGCTGCGGGTCTGCCGCCTCGCGAACGAGAAAGGCGTCAAGACCGGCACGGTGCAGGACAAGCTGTTCCTTCCCGGCCTGATGAAGCTCGCCATGCTGCGCGAATCGGGCTTTTTCGGCCGCATGTTCTCGGTCCGCGGCGATTTCGGCTACTGGGTGTTCGAGGGCGATTGGCAGGCCGCGCAACGCCCGTCATGGAACTACCGCGCGGAGGATGGCGGCGGCATCATCCTCGATATGCTCTGCCATTGGCGCTACGTGCTGGATAACGTGTTCGGCGCGGTGAAATCCGTCTCCTGCCTCGGCGCCACCCATATCCCGCAACGCGCCGACGAAAGCGGAAAGCCTTACGACGCGACAGCCGACGATGCCGCCTATGCTACGTTCCAGCTTGAAGGCGGGGTCATCGCGCAGATCAACTCGTCCTGGTGCACGCGCGTCTATCGCGATGATCTCGTCACCTTCCAGGTGGACGGCACGCACGGCTCCGCCACGGCCGGGCTGTGGGATTGCCGCATCCAGCCGCGCGCCGCCACGCCGCGCCCGACCTGGAATCCGGATGAGCGGCGCAGCACGGATTTCCGGGCCGGCTGGCAAGCGATGCCGGACAACCAGGACTACGGCAACGGCTTCAGGGCGCAGTGGGAGCTGTTTCTGCGCCACGTCGCCGAGAATGCCCCTTATCGCCACACGCTGGTGGAAGGGGCGAAAGGCGTCCAGCTCGCCGAACTGGCCATGCAGAGCTGGCACGAACGCCGCTGGATCGATATTCCCGGCCTGCCGCTCTGACAGCCATGTCCCTCACGCTCCAACTGCCCACGCAAGACCGGCGCCTGGCCGCCTTCACTCTTTCGGCGGCACCCGTGCGGCCGCATCGGGCCTGCGCACCATTCAACCGCATCGCGCTGGCGGCCGCACATGTCGTCGCCGATCCCCTGGCCGATGCCGATCCCTGGATCGATCCGGCGATCGACTGGGATCGCACCATCGCCTACCGCCATCATCTGTGGGATCTCGGCTTCGGCGTGGCAGAGGCGATGGATACGGCCCAGCGCGGCATGGGCCTCGGCTGGAACACCTCGCTCGAACTCATCCGCCGCTCGGTCGCCGCGGCAGCTTCACGCGGTGCGGTCGTGTTCTCCGGCGCGGGAACGGACCATCTCGCGGCGGATCGGGCATGGGCGCTGGAAGATGTCATCCATGCCTACACCGAACAGATCGCCGCGATCGAGGCCGCGGGCGGGCGGATCATCCTGATGGCCTCCCGCGCCCTGGCGCGCGCGGCCCGATCGGCGGAAGACTATCTCGCCGTTTACGACAGGGTTCTCTCGCAGGTGGTCCGGCCCGTCATCATCCACTGGCTCGGCGCGATGTTCGATCCGGCGCTCGCCGGCTATTGGGGCAGCGCGGATGCCGATCGGGCGATGGAAACGGCGCTCGCCGCCATCGCCGCCCATCCCGGCAAGGTGGACGGCATCAAGATCTCCCTTCTCGACAAGGAGAAGGAGATCGCGATGCGCCGGCGGCTGCCCCCCGGCGTGCGGATGTACACGGGGGATGATTTCAATTACGCGGAACTGATCGCCGGCGACGGCACGCACCACTCGGATGCCCTGCTCGGCATTTTCGATGCGATCGCCCCGGCCGCCGCTGCGGCGCTGGCGGCACTCGCGGCCGGAGATGCAGGCCGGTTCCACGGCCTCCTCGCACCCACGGTGCCGCTGTCCCGCCACATCTTCCGCGCTCCCACGCGGTTCTACAAAACCGGGATCGTGTTCATGGCCTATGTGAACGGGTTCCAGGATCACTTCACCATGGTCGGCGGCCAGGAGAGCGCACGCTCCTTGCTCCATCTCGCCGAACTCTTCCGCCTCGCGGATGCCGCCGGCCTGCTGCGCGATCCGGCGCTGGCGGTCGCGCGCATGCGCGCGATACTTGCCACACGCGGTGTCGCGGCCTGATGCCGGTGCGCGATCTCTCGGCCGATCCGCGCTGGCTGTCGATCAACACCGCCACCCTGCGCCGCCAGGCAGAGCTTCCTGCCATCGTGGACATCTGTGCGCGCGCCGGCATCCCCGCGCTCTCGCCCTGGCGGGATCAGGTCGCGGCCGTGGGTCTGCAACACGCGGTTCGCACGGTGCGGGATGCCGGCCTCGCGCTGTCCGGCTACTGTCGCGGCGGCATGTTCCCCGCCGGGCCCGATCAGTGGCAAGCCATGCTGGACGACAACCGCCGCGCCATCGATGAGGCGCATGCGCTCGGCGCGCCGTGCCTCGTGCTCGTGGCGGGCGGCCTGCCGCACTTCTCCCGCGCCGGTTCCCCGCCGGGCACGGATATCGCCGGCGCGCGGGCCATGGTGGAAGACGCGATCGCCGCATTGCTCGGTCATGCCCGCGCCGCCGGGATGCCGCTCGCGATCGAGCCGCTGCACCCGATGTACGCGGCCGATCGGTCCTGCGTGAACACCACCGCCCAGGCCCTCGACATCTGCGACCGGCTGGACCCCGCCCGCACCGGCCTGCTCGGCGTCGCGCTCGATGTCTATCATGTCTGGTGGGATCCGCAGATCGCCGCGTCGATCGCCCGCGCCGGGGCAGGCCGCATTCTCGCCTTCCACGTCTGCGACTGGCTGGTTCCCACGGCCGACATGCTGAACGACCGCGGCATGATGGGTGATGGCGTCATCGGCATCCGAACGCTGCGCTCGGCCGTGGAAGCCGCCGGCTATGCGGGCTTCGTGGAGGTGGAAATCTTCTCCGAAGCCTGGTGGTCCCGCCCGGCGGCGGACGTGCTCGCCACCTGCATCAGCCGCTATCGCAGCGTCGTCTGAAATTCCGGCGCAATCAGTTCCGCTCCCGCGTCGCGCCGAACGCGATCTGCGGCCACTGCTCGCGCGCCCGGTTCAACTCCCAGGCGTTGCGGGCGAGATATACCGGCGCGCCATCCCGGTCCTCGCTCATCGCGCTGCGGTTCAGCTCGATGAACTCCTTCAGCTTCGCCGGCTCCGCCGCACTCAGCCATCGCGCCGTCTCGAACGGCGCGGCCTCGAAGCCGATGCGCAGATGGTATTCCGCCTCCATCCGCGTGCTCAGCACATCAAGCTGCAGCGATCCCACCACGCCGATGATCCAGTCCGCGCCCGTGATCGGGCGGAACACCTGCGTCACACCCTCCTCCGCCAGATCGTCCAGCGCCTTGCGCAACTGCTTTGCCCGCATCGGGTCGGCGAGCCGCACCCGGCGCAGAATCTCCGGGGCGAAGTTCGGTATGCCGGTGAAGCGCAGCGCCTCGCCCTCGGTCAGCGTGTCGCCCACCCGCAAGGTGCCGTGGTTCGGAATGCCGATGATGTCGCCCGGCCACGCCTCCTCGGCCAGCGAGCGTGTCTGCGCGAAGAAGAAGATCGGTGCCTGCACGCTCACCGCCTTGCCGGTCCGGGTCTGCACCAGCCGCATCCCGCGCCGGAACCGGCCCGAGCAGATGCGGGTGAATGCCACGCGGTCCCGGTGCTGCGGGTCCATGTTCGCCTGCACCTTGAACACCACGCCCGTCACCGCCGGCTCGTCGGGCTGCACCACCCGCGCATCCGCCGGCTGGCCGCGCGGTGGCGGGGCATGCGCCACCAGCCCTTCCAACATCTCCCGCACGCCGTAATCCTTCAGCGCACTGCCGAAATACACCGGCGTCAGATGCCCGGCGCGGTAGCTCTCCAGGTCGAACGCGGGAAACGCCGCCTCCACCAGACCGGCCTCCTCGGCCAGGCTCGCCCGCTGCGCCGCCGGCACCACATCCTCCAGCACCGGCGCAACCATCGCCTCGCCCGGCCGGTTCACCGCGATCAGCCGCCTGCCCGCAAGGTCCCAGCAGCCGCGGAACAACCCGCCCATGCCGATCGGCCAGGTCATCGGGCACACGTCCAGCGCGAGGGCGGAGGCGATCTCGTCCAGCAGTTCGAACGCATCCCGCCCTTCGCGATCGACCTTGTTGATGAAGGTCGTGATCGGAATGTCCCGCAGCCGGCATACCTCGAACAGCTTGCGCGTCTGCGCCTCGATCCCCTTCGCCGCGTCGATCACCATCACCGCCGAATCCACCGCCGTCAGCGTGCGATAGGTGTCCTCGCTGAAATCCTCGTGCCCGGGCGTGTCCAGCAGGTTGAACATCGCCCCGCCGAACTCGAACGTCATGACCGAGCTGGTGACCGAAATCCCCCGCTCGCGCTCGATCTTCATCCAGTCCGATCGCGTGTGCCGCCGCTCCTGCCGCGCCTTCACCGCGCCCGCGTCGCGGATCGCGCCGCCGAACAGCAGCAGCTTCTCGGTCAGCGTCGTCTTGCCCGCATCGGGGTGGGAGATGATCGCGAACGTCCGCCGCGGCAGCACCTCCACACCAGCCACGCCATGATCCATCCGCCGCCGTCTCCCTGGGCCTGCCCGCGCCCGATCCGTCCGCAAGGCCGGCGGGTTATAGGCATCTTGGCAGCACCTGGGTAGCGGGGCGCGGGGTTGCGCTGCCGGCGGGGCTTCGCCAGAAGGCAGCGCATGGCCCCTCCGTTGCTGCTGCTGCAGGATATCCGTCTGTCGCTGGGTTCGGCTCCGTTGCTGGAGGGCGCGGCGCTCGGCGTGGGTGCCGGCGAACGCATCTGCCTCGTCGGCCGCAACGGCTCCGGCAAATCCACCCTGCTGAAGATCGCCGCCGGGCTCCTGCCGCCGGACAGCGGCACCCGCTTCCTGCAGCCGGGCACCACGGTGCGCTACCTGCCGCAGGAGCCGGATCTGTCCGGTTTCGCCACCACGCTCGCCTATGTGGAGGCCGGCCTGGGCCCGGGCGACGACCGCCACCGCGCCCGCGCGCTGCTGGACCGGCTGGGGCTGACCGGAGCGGAGGCGCCCGCGCGCCTGTCCGGCGGCGAAGCGCGGCGCTGCGCGCTGGCCCGCGCGCTCGCGCCCATGCCGGACCTGCTGCTGCTGGATGAGCCCACGAACCATCTGGATCTGCCGGCGATCGAGTGGCTGGAGGAGGAGCTGGCCGGCCTGCGCGCCGGCCTCGTGCTGATCAGCCACGATCGCCGGCTGCTCACCCGCCTGTCGCGCGCCGTCGTCTGGCTCGACCAGGGCACCACCCGCCGGCTCGATCGCGGCTTCGCCGAATTCGAACCCTGGCGCGACGAGGTGGTGGAGCAGGAGGAGCGGGAGCGCCACAAGCTCGGCCGCCAGATCGCGCGGGAGGAGGATTGGCTGCGCTACGGCGTCACCGCCCGGCGCAAGCGCAATGTCCGCCGCGTGGCGGAACTCGCCGAGCTGCGCCAGCGCCGGCGGGAGCAGGTGCAGCCCGGCGCGGGGCTGAAGCTCGCCGCCAGCGCGGCCGAACTGTCCGGCCGGCTCGTGATTGCCGCCGAGGGCGTGGGCAAATCCTACGGCGGCCGGGCGGTGGTGCGGGATTTCACGACGCGGGTGCTGCGCGGGGACCGCATCGGCATCGTCGGTCCCAATGGCGCGGGCAAGACCAAGCTGCTGAAGCTGCTGACCGGGGTGGAAGCGCCGGATGCCGGGGAGGTGCGGCTGGGCACCAACCTCGCGCTGGTCACGCTCGATCAGCAGCGCGCGAGCCTCGACCCCGCCGCCACGCTCGCCGATACGCTGACGGCCGGCAGCGGCGATCAGGTGGCGGTAGGCGGGGAACGGCGGCACGTGGTCGGCTACATGAAGGATTTCCTGTTCCGGCCGGAGCAGGCGCGCACCCCGGTGGGCGTGCTGTCGGGTGGAGAGCGCGGACGGCTGATCCTCGCCTGCGCGCTCGCCCGCCCATCGAACCTGCTGGTGCTGGACGAACCGACGAACGACCTCGATCTCGAAACGCTCGATCTGTTGCAGGAGATGCTGGCGGCCTATGCCGGCACGGTGCTGCTGGTCAGCCACGACCGCGACTTCCTCGATCGCGTGACCACCGCGACCGTCGCGGCCGAGGGGCAGGGGCGCTGGGTGGAATATGCCGGCGGCTATTCGGACATGCTGGCCCAGCGCGGCACGCCGGCCATGGCTGCGCCGCTGCCGGCCAGGCCCCGCGCCGCCCCGCCCCGGCCGGAGCTGCGCACCGCCGCCCGGAAGATGACCTTCAAGGACCGCCACGCGCTGGAAACCCTGCCCGCCGAGATCGCCCGCCTGCACGCCGAGGCTGCCCGCCACCGCGCCGCCCTGGCCGACCCCGATTTGTACGCGCGCGACCCGAAGCGGTTCCATGCCGTCACCGCGGCACTCGCCGCCGCCGAAGCGGCTCTGGCCGCGGCGGAGGAGCGGTGGCTGGAGCTGGAGATGCTGCGCGAGGAGCTGGAGTAGCAGGCCTGCCTCAGAGGATCCCGGATTTGCGGATCATGTTGAGCCCGGCCAGCAGCACGAACACCAGCACCACGATGCGGAACGCGCGCGGGGGCAAGGCATCGCGCAGCGGCCGGGCGACAACGATGCCGATCACGACCGGAACGGCGGCGAGAACCGAGGCGACGAGGTCGCTGATGCTCGCATGCCGGCCCTGGGCGAAGGCGGCGATCAGGGCGACCACGGAGACGATCAGGATCAACCCGATCTCCTTGGTGAAGCGCTTGCCGGTCGCGCCGGTGGCCAGCAGATACGTGGCCAGCAGCGGCCCCGGTATGGCGGCGATTCCCTCCATCACGCCGGAGATGAATCCCAGGACAACGCCGATGGGCGAGGCAAGGCGCTTCGGCAGCGTGAACCTCGGCGCCGCCAGCAGCAGGATGGCGGCCAATACCAGCACGATGCCGGCGCTGCCGGCGGCCGTCTTCGGCGACAGGGCGAGCAGCGTCCGCACGCCGACGACGATGCCAAGAACCATGCCCGCCATCGGCGCGGCGATCCGCTTGATCGTCGCCCAGGTGTGGCCGCCTTCCAGGGCCTGGGGAATATTGCCGATGACGATCGGCAGGGAGAGCAGAAGCACGGCCTGCTTCACCGTGAGGATGCCGGCCAGCAGCGGCACGGCGACCAACGGCACGCCGATGCTCACCACGCCCTTCACGAGCCCGCCGGCCAGAAGCACCGCGACGACGATGAGCCATTCGCGCCCTGAAAATGCATGCAGGGTGGGCCAAAGCAGGCTGTGTGGCATCGGAAAACCTCGGGAAGCAGAAAGTCTTTCTATATATTCGCATGAAATTGGCAAATAGTAGATATATTTTCTTTGATAGAGAAACAAAACGATGCCCCGTGCTACGCAAGAGCAAATTGAGCCATGATTTTTTCCAAAGCATGGATGGAGGAGAGATGATCGGGAATCCGGAAGGCGGCTGCGCGTGCGGCGCGGTGCCGCACGGCATTGTGGAGCGATTACGGCCGCCGGCCCGGCCTGCGCTTCGTCGGCGTCGGAACGCTCGATGATCCGGCGGCATTTGCGCCGGATGTGCATATCTACATACGATCGAAGCTGCCGTGGGTGGAACTGCCCGCGGCAACGCCTGCATTCGATGCCTATTACGACACGAAAGCGCTCTGGCCCACGGCAAGCCTTGCCCGCCGCCGCGCGATTCTCGGTTGATCACGCGTCAGGAGCCAAGGCCCATGCCCCCGAAAGAATCGATGATCCGTCATATCGTCTTCTTCCGCGCCCGCCGCCCCGAGGATGTGGACGCGGTACTGGAAGGGCTGTCCCTCCTGAAGCGCATCCCCCATGCCTCGCGGCTGGAGGTCGTTGCGAACGGGCGGATGGACCAGATCGCCAACGACGTGGACGTGGTGGTGTATGGCGAGTTCGCCGACCGCGAATCGTTCGCGGCCTACAAGGCGCATCCGATCTACGAGGAATCCATCCGCCGGGTCCGGCCGCTGCGCGATCTGCGCCTGGCGGCGGATTTCGAGGTGCCGGCGGCCCCCGCGGCATGACCGCCGCCTATCTCGATCCCCGATCCGGGCAGACCTTCCCCCTGGAAGCGCCGCGCTGGTGCGGCCCCGGCCAGGCGCCGCTGCTGCTGACCGCGCTGCCCGGGCTGCGCCGGGGCCAGATCGATGCGTCCACGCGCAGCCTGTGGCGCTACCGCGCCGCGCTGCCGATGCAGGTGGCGGACCCGATCACCATGGGCGAAGGCTGCACGCCGCTGCTCGCCCGCACCCTGCACGGTGCGCCGGTGCGGCTGAAATGCGAGTGGTTCATGCCCACCGGCAGCTTCAAGGACCGCGGCGCGAGCGTGATGCTGTCGCTGCTGCGCGCGCAGGGCGTGATGGCGGTGCTGGAAGACAGCTCCGGCAACGGCGGCGCGGCCATCGCCGCCTATGCCGCCGCCGGCGGGATGCGCGCGACCATCCTTGCGCCCGCCTCCACCAGCCCGGCCAAGACCGTGCAGATGCGCGCCCACGGGGCCGAGGTGATGCTGGTGCCCGGCACGCGGCAGGAAACGGCGCAGGCGGCCGTCGGCATGGCGGAGCGGGTGTTCTACGCCAGCCACAACTGGCACCCGTTCTTCCTGCACGGCACGAAAACGCTGGCCTATGAGGTGTGGGAGGATCTCGGCTTCCGCGCGCCGGACAACATCATTGTTCCGTGCGGCGCCGGTTCCAACGTGCTCGGCTGTGGCATCGGCTTCGCGGAACTGCTGCGGGCCGGGGAAATCGCCCGCGCCCCGCGCATCTTCGCCGCCCAGCCCGCCCATTGCGCGCCGATCGCCGCCGCCTTCCTGGCCGGGGCCGACGCGGCGGTGCCGACCCCCATCGCGCCCACCATCGCCGAGGGCACGGCCATCGCCGAACCGGTCCGCCTGCCCGAGGTGCTGGCCGCGCTGCGCGGCAGCGGCGGTGGCGCGGTGATGCTGACCGAAGCCGAGATCATGCAGGCAACGCGCGATCTGGCCGCGATCGGCCTGTATGTGGAACCGACCAGCGCACAGGT
>DATKQI010000251.1:0-2843 GCA_035532755.1 Acetobacteraceae bacterium
CCGCCTGCTGGTCGAGCTGATCGCGGCGATCCGCGCGCTGTGCGGGCATCGTTTCATCATCGGCCTCAAACTGCCCGGCGACGATGGCGTGCCGGGCGGTGTCGGTCCGGAGGAAGCGGCGCGGATCGCCGCCTGCCTCACAGAATCGGGCACGGTCGAGTACGTCTGCTTCGCACAAGGCGCGCACGCGGCCTCGCTGGAGATGCATGTGCCGGACCGGCACGGCCCGCGCCTGCCCTATTTGCCGCTGCTGCATCGACTACGGTCCGCGCTGCACGGCGTGCCGCTGGTGGCACTCGGGCGCATCACCGATCCGGCGGAGGCGAACGCGATTGTTGCGGGGGGTGAGGCGGAGCTCGTGGGTCTGGGCCGCGCCCTGGTGGCGGATCCGGCCTGGCTTGCCAAGGCCGCGCGCGGACGCACGCACGACATCCGCTATTGCCTGTCCTGCAACACCTGCTGGGGCACGATCGCGGCGCGGCACCAGCCGATCGCCTGCGTGAACAATCCGCGTGTGGCCGCGCCGGATGAGGTGGATTTCCGGCCCCGCCCCGCCGTCCATCGCAAGCGCGTGGTGATCGTTGGCGCCGGCGTCGCCGGACTGGAAGCGGCCTGGGTGGCGGCGGCGCGCGGCCATGCGGTGACCGTCTTCGGCCGCTCCACCGAGCCGGGCGGCAAGGCAAGGCTGCGCGCGTTGCTGCCGGGCGGGGAGACGATCACCAGCATCTACGACTACCAGGCGGTCGCGGCGCGACGGGAAGGCGCGCGGTTCGAGCTCGGTGTCGCGGCCGGCAGCGCCGATATTCTGGCGTTGCGGCCGGACGCGGTGGTGCTGGCCACCGGTGCCGCGATGCTGCCGCCGGCCTGGCTGCCGGCCGAGGCCGTGGCGAGCGGGCTGGTGCCCGATCTTGAAGACGTCGTGGCCATGCTCGCCGGACGCGGCGGACGTCAGCCCGGCACGGCGGTCCTGTTCGACATGGACCATGGGGAAGGCGTCTATGCGGCGGCCGAGTTCCTGCGCGCGCGGTTCGATCGTATGGTGATCATGACGCCGCGCGACACCATCGCCACCGAGATTCCGCTGGTGACCCGCCAGGGGATCCTGCGGCGGATGTGCACGCAGGGAATCGAAACGATCGTGCTTGCCACCCCGGAATGGGACCGCGGCATCGAAGCGGGGCGGCTGCGGTGGCGCGGCGTGTTCGGCACCGGCGGCGGCGTGATCTCCGATCTCGCACTGTTGACCTACGCCACCCCGCGCCTGCCCGCGGATGCGCTGCTGGCGCCGCTGCGCGCGGCGGGGATGGTGCCGCGGCGCGTCGGCGATTGCGCCGGTCCGCAGGGGTTGCTGCATGCCACGGCGTCGGGCCATGCGGCCGGAAACGAGGCCTGATCTGTCGGCATGCAACGGTTCCGCGCCGATCCAGCGATTGGGGATCATGACGTGCCTGCCGTGTTCGACCGCGGAGGCGTGACGCGCCGCGGCCAGATGCGCGTGGATGGTCGGATGCGCGGTGGGCTGGCTGCTCGGGATGACACCGCGGCCGGCTGCCCGGAGAGCGACCATGATCGGCTGGCAGGCGAACAGATCGTTATTCGGTTTGACTTTGATTCGATCGCTGCCCTGGCAGCCTGACTCACCAGTCGTCAATATAGGCGGTACTCGGGGCCTGGAAGAATGAACGCACGAGCGCGGGCAAGCGGCTGATCGCGGTCAGCTGTGCTTCAATCTTGTCGCGGAGTTTCTCGCCCTTGCGCAGCGGTGTCCGCGCTGGCCCGGTGCGCTTCAGATGGCTCCAGACCGGTTCGTCGGGGTTGAGTTCGGGCGCGTAGCCCGGGAGAAAGTGCAACGTCAGCAGTCAATTCGTCGACGCTACATAGGCCTTCACGAGCGCCGTCTTGTGGGCCGGGAGCCCATCTACCACCAGATGCACAGGCTTCGTGCGCCGCCGCATCAGCCGCCGCAGCAGAGTGACAAACAGTTCGGCACTCAGATAGACCTCACCACCGGACGCCCTCGCCTGGCGAGCAATGTTCGGAAACGTCTCGCGCCGCCAGCGCTCGATCGCCTCAGGGTCACGCTGATAGGCGAGCTGCAACGGTTTCTGCGACGTGAGATTGAGCTTGGCCAGCAACACTCCTACCGCGGTCAGGCCAAGCCGGAAGCCGAATTTGCGCGCGATCAACTCTGCTACGACCGCGCGCGTCCAGAGACCGAAATCCAAGCCATACTGGCACGGGTCCTTGCCATTGACCCACCGAAAGACCTGCTGCTCCTGGCGCGGTGTCAGCGTCCGCGGGCGTCCCGTCGTCGGCCGCGAGAACAGCGCCCTCAACCCAATACCCGGCTGCGATGCCGCCGCGATCCACTTGTAGATCGTCGTGCGGCTGAACCCGTAGGACGCAATCACTGCCGAAGCAGGTTCCCTCTCGCGCCCCCGCTGAACTGCCATCAGCCGGATCGCCTCCAGCGTAGGATGATCAAAGCTGCGCCCGTCCCGCTTCATGGCCTCCGGTAGCAGGTCGACCCAAAATCGTCCAGAAAAGTCGCCTTACTTATCGACCAGTGAGTAATTGAGGCGCCTCAGTCCTGGCCACGAAACGGAATTCTACACCATGGTGACGGGATCTGATCCTCCGTGGAAGACCAGAATTGGGAACTTTCAATGTTACGGCTATCCGTTCGTAAGCGTCCGGTCAGCCCCGCCTGTCCGACACGGTGCTCATGGTGACGACTGCCGACCATAGAGCGCTGCGTAAGGTCGGGGGTAAGGCGGATGGCGGACGGCACGATTGAGATCATCACGGGCCACGAATGCCGGCGGCGCTGGAGCACTGCGAAG
>DATKQI010000252.1:0-5927 GCA_035532755.1 Acetobacteraceae bacterium
ATCACCACCACCGATGGCTATGACGACGATTTTCGCCGCCGCCGCCGCTACGTCGCAAGCGCGCACCGGATCGTGGCCGTGAGCCGCTTCACCCGCGCCGCGACGCAGCGCCTGCTCGGCCGCGCCGGCACCGCCGAGGACCCCGCCGGCGCGAACCCGGGCATCGCGCTAATCGAGAACGGCGTCGATACGCTGCGCTTCCGCCCCGGCCCGAAACGCGACGACCTGCTGGCCTATTACGGCCTGACCGGCGCCTTCGTGTTCGTCTCCGTCTGCCGGCTGTTGGAGAAGAAGGGCATCGACCAGGCGATCGGCGGCCTCGCCGCGCTGCTGGGCGCCTTCCCCGACTCCCGCCTGCTGGTGGTGGGCGACGGGCCGGACCGCGCGCGGCTGGAGGCGCTGGCGGCTTCCCTTGGCGTGACGGAGCACGTGGTGTTCACCGGCCTCGTGGCGGAGGAGGAGCTGGTGGACCATTACCGGCTGGGGGACGTGTTCGTGATGCCGAACCGGGAATTGCCGAACGGGGACACGGAGGGGTTCGGCCTGGTGTTCCTGGAGGCGAATGCCTGCGGCCTGCCGGTGCTGGCGGGCTGCGCGGGCGGCAGCCCGGATGCGGTGAGCGATGGGGTGAACGGGCTGGTGGTGGACGCGCGCGATGGCGCGGCGGTGGCCGCGGCGATGCGGCGGCTGCGGGAGGAGGCGGGGTTGCGGGCGCGGTTGGCCTCGGGCGGGGCGGAGGTGGCTTCGGGGGCGGAGTGGCGGGGGAAGGTGGGGGGATTCTTGGGGGTGTGTCTTGGGTGAGGCGGGCGGTCGCCCTTCGCACCACGACGCGCCATTGTCTGCCTGCGGTCCCGAACATCCAACCGCAAGCGAGAACGACGGCCCGCAACAGGCTCCTTTGACCCACGTCGGAGTGACAGAACGCAAGCTGCGGGCAGACCTCCGTTCGGCGCGCCTCCACTTTCTGGCAGCCGACCGCGAGTTGGCCGATACCCTGGAAAGCCACAGTTGGGAGCTTACCCGCCCCGCGCGCCGTTTTGCGCATCGCTTCCCGCGTGCCGGACGCTGGGCCTTACGCGCGCTTCGGCCGCTGACCTGGCTGTTGGCGGGCGAGTTGCGCGCGCGCCTGCGGGTGCGCCTCGGAGGCCCGTCCGGCGACCGCAGCGCATCGCGCGACCTACCGCGGGCGACGTTGGACCCGGCTTTGCTCCCACCGCCCGTCCCTGCGCCTAGCGGACAAACCATCCTGATCATCGACGACAGCGTTCCGCAGCCGGATCGCAGCGCGGGCGGACGGACCACCCATGATTTCATTACTACGCTGCTCATGGCCGGATGGGGGGTGGCGTTCGCGCCCTACGACGGCCGGGATGGCGGAGAATACACCACCGCCCTCGCCGCGCTCGGCGTGCCGGTAATCGACGGTCAGGTCCGTGGCGGCATTGCCGCCTGGCTCGCGCTTCATGGCCCGGCGCTGGATCAGGTGATGCTGATGCGCCCGGAGCCGGGGGACGCGCTGTTGCCCGTGGTGCTGCGCACCACCGACGCTCGATTGAGCTACTACGGCCACGATCTGCACTTCGCCCGCCTGCGCCTGCGCGCGGCCCTGGAGAGCAACATCGAACTGGCCGAAATCGCGGACCGCCAACTGGCGGTGGAGCGACGTATCTGGCGGGCGGTGGACGTGGTACTCTACCCCTCGGCCGACGAAGCCGCGATGGTCCGCGAACTGGTGCCGGGGGTCGATGCGTGCGCGGTCCCGATGCTGGGGTTCGACAGCTTCCCCCCGATGCGATCCCCGCCCGCCGGCGCGAGCCTGTTGTTCGTGGGCAATTTCAACCATGCGCCGAACGTGGACGCGATCCTCTGGTTCACCAGCGCGGTATTTCCGCAGGTGCGCGCAGCGCGGCCGGACGCGCGCCTTGTGATTGCCGGTTCCGGACCGAATCCCACGGTGCTGGCGCTGGCGGGCGGCGGGGTTGAGGTGACCGGCTATCTTACCGACGAGACGTTGCAGCGCTGCTACGAGGCCGCACGCGTAGTCGTGGTTCCGCTGCGGTTCGGCGCCGGCGTGAAGGGCAAGGTGGTGGAGGCGCTGCGCAACGGGGTGCCGGTGGTGACCACGAGCGTCGGCGCCGAGGGGATGCCGGGTCTGGCGGATATCGTGCCGGTGCACGACGCACCGGCGGCCATGGCGGCGGCGATCCTGCGGCTGCTCGACGACGATGCCGCCTGGGCGGAGCAGGCGGGAGCGCAGATCGCCTATGCCCGCGCGCATTTCTCCCGCGACACGCTGCGGAGGGCGCTCCTGGGTGCCCTTGGACAGACCGCGCGATCAGGGCTAGAGGCACAGGCGCCGTCCTGCGGGAATCCGAACGAGAAAGGACCGCCATGCCTCGGGTAACGCCGTTACGAGATGCCAAGCGCACTTCCCACGGTGACCGCGGCTTGATCACGAAGGCCGTGATCCTCGCCGGCGGCCTGGGCACGCGCCTCATGGAAGAGACCGTCACTAGGCCGAAGCCGATGATTGAGATCGGCGGCATGCCGATCCTGTGGCACATCATGCGCGGCTATCACGCCCACGGGATCAGCGAGTTTATCGTCTGCCTCGGCTACAAGGGTTACGTGATCAAGGAGTGGTTCCAGAACTACCGCCTGCATATGGCGGACGTGACGTTCGACCTCGCCGCCGACACGACCACCCTGCACCGCGCCACCACCGAGCCCTGGAAGGTGACCTTGGTCGAGACCGGGCCGGACACCATGACCGGCGGCCGGCTCCGCCGCGTGCGCGACTATATCGGCGATGCGCCTTTCTGCTTCACCTATGGCGATGCGGTCAGCACGGTCGATATCCGCGCTTCGATCGCCTTCCACCAAGCACACGGCAAGGCGGCGACGGTGACGGCGGTCGCCCCGCCCGGGCGGTTCGGCGCGCTCGACCTGGATGGCAATGCGGTGCGCGGGTTCCGCGAGAAGCCGATCGGGGACAACCAGCTCATCAACGGTGGTTTTTTCGTGCTGCAGCCCTCGGTCATCGACCTGATCGCAGGCGACCCGACGCCGTGGGAAGCCGAGCCGATGGAGCAGCTCGCGCGCGCCGGGGAACTGATGGCCTTTCGGCATGACGGGTTCTGGCAACCGATGGACACCCTGCGCGACAAGCGGCTGCTGGACGACCTTTGGGCGTCCGGCAAAGCACCGTGGCGGGCTCCGTGACCGGTCGCGCCGGCTTGCTGTTCAGAGCACCGATGGGGGTCGGTTTGCCCTCGGGGCGTCGTTTTGCGGCATATTCAATCTGCAACTGGAAGATAACCGATGCGCATCCTGATCACGGGTAATATGGGATATGTCGGCCCCGTTGTCGTTCGGCACCTGCGCCACCGGTTTCCCGACGCGGAGTTGATCGGGTTCGACGCCGGGTATTTCGCGCACTGCCTCACAACCACCGGAATGCTGCCCGAGACACTGCTGTCGCAGCAGCATTTCGGAGATGTACGCGATCTGCCGGCCGATCTTCTACGCGGCACCGATGCCGTGGTGAATCTCGCTGCCATCTCGAACGACCCGATGGGCAAGCAGTTCGAGGCGGCGACGGACAGCATCAACCGCGGCGCAAGCCTCCGCCTGGCGCGGCTTGCATCCGATGCCGGCGTACGCAACTTCGTCTTCGCATCCAGTTGCAGCGTATATGGGTTCGCCGAAGGCAAAGCCCGTAGCGAGGATGATCCAGTCAACCCGCTCACCGCCTATGCCCGTTCGAAGATCGAGACCGAGCGGGGCCTTGCCGGATTCGCGAACGGAAACATGGTCGTCACCAGCCTGCGTTTCGCGACCGCCTGCGGCATGTCCGATCGCCTCAGGCTGGATCTGGTTCTAAACGACTTCGCCGCCTGCGCGATGACGTCGGGCGAGATCACCGTGCTCAGCGACGGAACGCCATGGCGGCCGTTGATCGATGTTGCCGACATGGCGCGGGCGATCGAGTGGGCCGCCACCCGCGACGCCGAGCGCGGCGGCACGGTGCTGACGGTCAATGCCGGCTCCGACAGGTGGAATCTCCGTGTTCGCGATCTGGCCGAAGCCTGCGCCCGTGCGTTCGACGGCGCACAGGTATCCATCAACCAGAACGCTCCGCCGGATCGCCGTTCCTATGCGGTCGATTTCAGTCGCTTTCGTGAGCTCGCGCCGGAGCACCAGCCGCAGGTGGAACTTGACGAAAGCATCCGTCGGCTACGCGAGGGATTGCGGGGGATCGGATTCGATACCGCAAATTTTCGTGACTCTTCCTATATCCGCTTGCGAGTACTGGCCGGCCTGCTGGAGGCGGGCGCCTTGACCTCCGATCTCAGGAGAAACGCATGACCGCGGCCCGCTGCCGGTTCTGCCAGGCTCCGCTGCACGAGACGTTTGCCGACCTCGGCCTCACGCCGCTTGCCAATTCCTTCGTGTCTGTGGATCGTGCGCGGACGATGGAACCGTTCTATCCGCTACACGCCTATGTATGCAGCGCCTGCCGCCTTGTGCAGCTCGAAGAATTCGAAACCCCACAGCACATCTTCGGCGACTACATCTATTTCAGCTCCTACTCGGAGAGCTGGCTCCGCCACGCCGAAGCCTATGCGGCAAAGATGATGCAGCTTCTCGGCCTTGGCGCGGGAGCGATGGTTGTCGAAGTTGCCAGCAACGACGGCTACCTGCTGCAGTATTTCAAGCAACGCGGCGTCAAGGTGCTCGGCATCGAGCCGGCGGCCAATGTCGCCGCGGCGGCGGCCGAGAAGGGGATCCCGAGCGAGATCGCCTTCTTCGGGGCCGCAACCGCGACCCGGCTGCGCGAGGCGGGTGTCGCACCCGACCTCATGGCCGCAAACAACGTCCTGGCGCATGTGCCCGATATCAACGATTTCGTCCGCGGATTCGCGATCTTGCTGAAGCCCGGCGGCGTCGTCACCGTCGAGTTCCCGCATCTGCTGCGGCTGGTGCAGGGGGTGCAGTTCGACACGATCTACCACGAGCATTTCTCGTATCTCTCGCTGCATGTCGTGCGGCGCATCTTCGCCCGACACGGCCTGCGCGTGTTCGACGTGGAGCAGCTCTCGACGCATGGCGGCTCGCTGCGGGTCTTCGCCTGCCATGCGGCAGACGCGCGCCACGATGAGACCCAGGCGGTGGAACGGCTTCTGGCCGAGGAGATCGCCGCCGGGCTCGAAAGCGATGCCATCTATCGCCGTTTCGCTCGCCAGGTGATCGACGCGAAGGTCTCCCTGCTGCGCTTCCTGATCGACGCGCGGGCAGAGGGCAAGCGCGTCGCCGCCTACGGCGCGCCGGCCAAGGGCAACACGCTGCTGAACTATTGCGGTGTCGGGCCTGAGCTGGTCGCCTTCACCGTGGACCGTAGCCCGCACAAGCAGGGCATGCTGCTCCCAGGCACGCGCATCCCGGTTCGCGCTCCGGAGGCGATCCTGGAGGAGAAGCCGGATTACGTCCTGATTCTGCCCTGGAACCTGGCCGATGAGATCACCGCCCAGATGGAGGGCGTGCGGGCGTGGGGCGGTCGCTTCGTCGTGCCGATCCCGACTACGCGCGTGCTGCCGTGATCTTCACGCCGACCGCGCTGGACGGTGTCTGGCAGATCGACCTCGAGCTGCGCACCGACCCGCGCGGCCATTTCGCCCGCAGCTTCTGCGCCGAGGAATTCGCCGGGCACGGCCTGCCGCGGGGCTTCGTGCAGTGCAACCTCTCGTTCAACACGCATCGCGGTACCTTGCGCGGACTGCACTGGCAGGCTGAGCCGCATCCCGAGGGCAAGCTGGTCCGCTGCACAAGCGGTGCGATCTTTGATGTCGCGGTTGACCTGCGTCCGGGCTCGCCCACGCGGCATCGCTGGGTGGGCACCGAGCTGACCGCGCGGAACGGACGCGCCC
>DATKQI010000253.1:0-3205 GCA_035532755.1 Acetobacteraceae bacterium
CGACTTCGATGCCCGGTTCAATGCCGAGGACACGCCCCGCTCCAGCGCCGACGTGGTCCGCCTGGCCGCCGGCGCCGACGCGGTGCTGTGCTGCCCCGCGGAGAAGCTGGACGCGGCGACGATCGCCGCCTTGCCCGCCGGCGTGAAAGCGATCGGCACCTTCAGCGTCGGCTTCGATCATGTCGATGTCAAAGCGGCGGCGGCACGCGGTATCGCGGTATGCAATACGCCGGACGTGCTGAGCGTCGCCACCGCCGAATGCGCGATGCTGCTGATCCTTGCCGCCGCCCGCCGCGCCCCCGAGGGCGAACGGCTGGTGCGGGCGGGACAGTGGCAGGGCTGGACGCCGACGCAGTTGCTGGGCACCCAGGTCTCCGGCCGGCGGCTGGGGATCTTCGGTCTCGGGCGGATCGGCCGCGAACTGGCGCGCATGGCGCGCGGCTTCGGGATGGAAGTGCACTACCTGGACCAGCAGCGCCTGCCGGCGGAGCTCGAGCAGGGCGCGACCTTCCATGCCTCGGACGAGACTTTCCTGCCGGTCTGCGACGTGCTGTCGCTGCACGCCCCCGGCGGCGAGGGCACGCGCGCCTGGCTGAACGCGGACCGGATCGCCCGCCTGCCGAAGGGCGCGATCGTGGCGAATGCCGCCCGCGGCAGCCTGATCGACGACGCGGCGCTGATCGCCGCGCTGCGCGGCGGGCAGGTCGCCGCCGCCGGCCTCGATGTCTACAACAACGAGCCGAAGCTGGACCCGGAGTACGCAACGCTGGAGAACGTGGTCCTGCTGCCGCATCTCGGCAGCGCGACGCGGGAGACCCGCGACGCGATGGGCTTCCTGGTGCTCGATGGCATCGCCGCGCTGCTCGGCGGGCGCACGCCGACCAACCTGGTGCGCGGCTGAGGGCGCCGGCCGCCCGCGATCATACCGACCGAAGTTGACCCATGAAGGATGGGTCAACTTCGGTCGGTATGAGTTGCCACCGGCGGGGCCGACCCTTCGTGGATGAAACCGCGGTCCGGCGCGCCCCTCCCGTCGTTGCCGGGCTTGACCCGGCCACCGGCGCACGAACGACCGGGGGCGGATGGCCGGGTCAAGCCCTACGGCATGCACACATCTCCTGCATGTCCGGGCTTGCGAAGCTCTGCGGGTTCCGATTCGATGCGGGCATCGATTCGCGGGAGCGAGACCAGTGCTGACGAACCTTGGCCACTTCGGCGACCCCCGCCGAGAAAAAGGGGGGCCTTCCTTCTGGACAGCCTGCTGTCCAGGGGACAGTCGGGCGTGCGCGTGCGCCACCTTGGCGGCAACCGCGCGGGCGAACTGCGGATTACCCGTTTCCTGCGCAGCCGCCACGTAACGCCGGGGGAGATGTTCGCCACCGCCCGCGCGCGAACGCTGGGGCTGGTGAAAGACCGCCACGTCCTGGTCATCCAAGACACCACCAGCCTGCGCGACGACGGCCAGGCCAAGAGCCTGCAACTCCATCCCGCGATCGCCGTGGACGCCGGCGAGGGGGCGCTTCTGGGCCTGCTCAGCGCACAATTCCTGCGTCGCGACCAGCTGGTCACAACCCACTGCAACAAGCGCGCGCTTGCCGACAAGGAAAGCCGCCGCTGGATCGAGGCAACCCAGGAGGCCCAGGCCCTGCGCGAGGCCGGCGCCGCGCGGGTGACGGTCATCACCGACCGCGAGGGCGATATCTACGAGGAATTCGCCCTCCGCCCGCCCGAGGTGGATGTGCTGATCCGCGTCCATCACGACCGGAAACTGGCCGAGGGAACAAGTCTCTACGCCGCCACCGACAATACGACCGAACTGGGCCGCGAAACCATCGCGCTGCCCGCGGCGCCAGGGCGGCCGGCCCGCAACGCCACGCTGGCGCTGCGGGCGACCCCGGTGCAGATCAAGCGGCCGAAGCGCAACCGCGCCAGCTGGGCGGCGGCACTGCCGCCCGCCGTCGAACTGTGGCTCGTTGACGCGCGCGAGGTCGATCCGCCATCCGATGCGACCCCGATCCACTGGCGGCTGTTGACCACGC
Organism: Acetobacteraceae bacterium; assembly: GCA_035532755.1. Classification (GTDB taxonomy): domain Bacteria; phylum Pseudomonadota; class Alphaproteobacteria; order Acetobacterales; family Acetobacteraceae; genus DATKQI01. Next base: position 2,040 of record DATKQI010000253.1, read on the forward strand.
ACGCCGTGACCACGCTGGCCGAGGGCCGCCGGATCACCGGCTTCTACCGCCGACGCTGGGTCATCGAGCAGGTTTTTCGGGTGATGAAGACCAAGGGCTTCGACATCGAGGCGGTCAGGATCGAGGCGGTCCGGCCGTTCGAGAACCTCGCAGCCGCCACCCTGATTGCCGCCATTCAGGTCCAGCAGATGGTGCATGACCGCGACGGCACCGCCGCCCGCCCGCTCAGCGACGTCTTCGAGGCCGACGAGCAGCCGGCGCTCGAAGCTGTTTGCGCCACCCTGGAGGGCAAAACCGCGCGCCAGAAGAACCCGCACCCCAAGGGATCGCTCGCTTATGGCACCTGGGTGTGCGCCCGCCTTGGCGGCTGGACCGGATACTACGGCAAGCCCGGCCCTATCGTGATCCTCCAAGGGCACCTCAGGTTCAAGGAAATGCTCGCAGGCTGGAAGATCGCCAGAGATGTGTGAATCTTGTAGGGTCAAGCCCGGCCATGACGACAAGGTACCGGGCAGATTTCTGTTTAGTGGCCGGCTTATCCCTGACGTTCGCTGCGAAGGGCAGCAAACGTCAGGGGCAGGACACTAGCGCGCATTGTTTTCAGTTGCCACCGGCGGGGCCGACCCGACGCGGATGAAACCACGGTCCGGCACGCCCCCTCCCGTCATGGCCGGCCCTCGAGCCGGCCATCTGCCCCCGATCGTCCGTGCGAAGATGGCCGGGTTTAAGCCCGCCCATGACGGCAATGTACGTGGCCAGCTTCTGTTTAGTTCAGCCGCGTCCGCAGCGCCTCCATCGCCGCGCGCACGCGGTCGGCGGTTTCGCCCTGCGGCACCAGCGCCAGGAAGCGCTCGAAGCAGCGCAGCGCGGCGGCCACCTGGTCCAGGCGCTGATGCATCAGGCCTGCTTCCCGCCACAGCGCCGCATGATCCGGGGCGATGCGCAGCATGTCCTCGGTACAGGCGAGCGCGCCGGGGAGGTCGCCGGCGGCCTGCCGGCGCAGCTTGAGGTTGTTCGCGAGCCGCAGCAGCACGGCCCGAGCCCCCATCGGGCGCAGCAGGCCGGGGCGCAGTTCCGCCGCCGGTCCTTCGATGCGCTTGAGCAGCGCCCGCAACGCCGGGGCTTCCAGCCGGGTGCCGCCGTCGAACACGTCCAGCACGACCGGC
>DATKQI010000254.1:0-8509 GCA_035532755.1 Acetobacteraceae bacterium
ATGCGCAGCGGCGGGGCCATGCCCGTCTGGCCGATGGGCAGCAGCAGGGACAGGCGCAGCCCGGCCTCCCGCGCCAGCAGCACGGCGAACGGGGCCTGCACCTCGCGCGGGCCGTCCAGCGCCGCCGCCGGGTCGGCGAGTGCGGCGGCAAGGCCGGGCGGCCAGGCGGCGCGCGGGCCGTCGATCAGCACCAGGATGTCGGCGTCCAGCCCCTCATCGAGGCGCACTGTCCCGCCGGCCGGCAGGCCCTCCGCGGCGAGCATGATCACGTTCAGCAGCACCCGGGCGCGTTCGGCCGGGATCGGCGCCGCCGGGGAAAGCCCGGCCGCATCCAGCCGCACGCGGTGCGCGGCGGGCAGGCCGGTGGCAAGCTCCATCAGGTCCGCCCGCGTCATCTCCCCGCCGTCGCCGGCCCAGGCGGCGCGCAGCAGGCGCAGCCGCCGCGTGGCCTGCTTCGCGCCTTCCGCCATCAGATGCGCGGCATCCGCCTGGTAGGCGCCGTCCGCCTCCGCCATCTCGGCCGCCGCCGTCACGGTGCCGAGCGGTCCGCTCAGGTCATGGCACAGGCGCGCGCAAAGCAGTTCGGCCAGCCGCGTGGAAGTGTCCATAAAGGGTCCGCCTTCGCCGGGGGGATGGAATAACTCGGTCCGAACCGCAACATAGGGGCCAGGATATACGCGGTTTGTTGCCATCCCGTTGCGGAGAATCGCATGAGCGCCTTCACATCCACGCTGGAGCCGGGCGCCTGGGTGCGCCACCCCGGCCAGCCGGATTGGGGGCCGGGACAGGTGCAATCCGTGATCGGCCATCGCGTGACCGTGAATTTCGAGGAAGCCGGCAAGAAGCTGATCAACGCCGCCGTGGTGGCGCTGGAACCCGCGCCCCTTGAACCGGGCGCGGAAGATGCGAGAGTAAAGCCATGATCGACCCGTTCGGCCGCCATATCACCTACCTCCGCGTTTCGGTGACGGACCGCTGCGACCTTCGCTGCGTGTACTGCATGGCGGAGGACATGAGCTTCCTGCCCAAATCCGAAATCCTGACGATGGAGGAGCTGGACCGGATCTGCGCGGCCTTCATCCGCCTGGGCGTGCGCAAGCTGCGCATCACCGGCGGCGAGCCGCTGGTGCGCCGGCAGGTGATGACCTTGTTCGATACGCTGGGCGCGCGCATCGGGCACGGCCTCGATGAACTCACCCTCACCACCAACGGCAGCCAGCTTGATCGCTTCGCCGAGCCGCTGCGCGCGGCCGGGGTGAAGCGGGTGAACATCAGCCTCGACACGCTCGACCCCGACCGCTTCGCCGCCATCACCCGCTGGGGCAAGATCGACAAGACGCTGGCCGGCATCTTCGCGGCGAAGGCGGCGGGGCTTGCCATCAAGATCAACGCGGTCGCGCTGCGCGAGGTGAACGAGGGCGAGTTCGACACGCTGATCGAGTGGTGCGGGCAGCACGGGTTCGATCTGTGCCTGATCGAGACGATGCCGATGGGCGAGATCAGCGAGGACCGGACGGACCAGTACCTGCCCCTGTCGCTGGTGCGCGCGCGGCTGAAGCGGCGCTGGACGCTGGCCGAGACCGATTACCGCACCGGCGGCCCGGCGCGGTACTACACCATCGCCGAGACCGGCCGGCGCATCGGCTTCATCACGCCGATGACGCATAATTTCTGCGAGGGCTGCAACCGCGTGCGCCTCACCTGCACCGGCACGCTGTACATGTGCCTGGGCCAGGACGATGCGGCCGACCTCCGCCGCCCGCTGCGCGAGGGCGCGACCGACGCGGAGCTGGAGCAGGTGATCCTGGAAGCGATCTCCCGCAAGCCGAAGGGCCATGATTTCGTGATCGACCGCCGCCACGACCAGCCCGCCGTGCGCCGCCACATGAGCGTGACGGGTGGATAAGGCGGGCGGATAGGATGAGCCGGGCCTTCGTCTCCGAGGACGCCGCCGCCGCGGAAGCCGCGGTGCTGCCGGAACGCCCGGTGAGCGCGCACCCCAACCTCGTCACCCCCGCCGGCCTCGCCCAGATCGACGCTTCGGTGGAGCGGCTGGCGCAGGCGCTGGCCGCGACCCCGGCCGACGATCCCGCCCGCCCCGCGCTGGCGCGCGACCTGCGCTACTGGAAGGCGCGGCGGCTGGGCGCGCAGGTGATGCCCGTTCCCTCCGGCGATGTGGCGGAGGTGTGCTTCGGCTGCGCCGTGACCATCCGCGATGGGGTCGGCCGGGCACGCACCTGGCGCATCGTGGGCGAGGACGAGGCCGATCCGGCGCAGGGCACGCTGGGCTGGACCTCCCCGCTCGCCCAGGGGCTGCTGGGCGGGACGGCGGGTGAGGTGGTGGATTTCGACGGCGCCCGCCCGGCGGTGACGATCGTGAAGATCGGCGCGCCGCCGGGGTAGAGGGGGCCGGGGTAGAGGGGGCGGTGCTTCCTACGCCATGTCGGGCGTGATCACGTTCTGGGGCTTGCCCGCGAGGGCGGCGTGCATGGTCTCGGCGGATTTCGTGCGGATGTCCTGCCAGGCTTCCGGCGAGTGGAAGGCGGAGTGGGGGGTGATGATCACCCGGCCCTCGGTCCAGGCCTCGCGGGTGCGGTAGGCGTTCAGCAGCCGCGGGATGGGGTTGGCCGGCGGTTCGACGGGGATGACATCGAGCCCGGCGCCGGACAGATGGCCGGCTTCCAGCAGGTCGGCCAGCGCATCGAGATCGAGAATGGGGCCGCGGGCGGTGTTGATCACCACCGCGCCCTTCGGCAGCAGGCCGAGTTCGCTGCGGCCGAGCATGTTCTTCGTCTCCGCGGTCAGCGGGGTGTGGATGGAGAGCGTGTCGGTCTGGCGCAGCAGGTCGGCCAGCGTGGCGGCGCGCGCGATGCCGAGCGCACGGTCTGCCCCGTTGGGCAGGTAGGGATCGTAGAACGTCACCGCGCAGCCCAGCGCCTTGGCGCGGAGTGCCGCGGCGGTGCCGATGCGCCCGAGGCCGAGGATGCCGAAGCGCTGGGCGGCGGTGCGGCGGATCAGCGGCGTTTCGATGGGCTTCCACGCGGCGGGCGGGGTGCGGCGCTGGGCGTCGTGGTGCAGCGCGATGCCGCGGCGGAGCGTGAGGGCCAGCGCGATCGCGTGGTCCGCCACCTCGGTGGTGCCGTAGTCCGGCACGTTGCAGACCAGGATGTTGCGTGCGGCGGCGGCCTTCCGGTCTATCCGGTCGTACCCCACGCCCATCCGCACGATGGCGCGCAGGCGGGGGAAGCGGGCGATCTCGGAAGCGGGGAGGAACTGGCGGAAGATCATCAGCCCGTCTGTCTGCGCGCAATCCTCGTCCGGCAGCTCCGACAGCTCGGCGGTGTTGCGGAACAGGATGGTGGCATCGGGGCCGTGGATGCGGCGTTCCTCCGCATCATCGGGGTACATCGCTTCGGGGTAGAGGATGGTCGGGCTCATCTGGATGGGGCGTCCCTCGGATTTTGCGCGCCGATGGTGCGGGGAAGCGGTCTGGCTGGCAACCGAGCGGGGGCAACCGAGCCCCGCGCCGGGCGCGCCCCGGGCGCGTGTTGTCAGCGCGGGCGGGACCGGCCAGAGTCCGGCCGACAACGAATCCCGGGGGAATGCGATGAACGGTGCGGAAAGCCTGGTGCATACGCTGCTGGATGGCGGGGTGGATACGTGCTTCGCCAATCCGGGAACGAGCGAGATGCACTTCGTCGCGGCGCTCGATCGCATACCCGGCATGCACTGCGTGCTGTGCCTCCAGGAAGGCGTGGTGACGGGTGCGGCGGACGGATACGCGCGGATGGCGGAGAAGCCGGCGGCGACCCTGCTGCATTGCGGCCCCGGGCTCGCCAACGGGCTGTCCAACCTGCACAACGCGCGCCGCGCGGGCACCGCCATCGTCAACATCGTGGGCGACCAGGCGACGTATCACCGCCCGCTGGATGCGCCGCTGACGGCCGATACCGAGGGCTGGGCGCGGCCGGTTTCCGGCTGGGTGCGCAGTGCGGCGCATGCGGAAACGGTGGGGGCGGATGCGGCGGCGGCGATCCAGGCGGCGCGGGCGGGCAACGGGCAGATCGCCACGCTGATCCTGCCGGCGGACACGGCCTGGACCGAGGGCGGGGCGGTGGCCGCGCCGCTGCCGGCCGTGCCGGCGCAGGCGGTGGCGCCGAACGCGGTGCAGCTTGCCGCGCGCGTGCTGCGCGGCGGGGAGCCGGCGCTGCTGCTTCTGGGCGGGCGGGCGCTGCGGGCGGGCCCGCTTGCCGATGCGCGGCGGATTGCCACCGCCACCGGGGCGCGGATGCTCGCCCAGCAATCGAACGCGCGGATCGAGCGCGGGCGCGGGCGGGCACGGATCAGCCGCGTGCCCTATCCGGTGGACGATGCGCTGGGCGCGCTGGCCGGCGTGAAGCACCTGATCCTGGTGGGGGCGAAGGCGCCGGTGGCCTTCTTCGCCTATCCGAACAAGCCCGGCACGATGTATCCGCCCGATTGCGCGGTGCACGTGCTGGCGCGGCCCGAACAGGATGTGGCCGAGGCGCTGGCGCGGCTGGCGGACGAGCTGGGCGCGCCGGCGGCGCCGCTGCCGGAGCCGGGCGAGCGGCCGGTAGCGGGGAAGGGGGCGATCACCCCGGAATCGGTGGCCGGCACGCTGGCGGCGCTGATGCCGGAACACGCGGTGGTGGTGGATGAAAGCGTGAGCTACGGCCGCGCCTTCTTCCCGCACACGGCCAATGCGGCGCCGCACGACTGGCTGCAGCTGACCGGCGGGGCCATCGGCGACGGGCTGCCGCTGTCCACCGGGGCGGCGGTGGGCGCGCCCGGGCGGCGGGTGATCACGCTCCAGGCCGACGGGTCGGCCATGTATTCGGTGCAGGCGCTGTGGACGCAGGCGCGCGAGCGGCTGGACGTGACGACCATCATCCTCTCCAACCGCAAATACGCGATCCTGCTGGGGGAGCTTGCGAACGTGGGCGCGAACCCCGGGCGCACCGCTCTCGACATGATGGATCTTTCCAACCCCGACCTCGACTGGCCGCGGATTGCCGGCGGGATGGGGGTGGAGGCCGCGCGGGCGGAGAGCACCGAGCGTTTCGCCGACCTGCTGGCCCATTCCTTCACCCGCAAGGGGCCGTTCCTGATCGAGCTGATGGTGTAGATGGACGCAGCCCGGCCCGCTTGGCATAACCGCCCATAATTTTGGGGCGGGGACTCGGGGATTGTCGAGCGTTGCGCTGGAGCGGCGGCCGCACGTGATCGTGCTGGGCAACGAGAAGGGGGGCTCCGGCAAGTCCACCGCCGCCATGCACGTGATCGTTTCGCTGCTGCGGGACGGCTACCGCGTGGGGGCGATCGACCTCGATGCCCGGCAGGGCACGCTTTCCGGCTACGTGGCTTCCCGCCAGACGTTCGCCCAGGCCAGGGGGCTGCCCCTGCTGCTGCCGCAGGTGGCCGCCGTGCACCGTTCCGAGGCCGACAGCCGGGCCGAGGCGGATGCGGAGGAGCGCGCCCGGTTCGATGCCGCGCTGGCCGCCCTGTCGGCCGATTGCGAGGTGGTGGTGATCGATTGCCCGGGGTCTGACACCTACCTCAGCCGGCTGGGGCACGGGTATGCGGATACGCTGATCACCCCCATCAACGACAGCTTCGTGGATTTCGCCATGCTGGCGAAAGTGGAGCCGGACAACCACGACGTGGTGCACCCGAGCGTGTACAGCGAAATGGTGTGGCTGGCCCGCAAGCGCCGCTTCGCCCGCGACCGCGGCCGGATAGACTGGATCGTGATGCGCAACCGCCTGGGCGCGAGCGAGGCGCGCAACAAGCGCGACGTGGGCGCCACGCTGGATGTGCTGGCCAAGCGCATCGGCTTCCGCGTGGTGAAGGGCTTCGGCGAACGGGTGATCTTCCGGGAGCTGTATTTGCAGGGGCTGACGCTGATGGACCTGCGGGAAGCCGGCCTCGGCATCTCGCTCGGCATGAGCCACGTGGCCGCCCGGGCCGAGGTGCGCGCCCTGATCGGCGCGATCCGCAAGCCCCCGCCGGAACTGCGGCTGACGGCGCCGGAGGCGCTGGGGGCGGCGGCGCCGGGGTAGCGCGGTTGCGCGGGGAGTGCGGGGGCGATATATGCCCACCTCCCGCACGGCCATCACCCGGCCGCCCTCCTTCGGGGCCGACGTAGCTCAGTGGTAGAGCAACTGATTCGTAATCAGTAGGTCGTCAGTTCAATCCTGACCGTCGGCACCAATCAAATCAATGAGCTACTAGGCATGAAAGGCCCTATCCGGGATCGAACTTCTCTCCGGGCATCGTTGGGGCATCACTTTTGCCGAGGCTCCGCCCTATGACTGCCACCCGGTGCTGGGACTCACAAAGGCAGCAGTATCATCTTCCAGGCTTTCGGCGATAACCACCTCCACGTCGGTCATGTCCCTGCCTGTTGCCGGCGCTGCCATCACTGTGAGGCTGGCGTGTGCTGCTGGTGGGGGATTGAGGCGTGAGCAGGCAGCTTGGCGCGAGCACGCTTTTCCACTTTCAGCGAGACGTGCAAGCCGGCTGCGGCCAGCATGTTCACGAGCATGTCCAGGCTGAACAGCCCGATTTTGCCACGGACTAGGTCGGAGATACGAGGTTGCGTGACGCCAAAGAACTCCGCCGCTACAGCCTGGCTCATCTTGCGGCGCTCGATAAGGCCCTTGAGGATCATCATCAAAGCTGCCCGCAGCTTCATATTCTCCGCCTCGGCGGGCGTGTTTTCGATCGCATCCCAAACACTGGCGAAGCGCTGATTAGTCATCTTGCAATCCCTTCACCACTTTCCTGTAGCGGGCGGTAGCCAATTCAATATCAGCGCGAGCGGTCTTTTGCGATTTCTTCTGAAAGCAATGCAGTATGAAGACCGCTTGAGAGAACTTTGCTACATATATTACGCGATAGGCGCCATCAGCATCGCGTATCCGTATCTCCTGCACGCCTTGTCCCACAGACGGCATGGGCTTTCCATCATCAGGCAGCCGGCCATGTTGCACTTGGTCGATCTGATAGCCTGCCGCGCGTCGTGCTGTCTCCGGGAACGCCCGCAAGTCATCCAGCGCTGTATCTACAAACTCTGCGGATTTCAGCGCCGTTGGCATGTGCGGTGTATATAAAATTTTATATGACTATTGCAAGAGGGGATTGCGATGAAGGCCGCCTTTTCTTGGGCGCCACGAGCGATGATATGTCGTTAAGTGTCATAGGGAGACGGGCGGCATAGACGTTGTTCGTCATCCGCCGGCGTGTCTCAACCAGAGTCCGCATCAGCGAGGGGAATCCGCCAGTCCATCATTGCCAGGGTAGCGCGGTGTTAGGGCTCGTTGCTTGGTCGTATGGGCATGTGGGGCGATGTTCTCACGAGGGCGATGCGGAGTTGAAAGCGAAGGCCAGCCGGAGGCAGGTTCCCGCTGATTTCCTGCCTGCCCATGCTCCCCGACGCTATTGCGAAATGGTATCTGTGCTAGGAAGTAACAAACGGGCAGAATGCCCATTGGAGAGGGCACGGGGCAAAAATGAAAAAGAACGCCGTTGGTCATATATGTGTGGGCGCGGGCATCATTGCATTGTCATTGTCCCTGATGCTCGGCAGCCGAGCATTTGCAGGCGAGCAAACGACTCCGCTGGCCGCAAGTGGCGACTGGATCGCGTTCGCGCATTCAACTTCACTTACTGACCCGCCCGATCTCTGCCTCGCCATTGAGCCCGCTCAGGGTTTCGCAATCCGGGCAGACGATACTGATATCGAAATTCGCCTCGTCAATGATAAGTGGTCGCTGCCGGCCAATATCGCCGGCACCCTTGTTGCTGATATCGACGGGCATGACTATCCGTTGGATGTCAGCTCAAATTCGAGCAACATGGTAGCGGCAATTATCTCCAAGAAAATCCTTCAATCGATGATCGCCGTCATGGATAAGGCAGCATCAATGACTGTTACGCCAGGCAAAGGGGCACCCGTCGTTATATCGTTGAACGGGAGCAACAAGGTGACGACTGCCTTTCTCACTTGTGCGGGCATTCGTGCGAAGGGGGAAGGCGCTGGTGCGGACCCATTCAAATAACTGATCCGGTTGCTGGCGATCGTCCGAATTGTGATCCTAAGCACAACATAACGGGCTGCCTACGCGTAGGAAGGTTGGGAGCATCAGATGACCCTAGTTCCTATCCCAATCTCTGCTGGCGCCGCCAAGGCAGTCACCGATTTTCTCGAACGCTTCGGCGGCATTTCGGGCTTCGCAGAGTCAATTCTCGATGTCCCTTCGGGATACCTAAAACATTGGCATCAGACAAACTTGATTCGCTGGTATGACAAGTTGCATCAAGAAAACGAAACGCGAAAGAGCAACGGAAGAAGACCGATCCCACCGAGTCTTTTGATGCCCGCGCTGCAAAAGATCGCCATAGAAGACAACGATGACATGCTCACGATGTGGGCGAATTTGTTTGCCAATTTGCAGGACTCTGACCGCCTCCTAAAACCTGATAAAGT
>DATKQI010000255.1:0-9373 GCA_035532755.1 Acetobacteraceae bacterium
CGGGGACGTGATGCTGCAAGGCGCCACGAACTGCTACGCCCGCACCTCCGGCCCGCTCACCGCCGTGGTCGGGCTCGCGGACGCGGTGGTGGTGGTGACCGAGGATGCGGTGCTGGCCATGCACCGGGACCGCGCGCAGGATGTGAAGAAGGTGGTGGACCGGCTGAAGCAGGCCGGCCGGCCGCAGGCGGTCACGCACAACCGCGTCTATCGCCCCTGGGGCTTCTATGAATGCCTGATCATGGGCGAGCGGTTCCAGGTCAAGCGCATCGTCGTCTCTCCCGGCCACAAGCTCAGCCTGCAAAAGCACTTCCACCGCGCCGAGCACTGGGTGGTGGTGCAGGGCAGCGCGCTCGTCACCCGCAACGAGGAGGCTTTCCTGCTGCAGGAGAACGAAAGCGCCTATCTGCCGCTCGGCACCGTGCACCGGCTGGAGAACCCCGGCCGCATCCCGCTCACGCTGATCGAGGTGCAGTCCGGCAGCTATCTCGGCGAGGACGACATCGTCCGGTTCGACGATACCTACGGCCGGGCCTGACCGCGAAGCAGATCCGGGCCCGAAGTACTCCGATAGATGCCTAACGCGGCCGGCGCGATCACCTACCTGCTCGACCTGCGCTGCCTGCAGGATCCGAATTACGCCGCCCGCGGCATCGGCCGGCACGCCGCCGCCCTGCTCGCCCACGCGCGCACCCACACCGCCGGCGCGCGCCTGACCGGCCTGACAGACCCGGACCTGCCGGACCTGCCGGCGCACTGGCGGGCGATGGTGGACGATCTGCGCACCACCGCCTATCCGGGCGCGCTGGCCATGCCCTGCCGCCTCGTGCAGTTCGCGCCGATGAGCTTCGATCCGCTGTTCGTCGCCCGGCTGCTGCAGCACGAGGCGGTGCCAAGTGCGACGGTGGTGTACGATTTCATCCCTTTCGAGGCCCCGGACGCATTCCTGCCCGCGCCCGCCGCACGGCTCGACTACCACGCCGCACTCTGCTGGCTCGCCCGCTACCGGCTGTTCCTGCCGATCTCGGCTACCGCCGCAGCCGGGCTTGTGCGCCACCTCGGCGTGGCGGAAGCCGATCGGGCGATCACCGGCTCCCCGCTCGGCCCAGGCTTCGAGGATATCCGGCCCGGCATGCCCCGCCATGTTCTGATGGTGGGCGGCCAGGACCGGCGGAAGAACGCCGCATGCGCCGTGCGCGCCCATGCCCGCTGCGCGGTGCTGCAAAGCGCCGGCATCCCGCTGGTGATCGGCGGCGGCTATCCGCCCGACTGGATGGCGGAACTGCGGGCGTTGGCCTCCGCCTGCGGTGGGCGGCCCGAATTGCTGGAATTGCCGGGCCACGTGCCGGATGCCGCCCTGATCGAGCTGTACCGCACCGCGCTCGCGGTGGTGGTGCCATCCCTTGCCGAAGGGTTTTCCCTCCCCGTGATCGAGGCCATGGCCGCCGGCGTGCCGGTGCTCGCCTCGGATATCGGCGCGCACCGGGAACTGATCGACGACCCGGCCGCCCTGTTCGCCCCCGATGACGATGCCGCGCTGGCCGCGGGCCTCGCGGCGCTCGCCGCCTCCCCCGCCGCGCGCGCCGCGTTTGCAGCGCGCGGCTCCGCGGTGTGGCCGCGCTACCGGGCCGGGGCGGTGGCGGCGCGGTTCTGGTCCGCGATCGCCGCCCGCTTCGCGGATGCGCCGCTCGCCGCGCCCATGCTGCGCGCCGGGCGCCGGCCGCACATCGCGCTGCTCTCGCCGCTGCCGCCCCAGCGTTCGGGCGTGGCGGACTACACCGCCGCCATGCTGCCCGCGCTCGCGCGGCGGGCCGAGCTGCACCTGTTCAGCGACACGCCGCGGCGCGCCGCGCCGCAAGGTGGAAGCTCCCTCGCCCCGTTGTCGGCATTCGCCCATCTCTCGCACCGGTTCGACCGCGTGGTGAGCGTGCTCGGCAACCACCCGATGCACCTGCCGATCCTGCGGATGTTCCGCCGCCACGGCGGGGCGGCCATCCTGCACGATGCGCGCCTGCTGTGCCTCTATGGCCACGGCGCCGGCGCCGATCACGCCGCCGCCGTTGCCGCGCGCGAGCTGGGCCGCCCGGTGAGCGCCGCGGACGTACACGCCTGGATGGCGGACGAAAACCTTGCCGCCACCCCGTTCCTCGGCGAAGCGGCGATGGCCGAGCCGCTGCTGGTGCACGCGCCCGGCATCGCCGCCGACATCGCCGCCCGCCACGGCCGCGCGCCCGCCCTGCTCCCCTTCGCCGTGTACCGCCCGTTCGCGCCGGCCGAGCTCACCGCCGAGGCCCGTGCCGCCGCCCGCGCCCGCCTCGGCCTGCCGGCGGATGCGCCGGTGATCGGCAGCTTCGGTTTCGTGCATGGCAACAAGGCGCCGGAAGTCTGCATCTGGGCGCTGGAGACGCTGCACGGCTGGGGCCACAAGGCGCATCTTCTGTTCGTCGGCGGCAACGACCAGGACCCGGCGGAGTGGCAGCGCCTCGCGGACCGTCTCGGCCTCGGGCGGCATGTGCATTTCACCGGCCGCTTCATCGACGAAGCCGGCTATCGCGACCATCTGCGCGCGGCCGATGCCGCGATCCAGCTGCGCCGGCTCCCCTGGAGCGGCATCTCCGGCGCGCTGCAGGACTGCATCGCCGCCGGCCTGCCGGGTGTGGCGAACGCGGGCCTCGCCGACGACCTCGATGCGCCATCCACCATCCGCCGCGTCTCCGACAGCCTGAGCCCGGTGCTGGTGGCCGAGGCGCTGGCGGACATCTTCGAGGCGGGCGCGGATCGGCGCATCGCCGAGGCAGGCCGGGCCGCGCATCAGGCCGCACGCAGCCCGGAGGCCTATGCCGCCGCCCTTTGCACGGCCCTCGGGCTCGATTGATGGACGGGGTGCTGATCGACCTCACGGAGCTGATGCGCCAGCCGCAGCGCACGGGCATCCAGCGCGTGGAGCGGGAGCTGATCCGACACTGGCCCGGGCCGGCACGGCTGGTGCCGTGCTGGCTGCCCGATTCCCGACCCCGCTTCGTCACCCTGCCCGATGCGGTGCTCGACCTGCTGACGCAGGACGCGCCGCAGGCCGACGGCCCCGCGATCGAGGCCGAGCGCCGCGCCCTCGCCCCGCTGCTGGCGGCCGGGCGGCCGCTGGCCGCACCTGCGGCGGGGTTCGACATCCTCAACCCGGAGCTGTTCTACGAGCACGGCCGCGCCGAGGCCTATCTGCATCTCGCCGCCACCGGCGTCCATCGGATCAGCTGGCTGCTGTTCGATTTCCTGCCCTGGCTGCGGCCGGAACTGGTCAAGGCCGGCTGGGTGGTGCCGTTCATGCACTACCTGCGCGCGTTGCGCGCCGTCCGCCGCGTGGGCTTCATCAGCGAGGCCACCCGCACGGAATTCCACACCCGCATCCGCCGCGGCACCGCGACCGACGGCCCGGTGTTTCCCCTGGGCGGTGACGGGCTGAACCTGGAACGGCAGCATTTCTCGCCCGACCGGCAGGATTTCGTGGTGCTGGGCACGATCGACCCGCGCAAGAACGTCGCCGCCGTCATCGCCGCCTTCGAACCGCTCTGGGCCGCCGGCTGCCCGGCACGGCTGATCCTGGCCGGCAAGCTGTACGACCATACCGACGACGTGGTGGCCGCCCTCGCCCGGCTGCGCGACGAACCGCGCCTGCGCCACCTCGAACAGCCATCCGACGCCGCGATCCGAAGCCTGCTGCGCACCGCCCGCGCCCTGATTTTCGCCAGCCGCGGCGAGGGTTTCGGCATCCCGCCGATCGAGGCGCTGCACGCGGGCATCCCGGTGATCGCCTCCGCCGACATCCCCTCCATCGCCGCGCTGCCCCCCGCCGGCCTGATCCGCCTGCCCGACCCGGGGCCGGAGAGCATCGGTCGCGCCGTGCGCCGGATGCTGCACGATCCCGCCGCCGCCGCGCTCTGGGCCGACGCCGCCACCCAGACCGTCGGCACCTGGCGCCAGTTCGCCGGCGCCGTGGCGAACTGGGTGCAGTTCCCCGAAGGGAGAGATCAGTAGGCGCTGGGCGGCGGCAGGTTCTGCTGCTGGACGGTGGAGGGGGCGAGCGGAGCCGCCACCGTGCCCCCGCCGCCGACGGGGCCGCCGATCAGCCATTCGCCCAGGGACCGGCGAAGCTGGTACTCGAACTCCACGTTCATCGCGTCCATCAGGCTTTTCGTCATGTCGTACAGCGCCGCGCGCAGGGCGTCGGTGGAGGTGCTCTCGGGCGCGGTATGGCTGCGGGAGACGCGGGCTTCGGCGAAGCCCACGCGGTTGCCGTCCGACGTGCGCACGTCGAGCCGGACGGCGAGGTTGCCCACGATCTCATCCCGCACCATGCGCAGCGAGGCGTCGGTGATGACGAAGACCGCGCTGCCGGAACTGCCGGCGGCCACCAGCCGGTCCTGCGCCATCTGGCGCAGGGCGGTTTCCGGGCGCTCGGGCGAGAGATTGTCGAGCTGGCCGGGGCCGGAGAAGTAGCGGCTTTGAATCTGGATGGCGGCCACGTTCAGCCGCAGCGGGCGGAGATAATTGTAGCGCAGCGGCGGGAACGCCTGCGGCGGGCCGGATTCGCCGATGGCGCAGGCAGCGAGCAGCAGGGGAGCGCCAAGGGTCGCGCATCGGATGATCGCGCGGCGGGTCGGCGGATGGCTTGCCATGGGTCGGTCCTTCTCCATCTGGCGGATCATGCGGAATCGCGGCCGCGAAACTCGGTGCGCGGAAAGCGGAAGTCCAGATTGCAGAACTCGCAGGTCATCACGATGTCGCCATCCACCACCATGTGGTCAAGGTCGTCCGGCGAAAACCCTTCCAGGATGCCGGACAGCCGCGCGCGGGAGCAGCGGCAGCCGTAGGCCAGCGCCCGCGGCCGGTCGGCGGCCACGCCCTCGGTGTGGAACAGGCGGTACAGCAGGTGCTCGGCCGGCAGCGAATCGTCCAGCAGTTCGCCTTCGGTGACCGTGGCGGCCAGGATGGTCGCACGGCGCCAGTCTTCCTCGGCCGCCTCGGCGTCCGGCCTGGGCTCGGTACCGCCTTCCGCGGGCAGGCGTTCGAGGATCAGCGCACCGGCCCGCCAGCCGGCCGCGGTGTGCGCGCAGGCGAGGCGGACGAAGCAGCGCAACTGCTCGCTGGTGCGGAAATAATGCAGCGCCATCTCCGCCAGGCCGTCGCCCTCGATCGCGACGATGCCCTGGTGGCGTTCGGTCTCGGGTCCCTGATCGACGGTGAAGGCGAGGTAGCCGTCGCCCAGAAGCGCCGCGGCACCCGGGCTTTCCTGCCGGGCCAGCAGGGCGGACAGCCGTTCGGAATCGGCCGAGGCATAGCCGCGCAAGGCGCCCTGGTCGGTGCAGTCGGCCAGCAGCAGCTTCACCGGGCCATCGCCCTTCGCCTGGATGCTGAACGAGCCGCGGAACTTGAGCGCGGCGGCGAGCCCGGCGGCCAGCGCGAGGGCCTGCCCGGTCAGCGCCGTCACGGCGGGGTGGTTGTCATGCCGGGTCAGCAGCGCATCGGCGAGCGGGCCGAGCCGCACGAGCCGCCCGCGCACCGGCCGCCGCGGCAGGTGGAATGGCGCGACGCCGCGCGGGACGACGAGATCGGGCACGGCCGGGCGACCGCTGTCGAGGAAGGCGGGTGTATCGTTCATCGGCGCCAGGATAGGCAAGGCGGCCGCCGAGGGCTATGCCGGCGGCCTGTGCCTCGCCGCGATATGTAACAATTTTTCCACCATGTCAGGATTTTTGTAATATGTCCCGCGTGATCGACCGGCTTCTGTTCTGGCGCGGCCCGCGCATCGCGGTGGTGGAGCTGCACGGGATACTGGCGAGCCGCCTGGGCGCGCTGAGCCTGAAATCCGCGGGGCCGGTGCTGAAGGCCGCGTTCGGGGCCACGGCGCGGGAGGGGCATCTGATCCTGGATATCAACAGCCCCGGCGGCTCCCCGGTGCAATCCCAGCTCATCGCCGACCTGATCCGGCGGGAGGCCGAGGCGAAGGCGGTGCATGTGCATGCGGTGATCCAGGATGTCGGCGCCTCCGGCGGTTACTGGCTGGCGTGCGCGGCGGATTCGATCCAGGCGAACGCGATGAGCGTGGTGGGCTCGATCGGGGTGGTGGGGGGCGGGTTCGGCTTCGCCGAGCTGATCGGCCGCCACGGGATCGAGCGGCGACTGTATACCGCCGGGGAGAACAAGGCGCGGCTCGATCCGTTCAGCCCGGAGCGGCCCGAGGATGTGACCTTCGTCCGGCAGTTGATGGCCGACATCCATGACCGCTTCAAGGACTGGGTGCGCAGCCGCCGCGGCGCGCGGCTGACCGCGCCGGAGGAGAGGATGTTCGACGGCAGCTTCTGCCTGGGCAGCCAGGCGCTGGCGAGCGGGCTGATCGACGGGCTCGGCGATGTGGAGACGCTCGTGCGGACGCTGGGCGGGGAGAAGGCGCGGGCGCGGCTGTTCCGCCCGCAGCGGCGGCGGGGGCTGCTGCGCCTCCTGCCCGGCATGGCGGCGCGGTCCGTCGTCGAGGCCGCGCTGGATGCGGCGGAGGAACGCGCCGGGCCGCAGTTGCGCGCCTGAGGCCTCGATCCTCATCCCTTCGGCGGGCGGCGATCCGGATCGGCGATCAGCCATTCCGTCAGCATGCCGCCGAGCAGCGCCAGCAGCACCGATTTCACCGGGCGGCGCAGGATCATCGCCTGGACGAGCGGCAGGGCGGAACGCGCGATCAGCTTCAGATCCTGCCGGGGCGAGGCCGCCGTTCGCGCCCGGCCGCGCCGGGCGGCGCACAGCGCGGCGGCGAGCGCGATCAGCAGCAGGACGGCGGCCAGGATGAGCGCCGCATAGACCGGGCGCAGCACGTCGGTCAGCGCCAGATAGACGGCGGCCAGCAGGAAGCCGCCGCCGGCGAGTGCCGCCGCCAGCGCGGCGCCGAGCCAGCACAGCCGGTTGACGAAGCGCCGCACGGCCGGGCCGGCGAGGATGCGCTCGGCGATGACGTCGATGATGGGATCGGCGGGCACGGGATCAGCGGCGCAGCAACTGCGCGCCGATCAACCCCACCCCGAACGCGATCGCGAGCGCGGTGAGCGGCCGTTCCTGCACCCGTGCGCCCACTTGATTCATCGCCTCGCGCCCGCGGTCCTGCATGTTTCCGGCGAGCTTCTCCAGCTCCCCTTCCAGGGCGGCGATGCGGTGTTCCACGCCGGTCTTCAGGCTGCTCATCGCATCCGAGCCGGGCCGGAAATCCTCCTTCGCCTGGGCGATGATGCTCGCCATGGCAGCCTTCATCTCGGCAAGTTCCTCGCGGAAGCGGTCGAATTCGGCGCGAACCTTGGTGAAATCGTCATCGGGCTCCTTGGGGCTCATGAGCGTCGTTCTCCTTGCGTTCGCGGCAGATGGATGCGCGGTCCAAACGTCGGCATGGCAGCGGCCGGTTTCAACCGCCGCTGCCATGCCGGCGCTTCGACCGTCAACGCCGATGGAGCGTGATTGGTTCGCCCGGCCCGGCAGGGATCCGGCCCGGCAGGATTCAGCGCGCCGCGCCGAGCGCCCAGGCGAGGACACCCTTCTGGGCGTGCAGCCGGTTCTCCGCCCCGTCGAACACCACCGATTGCGGGCCGTCGATCACCCCCGCCGTCACCTCCTCCCCGCGATGGGCGGGCAGGCAGTGCATGAACAGCGCATCCGGCGCCGCACGGGCCATCAGCGCCTCCGTCACGCAGTACGGGGCGAGCAGGTTGTGGCGGCTTTCGTTCGGATCGTCCGACATGCTGACCCAGGTATCCGTCACCACGCAGCGCGCGCCGGCGACCGCCGTTTCGGGATCGGCGGTCAGCTCGATGCGGGCCCCCTGGGCGCGCGCCCAGGCCACCAGGTCGGCCGGCGGGGCGAGTTCCGGCGGGGTGGCGAGGCGGAGGGTGAAGCCGAAGCGCGCCGCCGCCTCGATCCAGGAGCGGGCGACGTTGTTGCCATCCCCGCACCAGGCGACCACCTGCCCGGCGATGGGGCCGCGATGCTCCTCGAACGTCAGCACATCGGCCATGAGCTGGCAGGGGTGGGAGGCTTCGGTGAGGCCGTTGATGACTGGCACCGTGGCGTATTCGGCAAGCTCGTGCAGCTTCGACACGCGATCGGTGCGCAGCATGATCGCATCGACGTAGCGGGAGAGCACGCGGGCGGTATCGGCCACGCTTTCACCGCGACCGAGCTGCATCTCGCTGCCCGACAGCATCACCACATCGCCGCCGAGCTGGCGCATCGCCACCTCGAAGCTGACGCGGGTGCGGGTGGACGGCTTCTCGAAGATCAGCGCGAGCGTACGCCCGGCAAGCGGGCGGGAGGAGAGCCCGCCGGTTCGCTTGAAGCCGGCCGCGATGTCCAGCATGTGCCGCAGGGTGGCGGTATCGAAATCGCGCAGGTCGAGGAAGTGGCGGGGCGGGGGTTTGGCCCCCGCCTCGCCTGCTCCCGCCTCGCCGGCACCGTCGGACACGCTGCGCCGCAGGGCCGCGCCGTTCATTTCGCGGCGACCTTGGCGGCCGAGGGCAGGCAGCGGCGCGCCGTGCGGCGGAGCATCGCCACCGCCTCGTCGCAATCGGCGTCGGTGACGGTGAGCGGGGGCACCAGGCGCACCACGTTGTCCCCGGCGGTGACGGTGAGCAGCCCTTCGGCCACCGCGGCCTGCTGCACCTCGGTGTTCGGCACCACGCATTTGAGGCCGACGATGAGCCCGGCGCCGCGCGCGCTTTCGAACACCTGCGGGTATTCCGCAGCGAGGGCGACGAGCGCCGCCCACAGCCGGCGGGCCTTGCGATCGACCCCGGCGAGGAAGCCATCCGCCAGCACCACGTCCAGCACCGCGTTGGCGGCGGCGCAGGCGAGCGGATTGCCGCCGAAGGTGGTGCCGTGGGCGCCGGGGAGGAGGTGCTTCGCGACGCTTTCCTTCGCCAGCACCGCGCCCATCGGGAAGCCGCCGGCGATGCCCTTGGCGATCGCCATCACATCCGGCGCGATCCCCGCCCATTCATGGGCGAACAGCTTGCCGGTGCGGCCCATGCCGCACTGCACTTCGTCGAGCCCGAGGATCAGCCCGAACTCGTCGCAGGTGCTGCGCAGATCTCGCAGGAACCGCAGGTCCGCCGGGCGGATGCCGCCCTCGCCCTGCACCGGCTCGATCATGATGCCGGCGGTTTCCGGGCCGATCGCATCGCGCAGCGCGTTGAGGTTGTTGAAGGGCACATGATCGAACCCTTCGACCGCCGGGCCGAAGCCCTTGAGGTATTTCGCGTTGCCGGTGGCGGAGATCATCGCGAGCGTGCGGCCGTGGAAGGCGCCATCGAAGCAGATGACGCGGTAGCGCTCGGGCCGGCCGGTTTCG